>CAYNRF010000017.1:0-26634 GCA_964399525.1 uncultured Phycisphaeraceae bacterium | reverse complement strand
TCCGTGACGCCCGCGATGCAATCGCGGGATTCCGACTCCCACGCTAGGTCACGCCCACGATGAGTCCGCGAATCGTGGGGTTCCCTGCTGCACCAACTCAGGGATAATCCTGCCGCGTCGGCCGGATCACCACATCGCACACATGCACCCCCGCCGGCTGGCGCACGATGAACCCGATCGTCCGCGCCACGTCCTCGGGCGTCAGCACCGGGCCGAACTTGTCCATCAGCGCGCCGAAGGACTTCTCGTCGTAGCCCGCCACGCCCTGGAACTCGCTTTTGACGATGCCCGGCTCGATCAGCGTCACCCGCACGCCCTTGGGGCCCAGTTCGCGCCGGGCCGCCTCGGTCATCGATTCCACCGCCGCCTTGGTCGACCCGTACATCGACGAGAACGGCGAGATGTGCCGCCCGACCGTCGAGCCGAGCACCACGATGTCCGCCGCGTGCCTGGGCCAGGCCCGCTTCTCCTGCATGGCCGCCATCCGGCGCCCGGCCTCGCGGATCAGCCGGGCCGCCCCGAGCAGGTTGATCCGGACGACTTCCTCCCATTGAGACTCGTCGCTGGTCAGGACCGACCCCGCCAGCCCCCGCCCGGCGTTGACCACCACCAGGTCCACCGGCGCCCCGAAGCGGGCCTCGGGCTCGTCGAGCATCCGCCGGATGACCTCCGGGTCGGCCGCGTCGCCGGGGATGGTCACCACCCGCTCCGGATCGGCGACCTTGGTGGCCGGGGCGCAGCGGTCGGCGATTTCCTGGGCCAGGGCCACGAGACGCTCGTCCCGCCGGGCGTTGATGGCCACCCGCGCGCCCAGCGTGGCCAGTTCGCAGGCCACGGCGTGGCCGATCCCCGCGCTGGAACCGGTAATCAGCGCGATCCGCGCATGGAGTGGCAGCGTTGTCATGGTCGATACCTCCGTCCAGTGTACGCCCCGGTGGCTTGAGATAAGATCGGACCATGACCATGCTCAGGACTGTCGCGACAGGTTCGCTCCTTCTCTCGGTGCTGCTCTCGGGCACGGGCTGCAAAAGGTTCCAGGAACGCCAGGAAGCCAGACGCGCCGAGCGGGCCGAGGCCCAGCGCCAGGCCGAGATCCAGGCCGAGACCCCTGCCGCCGCCCGGGCCCCGACGCCCGCCCCCGCCGGCCAGCCCGCCCCGGCCGAACCCCGCACCGTGGTGGTCGACCAGCGGCCCAGCACCCGGTACCTGGTCAACGAGCGGCCCCCCGTCCCCGCCCAGCAGCCCCCCGAGCAGCGTGAGCCGGTGCTGACCCCCGACGACATGGCGGCCCCCGCCCCCGGCGCCGGCACCCGCGAGGGCGAGGCGCTCGCCCGCGCCCGCGAGCTGCGGGCCATGGGCGACATCGGCACGGCGCTGGCGGAGCTCGAACGCGCCATCGCCTTCAACCCGCGATTCACCCCGGCCCTGCTCGAGGCCGGCGACCTGCACCTGGAGATGGGCGAGCCCGCCCTGGCCGAGCGCAGCTTCGCCGCCGCCGCCCGCGCCGAACCGCGGAACTTCGACGCCCAGTTCCGCCACGCCGCCGTGCTCCGCACGCTGGGACGCACCGAGGAAGCCACCCGCGCCTACCTCCGGGCCCTGTCGATCCGCCCCAGCGACTACGACGCCGTGCTCGGGCTCTCGACGGCCTACCTCGAATCGGGCAACCCCGAGCAGGCCCTGCCCTACGCCCAGCGGGCCACCGAGGCCCGCCCCCGCTCCGGCGAGGCCCGCATGCAGCTGGGCACCGTTTACGCGGCGCTCAACCGCCACGAGGAGGCCGTGATCGAGTACCGCCAGGCCGCCGAGCTGCTCCCCAAGCCCGCGCCCGGCCTGCTGCTCAACATGGCCGAGAGCTTCAACGAGCTCGGCCGCTACGCCGAGATGGTGGGGGCGCTGTCCGAGGTCGTCGCCGCCGAGCCCACGCCGGTGGCCTACGAACGCCTCGGCTCGGGCCTGTTCCGCCTGCGCCGCTACGACGAGAGCCTGGCCGCCTTCAAGGCCTCCATGGAGCTCGACCCGGCCTACCCGCCCGCCCTCAACGGCGTGGCGGTGTGCGAGCTGAACAACTACCTCTGGTCGGGCAAGGCCGACGGCCAAGCCCGCGAGCGTGCGGTCGAGGCCATGCGGGCCTCGCTCCGGGTCGACCGCAACCAGCCCCGCATCGTCGAACTGCTCCGCCGCTACGCCCAGGCCTCGCCGGAAGAACGCGTGCGTGACCGGCCGTGAACCCCTCCAATCCTCTTCTCAAAGGACTGGTGGGGAGCTCAGTTATTGTTTAGCTCGGCCATCGCAATCGAAATCCACGCGGCACCACGGCGGTCAGACGCGGAGTCGAATCGCTCTTGGTATGCCTGGGCCAGGCCGAGGACCTCGCCCCAGAGTTCCAGAGTGATGGCCATCCCCGTCGCGCGGTGCAGCAGGATCTTGGAGTGATGGGTCAGTGCGGCGAGGTCCGCAGGTTCCAACGTCGATCGCCAGTGCTGTTCGCGGGCAACGAACTCGTTCCAGGCTTCTGACAGCACCGAGTAAGCCGACTCGTCAGCCCAGGGTTGGCCCGTTGCTTTGTACCGAGCGGCAAGGTTCAACGCGATCAGGAGGCTGGTGTCGTAGTCGCGCACGCCCTGTGCGTTCCACAAATCTTCGAGCGGCTCAACAGAGTTCAGCAGGTCGGCCAACGCATTCGCCCGTTCAAGACGGGTGTGAACGCCGTTGCGCCCGGAGAACAGGTCGGGGGCAATCTGCGACGCACGGGTCCACGCGGCCACACACGCTTCGGCATCACCGGCCTGAAAGAAATATCGGGCAGCGGAGAGAGAGGCCGCCCGCTTCGCCGAGACGGGGATGCGGACGAAGGGGTGATCCCGCAACTCGACGGCGAACCCGGCCGCCAAGGCAGGGTCCCGCATGGACGCCGCGGCGATTGTCGCGCCCTGCATGACTGAAACGAACAGCACTGGGTGGGCCTCGACCAGCATCGGATCGATGCGAGCAAGCTGGAGGGACGCCCGGTATCGGTTCAGCGATTCAGCCCAGTTCTCATCACTTATGTACATCTGGCCCGCGCTGCGCTGTGCATCAAAAACATCGAATACGGACTCCGGTGAGGCTAACAACTCATCCAGAATCAGTACCGCGACAGAAACATCCTCCGGCGCATCGCGGCGCGCAGCCCACGCAGCTCGCCGATAGAAATCACCGTAACCCTGGCTGCCCGCGGCTTTCAATCCTCGTGCCTTGCTCAGAAGCTGCCATGACTCCGACGGGGTTTCATCGACTTCCCCCGTGTTCGGGATGAGTGTGACCGTAGGTTGGTCCGTGTACGAGATGTTCAGCAGGCAACAGAACGCGAATAGGTGAAGCATAAATCCCTCCTCTGCACGACGGGCTCATCAGCAGCTTGCGCCGCATGGATTGCAGTTCGAGTGCGGCCTCTCCGGGCTGAATCCTCCGCCCGACTGGGCATCAATGTCCACGGTACCGCTCGACTGCTTCGTACCGCACCGGGTCGCCGCGTCGATGATGGCACCCGAACCCATTGTGCATTGCCAGGATGCCATTTCTGCGTGCTCCTTGACAGTACCGGTGGCCTTCGTTTTGACTTCAAAAATCTCGCAGTCGGCTTCCATACAATGGCTGATCGGTTGCGACACACCGCCGTGATACTGCGTGGTCCTGCAACTGGTAAACTCACCATTGATGGATACGGTGACCCCGAGTTCTCCGAACAGGTTGATCAACAGGCCCGTCCTGCCTTCTACCGATACCGACCCGCCGACACTCCAGCAGATTTCTCTCGAGAGCGTCAATCCGCAGTCGCCTTGCGTTAACGGTGGCGAGCTGCCGCACGGCCATGTACCACATCGGCCTCTGACGACAAACGAGAACAGAGTATGTGTGGTAGTTGTCGTTACCTCGGAGTACTCTAGAACGTTGTAGGACGTTCCTTGATGAACACACGACGCTGGCGGCGCTGGCAACTGGCTGAGATGCTCCGGCCAGCAGTTCAGAAAGGCACCGATCGGCTGTCCACCAATGACTTGAGCTTGTGCTGCAAAAGTTGTCGCGCCGAGGACGATCGAGCTGATGAGGGGCTTCATAGCCACAACATACGGATATTTCCGTAGATTGCAACTGGGAAAATCAAAAAACCCCCTACTGCCAGGGGGCTTTCCCTAAGTTCTTGACCTATCGACGCTTACGGGAAGATCCCGCGGACCTTGTAGGCCGCCCCGATGTGCTCGAGCGCGGTGGCGAAGGCCGCTTCGCGCAGCGAGCACTTGAGCGTGGCGCGGGTGTTGAGCGTCCGCTGGGCCGCGACGACCATGTGGCGGTTCAGCTCGCGGTCCACCTGCTCGGCCGACCAGGTCACGGCGTTCTTGTTCTGCACCCACTCGAAGTACGACACCGTCACGCCGCCCGCGTTGGCCAGGATGGCGGGGATGACCTCGATGCCCTTCTCCATCAGGCGGCGGTCGCCCGAGGGATCGCACGGGGCGTTGGCGGCCTCGGCCATGACCTTGCAGTCCAGCCAGTCGGCCTGCTTGGCCTGCACCATCTGCTCGAGCGCGCCGGGGATGAACACGTCCACCGGCGTGCGGTAGAAGTCCTCCTCGCCGATCGCGTCGGCCTCGGCGTAGCCCTTCACGCCGCCGGTCTGCATGTTGTGCTCGAACAGCTTGTGGCAGTCGATGCCGTTGTCGTTGCGCAGCCCGCCGGTGTGGTCCATGACCGCCACGATCTTGGCGCCCATGTCCTGGAGGATGCGTCCGCCCCAGCCGTTCACGTTGCCGAAGCCCAGCAGGCTGACCTTCATGCCCTGCAGGGGGATGCCGATGCCCGGGAGCATCTCGCTGAGCACGTCGGCCACGCCCTGGCCGGTGGCCTTCTCACGACCGGCCGAGCCGCCGAACTCCACCGGCTTGCCGGTGACCACGCGGATGGCGTCGTGGTGCTGGTGCCCGCTGGACATCATGTAGGTGTCCGCGAACCAGGCCATGATCTGGGCGTTGGTGCCCACGTCCGGGGCGGGGATGTCCACGTCCGGCCCGATCTGGTCCATGATGGCCGAGCAGTACCGGCGCGTCACACGCTCCAGCTCGCCCCGGGACAGCTCGCGGGGGTTGCACTTGACGCCGCCCTTGCCGCCGCCGAAGGGCACGCGGACCAGGGCGCACTTCATGGTCATCAGGAACGCCAGCGACTTGACGTCGTCCAGGTGCACGTCCTCGTGGAAGCGGAAGCCGCCCTTGTACGGGCCCAGGGCGTTGTTGTGCTGGATGCGGTAGCCCTTGAACAGCTTGTGGTGCCCGTCGTCCATCAGGACCGGGAAATGCACCATGATCTCGTTCTTGGGCTGGGCCAGGATGATGCGGGTGCGGTGCTTGAGGTTGATCAGCTCGGCCGCGTCGAGCATGGTGTTGACGGTCTGCGTATAGAGATTGTTCGGGTCCGTGGGGAAACCCAGTTCCTCGGTCACAGACCCCCGGGGCAGCTCGGTGGCGTGGATCGGCGTGGCGGTGGCGCTCATGAGATGGGACCTGCTCTCTGTGCCCGGAACACCCCGGGTCTGGCTCAGCTTCCATTCCCCGTTGCCGGGGTCGGTTCGCGGCGGGCTGATCCGCCGGAATCGGTCGGCTTTCCCTCAAGCCGGACCATGGTCTGGATCATACCCCTCGCCGGGGAAAGTCCAAGCAATCCAAGCATCGACCGGATCACGCAACCTCTTTCATTTTGGTCGAATGCGCACGCCACGCCCGCTTTTTCCGCGGCAGCCGGCTAAACTCTCGACCCCGCCGAACGCGGGACACAGGCCGATGCCGCGCCCCGGGCGTTCCGGGGGGCGGCCCATCCGAAACGCACCCCAACGCCCCGGACCCGGCCCCGCCGGACCCGGGCGACCGCCCGGCCCAGACCGGGCGGCGGACGCGGAGCCCCACGCCGCCCGATCGGCCGGCAGCGCAGGCAAGCCCCGCCCGGATCCCGGCCCCCATCGGGCCGGGGAGAGGATTCACAGATGATCGACGAGACCCTGATCGCTTCGCTGGGCATCGGCGACGACGAGGCCATGGCCCTGCTCAGCGAGATGTTCGGCTCCAAGGCCGGCCAGGACGACAGCATGGACGCCGTGCTGATCGACCAGGCCAACGACCTGCGCGCCGGCAAGCTCATCAAGGGACGCGTGATCGGCTTCGCCGGCGACGATGTCGTCGTCGACGTCGGCCTCAAGAGCGAGGGCCTGATCCCCCGCGAGGAGTTCCCCAACCTCAGCGAACTCCGCGTCGGCGACGAGATCGACGTCCTCCTCGAGTCGCTCGAGGGCGAGGGCGGGCTCATCCAGCTCTCCAAGCGCAAGGCCGACCGCCAGATCGCCTGGCAGCGCATCGTGGACACCACCCGCGAGGGCGACCAGATCGAGGGCACCGTCATGCGCAAGATCAAGGGCGGCCTGCTCGTCGACATCGGCGTGCCCGTGTTCATGCCCGCCAGCCAGGTCGACATCCGCCGCCCGCACGAGCTGGGCGACTTCATCGGCCGCAAGATCCGCGCCGAGATCCTCAAGATCGACACCGAGCGCCGCAACATCGTCATCTCCCGCCGCAAGCTCATCGAGCACGAGCGCGAGAGCGCCAAGCGCCGCCTGATGGAGACCATCAAGGAAGGCGACATCGTCACCGGCACCGTCAAGAACATCGCCGACTTCGGCGCCTTCGTCGACCTGGGCGGCATCGACGGCCTGCTGCACATCACCGACATGTCCTGGGGACGCATCAACCACCCCTCCGAGCTGCTCCGCATCGACGACAAGGTGGAGGTCAAGGTCCTCAACATCGACCGCGACAAGGAGAAGATCGCCCTGGGTCTCAAGCAGACCGAGTCGAGCCCCTGGGAGGAGATCGAGGCCAAGTTCCCCGTCGGCTCGCGCGTCAAGGGCGCGGTGGTCAACATCATGTCCTACGGCGCCTTCATCCGCCTGGAGGACGGCATCGAGGGCCTCGTGCACATCTCCGAGATGTCCTGGACCCGCCGCGTCAACCACCCGTCCGAGATGGTCAGCGTCGGCGACGAGGTCGACGTGGTCGTCCTCGAGATCGACAAGAACAAGCACGAGATCTCGCTGGGCATGAAGCAGACCGAGGTCAACCCCTGGGAGCTCGTCACCGAGAAGTACCCCCCCGGGACCATCATCAACGGCACCGTCCGCAACCTGGCCAACTACGGCGCCTTCGTCGAGATCGAGCCCGGCATCGACGGCCTGCTGCACATCTCCGACATGTCCTGGACCAAGAAGGTCACCCACCCCAACGAGCTCTACAAGAAGGGCGACGAGGTCCAGTGCGTCGTCCTCGAGGTCGACCAGGACAAGCAGCGCATCAGCCTGGGCGTCAAGCAGCTCACCGAGGACCCGTGGGTCGACGCCATCCCCAGCGCCTACCAGCCGGGCATGGTCGTCCGCGGCAAGGTCACCAAGATCACCAACTTCGGCGTCTTCGTCGAGCTGGAGGACGATCTCGAGGGCCTGCTGCACATCTCCGAGCTGGCCGACCACAAGGTCGAGAACCCGCAGGACGTCGTCAGCCAGAACGAGGAGATCGACGTCAAGATCCTCCGCGTCGACACCTCCGACCGCAAGATCGGCCTGTCCCTGAAGCGCGCCCAGTGGGGCGACGCCACCGGCCAGGACACCGACTCGGGCGACACCGGCGGCTATTCCGGCCCCCGCAAGCCCGCCCGCGGCGGCATGGACGACCACGGCGCGATGGGCACCGACAAGATCCAGTTCTGACCTCCCAACAAGCCGCGACTGCAAGGGAGCGGCGAACTGAATCTTGGGAGGTCGGCGCTCCGCCCCCAAAAACGCACGCCCCGGCGGGATCCTCCCGCCGGGGCGTTTTCGTGCAACCAGGAAGTCGAGCAACCGAGGGAATCGTCCCGGCCCGGGCCCTCGCCCGAACCGCACGGGTACAGTCTGCGGACACATCAGTCGCCGGAAAAGCCGCGGCTCGGCCGCGGTCCCGCCGGA
This sequence comes from uncultured Phycisphaeraceae bacterium, assembly GCA_964399525.1. GTDB lineage: Bacteria > Planctomycetota > Phycisphaerae > Phycisphaerales > UBA1924 > UBA6054. The sequence continues at coordinate 18,611 of CAYNRF010000017.1, read as the reverse complement.
CAGGACCCGCCGCCGCCGGTCACCGGCGGGCGGGTCCGAACGGTCGGATCAGCACAGGGCCACGAAGCTCAGCAGGCTGAGCAGGACGAGCCGCTTGCGAAGATCCGTCATGAGGAAGGTCTGCTGCATGAGACGCATGGTCGAGTCCTTTCTGAGGTTGTCACCACTCACTCAACAACCCGCGTGCCGGACCGTGCCAACCGGGCCCACTCCCCCCCAAGCCCCGGCCGCGCGTGCGGGCGTGGTGGCCCGCGACCACACCATGTTGCCACAAACCCACGCGCGCCGTCAACGCCCATCCCTCCGAATGCCCCAATCCATCGCCACCGCCCTCGCCGCGGCCTGCTTTCTCGGACCCGCCGCCGCCCAGCCCCTGCCCGGCCCCGCCGATGCCCTGACCGCCCACGCCGCCGTCCGCGGCTGGATCCAGGACTGGTCCGTCCCCTCCACCCCGGCCGAGCCCGTTCCCGACACCTGGGGTGTGTGCGTCACCCTCCGCCTCGACGGCCGCGTCCTCGCCCGCGCCACCGCCCTGGCGGAAGACCCCTCCGGGCCCGACGGGTCGTCCCCGCTGGCCCGGGCCGCCGCCGAGGCGGTCCGCGAGGCCCGCTCCAAGCTTTCCGTCCCCAACGACGCCCTGGCCGACGACCGCACCGCCGAGCTGGCCCGGCGTGTGACCGTATCGCTGGAGTTCTACGCCACCCCCGTCCCCATCCCCGAGTCCGAACTGTCCCTGCCCCTGGCGGGAACCTCGCCCGGGGCCGAGGCCCTGGTGGTGTCCGTCGGCGCCGGGCCAGACCGGCGGACGCTCGTCTCCGGCGTCGATTCCCAGCTCACCCGGGGCGTCGACCCCGCCCGCGAGCTCAGCGCGCTGGCCGCCGAGCTGAGCGGCTCGGGCGCCACCGCCCTGCGGCCGGTGTCCGAACTGCTCGAGGCCGGCTTCCGCTTCTCCCGGGCCCCGGTGCTGCACGTGGCCATGCCCTACGCCGAGGCCGCGCCGGTCTTCCTCGATCGCGGCCAGCGCCGCATCGGGCCCGACGAGCTGCGCACCGGCTCGGTCCGCGCCATGGGCGACGCCATCGCCGCCCACCTGCGCGGCCGCCTGTGGCCGGGCGTCGAGCGCTACGGGCTCTCGGGCGACCTGCGCATCGTCACGGGCGCCGCCTCGCCCGTGGTTGCGCCGGCGTTCGAGCAGGCGCTGGTCGCCTTCGCGCTGCTGCGCCACGCCGAGCTGGGCGGCGCGGACGCCCCCGACTCGAGGCGGGCCGCGGTGCGCATCCTCCGGGATCTGTCGGCGGTCGAGAGCGAGGAAACCACGCCCTGGTCCACGTCCACCGCGGCGGCGATGGTCGCCGCCGCCCTGTCCCGGCTCGACCCGGCCGACCGCGCCGGCGAGCCGCAGTTCGATGCCCTCCAGGCGCGCGTCCTCGACACCCTGCGCCGGGCCTACGACCCCGCGGCCGGTTCGTTCGCGACGGACGTGCCCCCGGCCGCCCGGGGTCTGATCGCCTGGGCGCTGGTGCTGTCGGGCCAGCTCGACGCGTCGATCACCCGCGAGCGGGCCGAGTCGGCCGTGCGGGCCGCGTTCCGCGACGCCGCCGCGGCCCAGGGCCAGCTGGTGGCGCAGACCCCGTTCCTGGTGTGGGCCGAGCTGGCCCTGCACCCCGAGGGCGACCTGCCCGCCGCCGCCGCCCTCGACGAGATGCGCTCGCTCGTCTGGGATCACCAGCTCCGCCGCGCCGACCTGCGCCCGGCCGACGCCGACCTGGCCGGGGGCATCGTGTTCACCCGGGGACGGTCGGTCCTGCCCACGTGGCAGAGCATGCGTCCGCTGGCCGCGCTGGCCTCCATGATGGGCGACGAACGCCTCACGCCCGGCTCGGCCGCGTCGGGCCGGGCGCCCGCCGAGCTGGTGCGCGTGACCGAGGGTCTGCGCTTCGTCCGCCAGCTGGCGATCACCGACGACGCGCTGTTCCTCGCCCGCCTGCCCGAGCAGGCCGCGTGGGGTGTCCGTCCGGCGGTCTGGGAGCCGGTGGCGAGCCTGGAGGCGGGCGCGCTGGCGCTGCTGACGGTGTGCGAAACCGTCGACGCGATGAACGCCCTCGCCCGCCGGGCAGCGACGGCGCAACCGGCTGTTCCGCAGTGATTTAGTCGATCGCCCCGCCGCGTGCCCCCGGCCCGCTCCGGGCATGAAAAACCGGGCCGCGCGGGACCGGCTCGCCTATGATTTTCCGCGATTCGCCCGCCGGGCGCGCGGGCGGCTCGCCGGCGTGCCGCGGCCCGTTCCGCGGAGCCCCGAATGCCCGACGACCGCACGCCGCCGATGCCCGATCCCACCCCCCCGCAGCAGCCCGAATCCGACCTGCCGGAGCGGTCCGCGCACGTCGGCGTGGTGGATCTGGAGATCGAGCGCGAGCTGCAGGACTCGTACCTGACCTACGCCATGAGCACCATCATGGACCGGGCCCTGCCCGACGTCCGCGACGGCCTCAAGCCCAGCCAGCGACGCATCCTGGTCGCCATGCACGACCTCAATCTCCGCCCCGGCAGGAAGCACCTCAAGTGCGCCAAGATCTGCGGCGACACCTCCGGCAACTACCACCCCCACGGCGAATCGGTCATCTATCCCACCATGGTCGGCATGGCCCAGCCGTGGAAGATGTCCGTCCCGCTGGTCGATCCCCAGGGCAACTTCGGCTCCATCGACGGCGACCCGCCGGCCGCGATGCGGTACACCGAGGCCCGCATGACCCACGCCGCCGTGGACATGCTCGCCGACATCAAGCTCGACACCGTCGACTTCCAGGCCAACTACGACGACCGCCTGCAGGAGCCCACGGTCCTGCCGGGCCGGTTCCCCAACCTGCTGATCAACGGCGGCATGGGCATCGCCGTGGGCATGGCCACCAGCCTGCCCCCGCACAACCCCGCCGAGATCTTCGACGCCATCATCCGCGTGGTCAACGATCCGGCGATCTCGCTGGCCGACCTGATGACCGACGAGAAGGACGAGTCGGGCGCCATCGTGCGGCGCGGCGTCCAGGGCCCGGACTTCCCCACCGGCGGGCGCATCCTCGGGCGACGCGGCATCCTGGAGGCGTACCAGTCCGGACGCGGGCGCGTCACCGTGCGCGGCGAGGTGCACGTCGAGGAGTTCGGCAACGCCCGCCAGCAGCTCGTCATCGACGAGATCCCCTTCTCCCTGGTGCAGAACACGCTGGTCGAGAAGATCGTCGAGTCCGTCAAGGAAGAGCGCATCAAGGACATCTCCGACGTCCGCAACGAGTCCGGCCGCAACGCCCAGACCCGCATCGTCATCGAGCTCAAGAAGGGCGCCGACCCGGCCGTGGTCGAGAACCAGCTCTACCAGTGCACCCCGCTGCAGCAGACCTTCAGCATCATCAACATCGCGCTGGTCAACCGCCAGCCCCGGACCCTGGGCCTCAAGGAGCTGATCGAGTGCTTCATCGACCACCGCGTCGAGGTCATCCGCCGCCGCACCCAGCACCTGCTGCGTGAGGCCAAGAAGCGGGCGCACATCCTCGAGGGCATGATCTACGCCGTCGTCGACATCGACGAGATCATCGCGCTGATCAAGGCCAGCAAGACCCGCGAGGAGGCCATCCAGAAGCTCATGGACCGGCGCTACACCATCCCCGCCGGCCACCCGGCCGCGCCGATGATCCCCCCGCGCCTGATGAAGATGGTCCGCGATGCCGACCCCCGCGGCGGCATCGCCCTGACCCGCGTGCAGGCCGAGACCATCGGCGCCATGCGCCTGATCCAGCTGGTCGGCCTGGAGATCGAGCGCCTGGTCAACGACTACACCCGCCTGGTCGAGGAGATCGAGGGCTACGAGATCATCCTCGCCGAGCACCGCCGCGTGCTGGACATCATCGTCGCCGACTGCGAGGAGATGAAGGCCCGCTACGGGCGCGACCGGCGCACCTCCATCGAGGACGCCGCCGGCGACATCGACATCGCCGCCCTGATCCAGGAGCAGGACATGGCGGTGACCATCTCCCACCAGGGCTACTGCAAGCGCCTGCCCGCCGAGACCTACCGCGCCCAGGGACGCGGCGGCAAGGGCATCCGCGCGGGCGAGTCCAAGGACGACGACTTCATCGAGCACCTCTTCGTCGCCTCCACCCACGACGACCTGCTGTGCTTCACCGACACCGGACGCGTGTTCAAGATCAAGGTCTACGAGCTGCCCGAGATGAGCCGCACCAGCAAGGGCCGGCCCATCATCAACTTCATCGATCTCAAGGAGGGCGAGCGCACGTGCGCGTACCTGGCGGTGCGGGACTTCGAATCCGGCAGCCACTTCCTCACCTTCGTCTCCCGCGCGGGCGTGATCAAGCGCACCGCCCTGAAGGCCTACGCCAACGTCAACCGCTCGGGCATCATCGCCGTGGGGCTCCGCGAGGACGACGCCCTGCTGGGCGTCTCCCTGACCACCGGCAACGACGACCTGATGCTGGTGACCTCCAACGGCATGGCCATCCGCTTCCCCGAGACCGACGCCCGCGACATGGGCCGCGCCGCCGCGGGGGTCAAGGGGATCGAGCTGGCCGAGGACGCCACGGTGGTGGGCATGCTCGCCATCCCGATGGTCCCCGACGCCAGCGACCCGGACGTCTGGCACACCGCCCCCGAAGCCCTGGACGCCAACCTCTGCCTGCTGACCATCTCCGAAAACGGCTACGGCAAGCGCACGCCGGTCGACGAGTACCGCGTCCAGCCCGAGTCCGGGCCGATGCGCAGCCAGTCCCGCGGCGGCAAGGGGCGACAGGACATCAGGACCACCGAACGCAACGGGCCGTCCGTGGCCGCCATCGGCGTCCGCGAGGAGGAGGACGTGGTCGTCATCTCCCGCGGCGGCCAGCTCGTCCGCATGCCCGCCGCCTCCATCTCGCAGTACGGGCGCGGCACCCAGGGCGTCCGCATCGTCAGCCTCAACGAGGGCGACAGCGTCGTCGCGGCGGCCCGCGTCGAAGAAAGCGATGACAAGCCCGGCGCCGACGCACCCTCCGACACCCCCGGCCCGGCCGGCGACAACGCGGGAGAACCCTGACATGGCCGTCGAATGGTCCGACACGATCCTGCTGGCCAACCTCGCCGACGAGCCGGCGCTCTCCGACGAGCTGGCCCTGATCTGCGAGAAGATCGAGGCCTCCGGGCCCACCCCCCACGCCGTCCTGGACTTCGGCGAGGTCACCTACATCAACTCGTCCAACATCGCCCAGCTGCTCCGCCTGCGCAAGCTGCTCGACGCCCAGGGCCGCAGCATGCGTCTCGTCGGCGTGACCGACGATGTCATGTCCGTCCTCATGGTCACCGGCCTGGACAAGGTCTTCAAGTTCGCCCCCGACACCCTCACCGCCCTGGCCGGCCTCCAACTCTCCGAGACCGAATGACCCCGGTGGCCCGGCTCGCGGAGCCGGGTCTTCCTCTTGTCCTTCTCGGAGCATGGGGCTTCCCGGCCCCCCTGTCGGCCCAACGGGCCGAACCCAGGACATCCGGCAACGCCCCGCCGCCGAACCGGTAGATCAACCATGCCCACCGCCACCCAGCCCGGCCACGACGCCCCGCCCGCCCGCGCCGGTGTCCCTGCGCCCGTCGCCGAGCTGACCGATATCCGCAAGACCTATTACAAACCCGACGGTTCGATCATGGTCGAGGCCCTCCGCGGCGTCGACCTGACCATCCCCAAGGGCCAGTACATGGCCATCATGGGCGCCTCCGGCTCGGGCAAGTCCACGCTGATGAACATCCTCGGCTGTCTCGACCGGCCGACCTCGGGCAGCTACCTGCTCGACGGCACCCCCGCCGAACAGCTCGACGACGAGGAACTCTCCGCGTTCCGCGGCCGCAAGATCGGCTTCGTCTTCCAGGCCTTCAACCTCATCCCCCAGCTGACGGTCGAGGAGAACGTCGCCGTCCCCCTCTTCTACCAGGGCGTGCACAAGCACGAGCGCCTCGAACGCGCCCGCAGGAAGCTCGCCATGGTCGGCCTGGAGGACCGTGTCCACCACCGCCCCCGCGAGCTCTCCGGCGGACAGCAGCAGCGCGTCGCCATCGCCCGCTCGCTCGTCACCGACCCGGTCATCCTCATGGCCGACGAGCCCACCGGCAACCTCGACTCCAAGACCGGCGAGGCCATCCTCACCATGTTCGAGGGCCTGCACCAGGAGGGCATGACCATCATCATGGTCACCCACGACGACTCCGTCGCCGACCGTTGCGAACGCATCTTCCGACTCCGCGACGGCCTCGTCGAACGCGACGAGGTCCTCCGCTCGCGCCGCACCTGACCGTCCCAGCCGCGAGCGTAAGCTCGCGGACTCCCGTTCCGTACCACGACCCCGTGCAACGTCCGCGTGCTCACGCCCGCGGCTATGACGCCTCGACCGCCGCCCCCGTCGGCGCCACGAACAGCGCCGTGATGTCGTCCGGCTGGTGCAGCGACCCCGACGCGTTGTCCAGCTCGCGTTCCAGAGCCTCCACCGCCTCGGCCAGCGGCACGCCCGCGTCGCCGGCGTGCGCCAGCTTGTCCAGATAGGTCAGCGTCGGACGCTTGAAGTCGTCGCCTTCGCTGCCGGCCTTGGGGAAGGCCACCTCGAACCCGTCGCTGAACAGGATCATCAGGTCGCCCGGGTCCAGCCGCACGGTGGTCTGCCCGAAGTCCGCCCCCGCGAACACGCCCAGCAGCGGCCCGTCCGGCTCGATCCGGTCGATGCTCGCGCCGCCCTGGCGCACGATGATCGGCGGCGGGTGCCCCGCCCCGGCGATCGTCACCTCGCCGGTCCGCGCGTCGAACACGCCGTACACGGCGGTGGCGAAGCGCGACGAGCCGCCCGTGTGCTCGGTCATGGCGTTGTTGAGCCGGAACAGCGCCTCGGCCGGCGGCACCACGCGGGCGTCCGGCCCGACGCCGTCGAGCTTGTGCAGCCCGCACGCGATGATCATGGTCATCAGCGCCGCCGGCACCCCGTGCCCGACGGCGTCGGCGATGAAGAACGCCGACCGGTGCTCGTCGAGCTGCGCGATGTCGTAGATGTCCCCCGACACGTAGGTCGCGGGGCGATAGACCACGCCCACCTGCACCCCGTTGAGCGCGGGGATCCTGCGGGGCATGTGGGCCCGCTGGATGGAGGCGGCCGTCTGCATCTCCTCCTGCAGCTTGGCCATCTCCCCGTACGCGCCGTTGACCGACAGCTGGGCGATCTTGAGTTCGTCCCGCAGCTTCTGCACCATGGCCTGCCGGGTGGCCAGCGCCCGCACCGTCCAGGCGATCTGCGCCGCGTCCGTGTCCCACGGGAGCACCACCAGCCCCTCGGCGGCCAGCAGCGGCGCGATGCGGGTCAGTTCCGGCGGGACCAGCACCACCCCGGGCATCAGCGACTCCTGCGCGCGGTCGGCCAGCTGGTACACGGCCGCGTCGGGCTCATCGACCGCCAGCACCACCAGGCACACGCCCCGGGCGGCCGGGCCGAACGCGTCGTCGAGCGGGATCGGCCGTGTCTCGAGCCCCTGGCCGCGGCACGCGTTCACCCACCTTCCGACGCCCCCCAGCGGCTCCAGACGCGGGCTGCCCGCCACGAGGATGATCGGACCTGCGGCGGTGGGTCTCTGGCTCGTCACGGCGCGGCTCCCGGGTGTTGGCGGACGGGCGGAAAAGCCCCTCCGCACCGACCATCGACCCGGGTCCACTCTGCCTTTAGCGGGTGATTTCCGCCAGCCGTTTCGTGTCCAACTTGATCTGTTGCCCAGTCTGCAGATCCAGTTCTTCCAGCATGCCCCCCCGGAGCTCGATGGCATACCGGGCGTTGAACCGGCTCGAGTACCGCTTGAGCCGCCGCTCGTAGTCCAGGGCCGATTCCCCGTCCCGCCGCGGTTCGTCCAGCGGCATGTGGTGCATGGCCACGATCAGCCCGTCCGCGTCCAGGAAGATGATGTCGATCGGCACCAGGCAGTCCCGCATCACGAACTGCCGCACCGCAGAGTCCGGAAACGAGAACAGCATCCCCCCGTCCTCCGGGATCGAGGTCCGCCCCCCCAGGCCCTTCGTCCGGGTCGCCTCGTCGGCCACCAGTTCGAGCGTGAAGACCCGCCCGCCGATCTCCACCCGCTCGTAGCCCTCGGGCGCCGACGGGTTGGAGCACCCCGGCGCGGCCACGCACGCCCCCAGCGCGAGCACCGCCGCGATGGACGCCGCCGAGCGCGTCACGGTCCAGCCTGCGTTGTCAGCCATGCCTCATCCTCCGGCGTCAGCGTGATGTCGTGACGCGGAATGGTATCGAGCCGCACCGCGTCGATCAGATCCCGCGCCCGCACCCGGTCTCCCGCGTCCACCCCGCACCAGCGGGCCAGCAGGGCCACCACCCGTTCGCCGTCCAGCCCCCGCCCGCGGCAGACGTCCAGCCGGGTGCTGCCCAGGCGTTTGGCCAGCCGCCGGCCATCCGCCCCCCGCACCAGCGGCAGGTGCGTGTACGCCGGCGGCTCGCCCAGCCCCAGCGCCCGGTACACCAGCGTCTGCCGCCCCGCCGAGTCGAGCAGATCGTCGCCGCGGACCACCTCCGTCACGCCCTGGCGGGCGTCGTCCACCACCACGGCCAGCTGGTAGCTCGGGCAGTCCTGCTTGGTCCAGACCACGAAGTCGCCCACGGACCGGGCGATGTCCAGCTCCACCGGCCCGCGGAACCGGTCCCGGACGGTCACGCGCCCGTCATCGACCCGCAGGCGCCAGTTGGTCGGCCCGTCGTCCGCCGGCGTCCCGACCGGGCGGAGCGACGGATCGAAGCGGATCTCGCGGTCGCCCTCGTTGGGCGCCGAGGCCGCCGCCAGGATCTCCGCCCGGCTCAGCCCGCACGGGTAGACCCGCCCGCGCTCCCGCAGCGTCCGCAGGGCGTCGCGGTACGGCTCCGGGTCCGCCGACTGCAGGATCGGGCCCTCGTCCCAGTCCAGCCCCAGCCAGCGGAGGATCTCGACGGTGTCTTCGATCACGCCCGGTTTGACCCGCGGGGTGTCCAGATCCTCGATCCGAAGAATCACCCGCCAGCCCGCCGCGCGGGCGAGGCACCAGTTGATCAGAAACGTGCGTGCATTCCCTACGTGCAGCGCGCCCGTGGGCGACGGGGCCAGCCGCGTCACCCCGCCCGCCGACCCCGATGTGTCGCCGCGGCAGCGGGCGGTCGAGCAGGCGGGCCCGACGCCACCGGTTGCGGTTGGGGTGGGGGTGGGGGTGGGCGGAGGTGGGGAGTTTTCCAACTTTTCCCGGTCGGTCGAGGTCACGCCCGGATTGTGGGTACACTCGACCGGCGGGGCAACCCCGCGGGAGGAAGTCAGGGATGACCGATCAGACCATCGCCAAGCTGACCGAGGCCCAGATCGCGGCCGGTCTGGAAAAGCACCCCGAATGGTCCGAGATCGGCGGCCAGCTCCAGCGCACCTTCCAGTTTCCGACCTTCATGAAGGCGATCGGCTTTGTCCAGAAGGTCGCCGCCTACGCGGAACTGGTCCAGCACCACCCCGACCTGCTGATCCGCTACGACAAGGTCACCCTGAGCGTGTCCACCCACGACGCCGGCGGCATCACCCAGAAGGACTTCGATCTGGCCGAGGAGGCCGATCGGCTGGCGTGACGTCCGGTTCACGCGCGGCGTCGAATCCGGGCAGCGGCCAGCATGCCCCGCCCTCGCAGCAGTCGATCAGGACCTTGCCGCACACCGCGCACTGAGAGTGCCCGGACACCCACACCGCCCGCACCGCGTGCGGCCCGCCCGGGCACGGCAACGCCATGACCCGTCCGTCGGGGCCGGGACCATCGATCATTTCAGCTCCACGGACCAGTACGCCTCGTCCAGGAACGCCTTCCAAGAGCGGTACTTGTCGTGGCCCAGCCGGATCGCGATCAGCGGGTTGCGCTTCGGACGCCGGGGCGTGGCGATCAGCTTCATCCGCGCCTGGTCGGGCGTGCGCCCGCCCTTGCGGCTGTTGCATTTCACGCACGAGCACACGAGGTTCTCCCAGGTGTCCGGGCCGCCCTGCGAGCGGGGGATGACGTGGTCCAGCGACAGTTCGCTGCTGGGGAACAGGTGCCCGCAGTACTGGCAGCGGTTGCGGTCGCGGGCGAACAGGTTGCGGCGGTTGAGTTTCACGCCCTGCTCGGGCAGCCGATCGTAGCCGATCAGGCGGATGATCTTGGGCACCGCCAGTTCGATGCGCACGGTCCGGACCCAGTCGTGGGCGTCGGGTTCGAACTGACGGCGCAGCTCGCTCAGCTCGGTCCAGGTCTCCAGGTCGTAGTTGGCGTACGACCCGTTGTCGGCGTCGATCACCTCGGCGCAGTCCCGCGCCAGCAGCACGAACGCCCGCCGCGCCGAGACCACGCGGACCGCCGCGTACGCCCGGTTGAGCACCAGCACCTTGGCGTCCAGGCCGCTGTACTCGCCGTGGGTCGGCTCGGCGGGGTCGACACCCTCCCCGCCGAACGCCTGCGACGGGTCCGCATCCTCCCCGGACATCCGAAGCGGGCGAGCCATGTCTCAGGGTTCTACCCGCTTTCCGCCAGAGATTCAAGCCCGATCCGGGTTTCCCACATCCGATCGGTCCGCAGGCTTCGGATTTGACCGGTTCTTCGTGGATCTGGGACCCCCCGGCCGGCGTCCGTCCCGCGTGTCCGCCCCCTGGGCGTCGCCCGGATGCGGAGAAAGAAAACGCCCCGCGTCGATGACGCGGGGCGTGGGGGAAGCCAGCAGGCTCTCGGTCAGCCCAACCCGATCAGCCCAACCCGATCAGCTCGCCGATCTGCGGCCCGTACTTGACGATCAGGCCCGCGAACACGACCGCCACGATCGAGATCAGCTTGATCAGGATGTTCAGCGCCGGGCCCGAGGTGTCCTTGAACGGATCGCCCACGGTGTCGCCGACCACGGTGGCCTTGTGGTCGTCCGAGCCCTTGCCGTAGACCAGCATGTCGGGCTTGCCCGCCGCGACGGCCTCCTGGGCGCGGGCCATGATCGCCTCGCGGACGGCCGGGGGCACCTTGGCCGAGTTGCCGGTGCCGTCGACCATCTGCTGCGCGGTGGTCTTGCCGTAGGACTCGAGCAGCTTCTTGGCGTTGTCCCACGCGCCGCCGGCGTTGGCCATGAAGACCGCCACCGCGAAGCCAGAGACCAGTCCGCCGGCCAGCAGGCCCATGATGCCGGGCACGCTGAGCACCAGACCCACCGCGATGGGCACGATGATCGCCAGGGCCGAGGGGATGACCATCTCCTTCTGGGCGCCGGCCGTCGAGATCGCCACGCAGTTGGCGTAGTCGGGGTAGTGCTTGCCCTCGAACTCCACGCCCTCCTTGGGCCAGTTGTCCGGGTTGGACACCTCGGCCTCGGACATGCCCTTGGCCCGCATGGCCGCCCGCATCTTGGCGAACTGGCGGCGGCACTCGCCCATCATGGCGTACGCCGCGCGTCCCACCGCGTTCATCGTCAGGGCGCAGAACAGGAACGAGAGCAGCACGCCGATGAACATGCCGGCGAGCAGGCGCGGGTTGGCCAGCGTCACGTCGTAGAACGCCAGCACGTCGGCCAGGGTGCCGTTGCGCGAGCTGGCCAGGGCGAACATCTCGTCGTGCGCGTGGTTGCCGTGGTCGAACGTGGCGTGCACGGTGAACAGGCTGGCGGTCTTGATGTGACCGGCCTCGTCCTCGGCCGAGTGGCCGTGGTGCTCCTCGCGCCCGGCGTGCACGGCAAAGGTCTGGCCGACGGACAGGTGCTCGAGGATCTCGGTGTCCTGGCCCTGCGCGATGAACATGCCGCCGTCCACGTAGTCGATCGCGTTGCCCTGCTTGTCGGTCGCCCCGCCGGGGACGACGACGGCGAACCGCCCGTGCCCCTCGTACACCGCGTAGGGCCCGGCCGGCGCGGTGAACGATCCCCCGGAGACGAACGTCTCGGACTGCCGGGTGATCTGGACCTGCACCACCTGGATGAACGCCGCGAACAGCGCCAGCGCGGTCAGGGCGGCCGAACCGATGGCGAAGCCCTTGCCCGTCGCCGCGGTGGTGTTGCCCAGCGAGTCGAGCATGTCGGTCCGCTCGCGGACGTGGGGGGGCTGGCTGGTCATCTCGGCGTTGCCGCCGGCGTTGTCGGCGATCGGCCCGTAGGCGTCGGTCGCCAGCGTGATGCCCAGGGTGGACAGCATGCCCACGGCGGCGATGCCCACGCCGTACAGGCCCATCAGGAAGTTCTCGCCGCCGCCGGCGAACGAGAACGCGGCGATGATGGCGACGGACACCGTCAGCAGCGAGGCCCAGGTGGACTTCATGCCCTCGGCGATGCCGGCGATGATCACGGTCGCCGGGCCGGTCAGGGCCTGCTCGGCGATCCGCTGGGTGGGCCGGTGCTCATAGCTCGTGTAATGCTCGGTCGCGTAGGCGATCACCAGGCCGGCGATCAGGCCCGAGAAGATCGACAGGCCCAGACGCCACCAGGTCGTCACCTCGTTGAGCGAGCCGCCCGGGCCGGTCTCGGAGTTGAAGATGAAGTACAGCAGGCCGAAGGCGCCCAGCACGATCAGCGCCGACGCCACGTACACGCCCTTGTGCAGGCCCTTGAGCAGCTGGGCGAAGGTCGCGTTCTCGTTGGCCTTGACGGTGAACACGCCGATGATCGAGCAGAGGATGCCCAGGCCGGCCAGCGCCATGGGCGCCGCCGCCAGCTTGAGCGCCAGCGTGTTGGACTGATCGCCGGTCAGGCCGCCGATGGTGAACGCCGCCGCGGCGCCCAGCGCCATGGTGGCCAGGATCGAGCCGTAGTACGACTCGTACAGGTCGGCGCCCATGCCCGCCACGTCGCCCACGTTGTCGCCCACGTTGTCGGCGATGGTCGCCGGGTTGCGGGGGTCGTCCTCGGGGATGCCCGCCTCGACCTTGCCCACCAGGTCGGCGCCGACGTCGGCGGCCTTGGTGTAGATGCCGCCGCCCACGCGGGCGAACAGGGCCTGCGTCGAGGCGCCCATGCCGAAGGACAGCATGATCGTCGTCAGCGTCCGCAGGTCACCGCCCAGGCCGGTCGCGTTGAAGATCAGGAACCAGGCCGAGATGTCCAGCAGCGCAAAGCCGACGACCACCAGGCCCATCACGGCGCCCGCGCGGAACGCGACCGTGAGGCCCTCGTTCAGAGACTGCTTGGCGGCAAAGGCCGTCCGGGCCGACGCGTTGGTCGCCATCCGCATGCCGAACCAGCCGCACAGGCCCGACAGCAGGCCCGCCACCGGCACGCCGACGACGGTCCAGATGCTCTGCAGGCCCAGCAGGCTCATGACCACCAGGAAGCCGATCAGCAGGACGAACACGCCCGCGACCACCTTGTACTGACGCGCCAGGTACGCCATCGCGCCCTGGCGGACCGCCTCGGCGATCCGGATCATCTCGGGCTCGCCCTCCGAACGGCTCATCACCGTCCCGTGGAAGACCTTGGCCATCACCAGCGCCAGCACCGCGCCCAGCGGGGCGAGGTAAAAGGCGGGATGGATGTCCGACATGCTCGCGAGCGTTGTCATGGCATTCATGTGTGTCCCTCGAGTGCTGTTGAAGTGGCGGACCCCGCAGGGGGGCGCCGGACGCTGCGAACACCGGTTCCCGCCGGTCATGGCGGGCGTCATCCGGTGTGGCCGCTAGGGGGCATGAGGGTAGGATGGCTGCCCGCCAGCGTCACCCGCCGGAATCGGGAATACGCTCCATCGGCGCCGATTTACGACCCGCCCGGGCCGGTCATCGGACCGGGCCCCGCCCCGAGCAGGTCCGGCCGACGCGCCCGCGTCCGCTCGATCATCCGCTCCAGCCGCCAGCGGGCCACCGCCCGGTGGTCCCCGGACATGAGCACCTCCGGCACCGCCACGCCCATCCACTCCCGCGGCCGGGTGTACTGCGGACAATCAAGCAGCCGGGCATCCTCCGGCAACCCCAACGAACGCAAGAACTTTCCCGGCAGTTCCGTCCCCACCGCGTCCGTGGTCGGCAGTCCCCCGAAGCTGTCCCGCACCGCCGACTCGTCGTGCCCCAGCACCCCCGGCAGCAGTCGGGCCACCGCGTCGATCAGCACCATCGCCGCCAGTTCTCCCCCCGACAGCACGAAGTCCCCGATCGAGACCTCCTCGGGCGCCAGCCGCTCGATTACCCGCTCGTCGATCCCCTCATAGTGCCCGCACAGCAGCACAAGCCGCTCGGACCGGGCGAAGTCCTCGACCATCGCCTGGTCCAGCCTTCTCCCCTGCGGCGTCAGGTAGACCCGCCGCGCCGGACGCGGGTCCAAGCCCTCCGCGTGCGCCACGGCGTCCCAGACCGGCTGGCACATCATGACCATCCCCGGCCCGCCGCCGAACGGCCGGTCGTCGGTCTTCTGGTGCTTGTTGTCCGCAAAGTCTCGGATGTTGGTGGCGACAAGTTCCAACGCCCCCGCCTGCCGCGCCCGCCCCGGGATCGACACCGCCATCGCCGCGGGCGATTCGCCCGAGAACAGCTCCGGGAAGGTGGTCAGCACATCGATGCGCACGGGCAAGGGTAGGGAGGGGAAGGCACGAGGCATCAGGCATCAGGCACGAGGCCCCCGGTCGAAACCGGCGACGCACGCACCTTCAGTCCCATCTTCCTGACCTGATGCCCAGTGCCCGATGCCTGTCTCCTGATGCCCTTCCAAAAACAAAGGCACCACCGGGAAACCGGTGGTGGCCGCTGAACAGACACGATCGCGGTCGCTCAGACCGGGCGGCGGGGGGCCGACTTGCGGGCGGCACGACGACGACGCTCGGAAGGCTTCTCGTAGAACTCCTTCTTCTTGATGTCCTTCGTCAGGCCTTCCTTCTCGCAGAGCTTCTTGAAACGCCGCATCAGCTGATCGACGCTTTCGCCACCGCGGGACTTGATCCGGATCGCCATGCCAACTCCTTGCTGCTTCAGGGCCACGTCTGGTGCGGGCCGGGTCGATATCCAAGGCCGCCCACCCGCCAAGGTCAACCCGCCCGGGCGTTTCCGGGCCCCGGCCACCCCGGAAATCGACCCGGGACCACCCGAATGGACCGCCCCCCGAGCCCAGGGCGGTGGGGGGGTGGGAGAAGGGGGGACATGAATGCGATACCAGCCCGCCCGCCCGGGTACTGTCCCGGGTGCTCCTCGTCGACGCCTTCAACGTGATCCGGGCCCAGTGGGTCCTCCCGCCCAAACGCCGGGGCATGGACGTCCACGACCTGGTCCGCCTGATCGCGCGGTCCCGCTTCGCCGACCGGCGTCTGCGGGTCGTCGTCGACGGCCGCCCCGGGCCGCAGTGGCTCCGCCACGGCGTGTTCGACACTCTGGCCGGCCACGCCTGGACGCGGGTGGGGCGGGCCGAGGTGGTCTTCTCCGGGCGCGACCACGAGGCCGACGACCTGATCGAGGAGATCCTGGCCCGGTCCGAGGGCCTGCACATCACCGTGGTCAGCTCCGACCGCCGGCTGATCGCCGCCGCCCGCGCCGCCGGCGCCGAACAGATCGGCAACGGCTCGTTCCTGCGCCTGCTCAACGAGGATCTCGACCGGCTCGAGTCCACCGACCGGCCCGGTCTGGACGCCGACGCCCCGCTCGACGCGCACGCCGTGGCCCGCTGGATGCGCGAGTTCGGCTACGAGCCCATCATGCGCGCCGCCACGCCCGACCCGATCGCACCGCCGCCCGCACGGCCCGCGGCCGCCCGGAAGCCGCCCGCCAAACCCCCCGCGCCCGCCTTCGGCTCGGCCCTGCGCATCGACATGCGGGCGCCCGAACCTAAGCCCGAACTCGAACGCCTCGATCCCGTGCTCCGCGACGCGTTCGCGGAGTGGTACGGCGCGCTGCACCTGGGCGACCTCGACATGCGCAAATGGCTCGACAACATCGAGCCGCTCTGAAGGCTCCGCCGGGCTCAGCTCGCCCCAACGAAAAAGCGGCGGGCCAGGCCCGCCGCCCCTGATGGCTGATCCCGATCTCACCTCACCGCTGCGCCATCGGCGTGTACGGCGCGTTGTGCGGCCCGACGTACTCGGCCTTCGGGCGGAACAGCCGGTTGTCGGCCAGCTGCTCGATGACATGGCCCGCCCAGCCCGCGATGCGCGACAGCGCGAACATCGGCGTGAACAGGTCGAGCTTTAGGCCGATGCAGTGGTAGGTGGTGGCCGAGTAGAAGTCGACGTTGGGATAGATCCCCTTGGCCGCGTACTCGCGCTCCATGATCTTCTCGATCTTGTGCGACTTCTCGTACAGGTCCATGTTGCCGGTGTCGCGGGCGAGCTGCTCGGCCAGCGTCATCAGCTCGGCCGCGCGGGGGTCCTTGGCCTTGTAGACCCGGTGCCCGAAGCCCATGATCCGCTCCTTGCGGCCGATCATGTCCATCACGTACTTCTCGGCGTCGTCCACCGACGGGATCTGGTTGAGCATCTTCATGACGCCCTCGTTCGCCCCGCCGTGCAGCGGGCCGCGCAGCGAGCCGATCGCCGCCGTCATCGCCGAGTACATGTCGCTGAGCGTCGAGATCACCACCCGCGCCGTGAAGGTCGAGTTGTTCAGCCCGTGGTCCGCGTGCGTGATCATGCAGATGTCAAACGCCCGCGTCATCGCCTCGGTCGGCTTCTCGCCGTTGAGCATGTACAGGAAGTTGGCCGAGAACGACAGGTTCGTGTCCGGCGCGACGGGCTCGAGCCCGCGGCGGTGCCGGTCGAACACCGCCACGATCGCCGGGGTGCAGCCGAGGATCTTGAGCGACTTGGCCCGCGCGGCGTTGACCGAGTTCTCGTTCGGGGTGGGGTCGTGCATCGCCAGGGCCGACACCATCGTGCGCAGCATGTGCATCGGCTCGGCGTTCTTGGGCACCGACCGGATCCGCTCGATCATCCCCTCGGGCAGGGCGTAGTTGGCCCGCAGTTCCTTCGAGAACGCCTCGAGCTCGGCCTGCTTGGGCAGCCGCTTGTTCCACAGCAGGAACACCGTCTCCTCGAAGGTCGAGTGCTTGGCCAGCTCGCCGATCGGGATGCCCACGTACTCCAGCACGCCGGCCACGCCGTCGATGTAGCTCATCTCCGTCTGGGCGGCCACAATCCCCTCGAGTCCCTTGACGAAAGTGCTCGGCGCGGTGGTCATCGGATCGGGTCCTCTATCGGGCCCGCGGGCACGCCCGGGGCTTGGCGGTTGGAAGTGATGGCCTTGGGGTCCGTCCCTCAACAGATCCCGCACGGCTTCGTGCTCCGCGCAGGATCCGATTCTAGCCGACCCCTCCTCCCACGCCCATCCGGCCGCCCGCCGAACCGGCCCGCCCACGCCGAGCGCCCGCCCTTGTCGGGGTACCATCGCCCGTGCTCATCCCCCTGACGACCGACCGCCCCAACCGACGCACGCCCGTCGTCACCCAGACCCTGGTGGCGCTCAACCTGGGCGTGTTCATCGCCATGCTCCTGCTCCCCCTGGCCGGCTTCGGCTCCACCGAGCAGTTCTGGCGCGCCGGCCAGGTCGGCGGGGGCCGCCTGGTCTGGTACACCCTGTTCACCAGCGCGTTCCTGCACGCCGGGTTCCTGCACATCTTCGGCAACCTCATCACCCTCTGGGTCTTCGGCCCCCCGGTCGAGGACCGCTTCGGCCGCGGCTGGTTCCTGGCGTTCTATCTCGCCGCCGGCGCGGCCTCCGGCCTGGCCCACGCCCTGCTCGAAACGGCGCCCGCCATCGGCGCCTCGGGCGCCATCGCCGGCGTGACCGGGGCCTTCCTCGTGCTCTTCCCCGCCACCCGCATCAAGTGCTTCATGATCTTCTTCATCATCGGCGTGGTGATGGTGCCCGCCTGGTTCCTCATCGGTCTGCGCATCGCCTTCGACCTGCTCAGCCAGACCCTGGGCGTCCGCAACGACATCGCCAACATCGCCCACCTCGGCGGCTACGGGTTCGGCATGTCCGTCGCCTTCGTCCTGCTCTGGACGGGCGTCCTGCGCCGCGAGCCCTACGACCTCTTCACTTTGCTCAAGGCCCGCCAGCGTCGCGCCACCATCCGCGCCGCCGTCAACGCCCAGGCCAACGACCGAACCCGCAGGCTCGCCAAGCCCGACCCCGAGGCCGAGGAACTGGCCCGCCGCCGCGCCGAGGTCGCCACCCTCATCGCCCGGGACGACCTCGACGCCGCCGCCGACGCCTACCACGCGCTGCTCGACGCCTACGCCCACAAGCCCGGCGCCGCCGCACTCTCCCGCGAGGCCCAGCTCAAGCTCGTCGCCCACCTGCTCGGACGCGACCGCCGCCGCCTGGCCGCCCGCGCCCTCGACGCTTTCCTGACCGCCTACCCCGCCGACCCCGAACGCGAGGAGCTGGCCATCCTGCTCGCCCGCGTCAGCGCCCACGACCTGGGCGACCCCGCCCGCGCCCGCGCCCTGCTCGAACCCATCGCCAGCCAGTCCCGCGACGACCGCCTCCGCGCCCTCGCCCGCGAGGAACTGGCCGCCATCCCCGCCGCCTGACCACCCCCGCCCCCCCGCCCCCCAGTTTGATCCGCCCGCGCCGTACCACCCCAACCACCCACCATCGGAACCAACCTGTGACCACCCCAACCCATCAGTTC
>CAYNRF010000016.1:0-27950 GCA_964399525.1 uncultured Phycisphaeraceae bacterium | reverse complement strand
CGAGTCGCGCCCGCCGTTCCGGGCCCGGCCGTTCGACGTGCAGCTGATCGGCGGCATGGTGCTGGGGCAGGGCAAGATCGCCGAGATGAAGACGGGCGAGGGCAAGACGATCGTGGCGCCGCTGGCGGCGTACATGGCCGCGTGCCAGCGCCAGCAGGTGCACGTGGTGACGGTCAACGACTATCTGGTGCAGCGCGACCGCGACTGGACCTTCCCGTTCTTCTGCTGGCTGGGGCTGACGGTGGGGGCGATCCACCCCCAGCACATGCAGAACGAGGACGAGAAGCGCCGGATGTACCGCTGCGACGTGGTGTACGGCACGACGGCGGAGTTCGGCTTCGACTACCTGCGCGACAACATGAAGCGCTCGGTCGAGCAGCAGGTGCAGCGCAAGCGGCAGTTCGCGATCGTGGACGAGGTGGACTCGACGCTGATCGACGAGGCTCGCACGCCCCTGATCATCTCGGGCATGGCCCACGACGACCAGCCGCGCTACGACCTGGCCGACCGGCTGGCCCGGCACCTGCTCGAGAAGCAGAAGCCGTGGGAGGACGCCGAGAAGCGTGTGACGGCTTGCAAGGAGCGGATCAAGGGGCTGGAGGGCGACATCCGCCAGGTGCGCGACAAGGGGCAGATCCCGGACATCAAGCGCCGGCTCGAGGAGGCCAAGGCCGAACTGCCCAGGCTGGAGATGGAGCGCGACCAGCACGTGCAGTTCTACGAGGTCCGCATGGACCGCAAGCAGGCGCACCTGACGCACGACGGCATCGCCGAGGCGCAGCGGGTGGCCGGGGTGGGCTCGTTCTATGTCGATGAGAACATGGACATCCCCCACCTGATGGAGCAGTCCATCCGGGCGCACGCGGTCTACGAGCGCGACCGGGACTACATCGTGGCCGACGTGCCCGACCGGATGACGGGGCGGAACGAGCCGAGCGTGGTCATCGTGGATACCAACACGGGCCGCCCGATGATCGGGCGGCAGTGGTCGGACGGCCTGCACCAGGCGGTGGAGTGCAAGGAGGGGGTGCCGATCAAGCCCGAGACGCAGACGGTCGCGTCGGTGACGATCCAGAACTTCTTCAAGATGTACAAGCGGCTCTCCGGCATGACCGGCACGGCGGACACCGAGGCCCAGGAGTTCAACGACATCTACAAGCTCGACGTGGTGTCGATCCCGACCAACCGCCCGGTGATCCGGCGCGACCACGACGACCTGATGTTCCTGCGGGCCAAGGACAAGTGGGAGGAGATCGTCGACGAGATCAAGCGGTTCCACGACCTGGGCCAGCCGATCCTGGTGGGAACGACCTCGGTGGAGAAGTCCGAACTGATCAGCCGGATGCTGACGGCCAAGCACCAGGTCAGGCACGAGGTGCTCAACGCCAAGCAGCACGAGCGCGAGGCGAACATCGTGCTCGACGCCGGCCAGGTGGGCGCGGTGATGATCGCCACCAACATGGCCGGCCGCGGCACGGACATCAAGCTCGGCCGGTTCACCCGCGAGCAGCTCATGGAGCACTGGCTGCGCCGGGGCATCGCCTCGCGGGAGATCCGCGCCGACATGACGGACGAGCAGCTGCGCGAAAACATCTTCCGCAAGGTCGCCCAGACCGAGCTTGGGATGAACAAGCGCGACGTGGAGGCCATGGCCTTCCCGGAACTGGAACTCAAGCTGCTGCGTCACTGGGGCGCCCAGTTCACCTGGATGAGCCCCAAGCAGGTCGAGTCGGCCAGCCGCGACGAGCTGATGGAGGAACTGGACAAGAACGGGCGCTGCAGGCTGCACCGCGTCCGCTGGGCGGACAGCGTCGAGGAGCTCGGCGGCCTGCACGTGATCGGCACCGAGCGGCACGAGTCGCGGCGCATCGACAACCAGCTCCGCGGGCGGTCGGGTCGCCAGGGCGACTCGGGATCCTCGCGGTTCTTTGTCTCGCTGGAAGACGACCTGATGAAGCTGTTCGCCGGCGAGACCACCATGCGCCTGCTGTCCAAGCTGGGCATGAAGGAGGGCGACGCGATCGAGCACCCGTGGCTGTCCAAGAACGTGGAGCGGGCCCAGAAGAAGGTCGAGGAGCGCAACTTCCAGATCCGCAAGAACATCCTCGAGTACGACGAGGTCATGGAGCACCAGCGCCAGCGGTTCTACGGCCAGCGCCAGCGGGTGCTGGAGGGACGCGACGTCAAGGGGCTGATCTTCGAGGAGATCGAGGAGGTCGTCGACTCGGCCATCGCCGAGTATCTCGACTCGGACTATGCGGCGCTCTCCGCGGCCGAGTACGCCCGGGAGAAGCTGGACTGTTCCATCCTGCCCGACCGGCTCCGCGGCAAGGAGGCCAGCGAGATGGAGACGGTCATCCGCCGCCTGGCCCGGGAGGACGCGGCCGCCTCGATCGGCGTCACGCTGGGCGAGTACATGCCGCTGGAGACGTCGGAGTTCACGGTGGATTTCGATTCGGCGGGCCTGCAGCGGTGGGCCAGGAACCGCTTCGGCGTCGAACTGGACACGACCGCCGATCTGGGCGGGGAGGACGGCGTCGTGGACCGGCGGGAGATCCAGGACCGTCTCGAGCAGGCGGCCTTCGAGCGGATCGAGAACACCCCGCTGCCCGAGCTGCCGGTGTTCGCCGAGCCGGGCTACGGGGCGAGGAAGCTGGCCGAGTGGGTCCAGCGCAAGTTCACCTTCCGGGTCGACCCCGCGGAGATCATGGCCGCGCACGCGGACGACCAGCGCGAGGTGCGCGACCTGATCATCGACAAGGCGCGGGAGGCGTACCTGCAGAAGGAGATCGAGTTCCCGGTCGACTTCGCCATGCAGACCGCCATGAGCATGGCACGCAACGATCCCGAGTCGGCCTTCGCCATGCTGGCCGACTGGTCGCGGAGGCGCGCGGGACTCGAGCTCTCGCCGGCGGAGGTCAAGAACATCCCGCCGATGAAGATGCGCGAGCGCCTGCTGGCGGCCAACGCCGAGGCGTCGAAGCGCGACCGACTCAAGGAGCAGATCGACCACGCCCTGTCGCTGCCCGACGACGACGCGGTGGATGCGTATCTGCGAGAGACGTTCGGCGCGGGCGTGACGCCGCGGATGCGTCACCTCGATGCCGAGGAGCGCGAGCAGGCCATCCGGGCCCGGGTCGAGACGCTGGCCCGCCCGGAGATGCTCCAGTTCGAGCAGATGGTGTTGATCGACACCTTCGATCAGGTTTGGAAGGACCACCTCTACGCGATGGACCAGCTGCGGGACACGATCGGGTTCCGGGCCATCTCGCAGCAGGACCCCAAGATCGAGTACAAGCGCGAGGGCCAGCGGATGTTCAAGGGGGCGATGCGGGAGATCCGCGAGCGGGTCACCGACATCATCTTCCGCGCCCGCCTGGCGCCGCCGCCGTCCGCCGGGCAGGGCCCGCCCCCCGGGATGATGCGTCCGTCGGGGCAGTCGCCCATGGGGGCGCCGCGCCCGCCGCAGCAGGCGGCGACTTCCGGAGCCGGGGCGGTTCCGCCGCGGGCCGCGGCGCCGAACATCTTCGGTTCGACGATCTCGGGCCCGGGGTTCAACCTCGGCCCGGCCCGCCCGCCGGCCCCGGCGGCGGCCCCCGTCTCCCAGCCCCCGCCCGGGCCGCCGCCGGCACCGGCCTCACCCCCGCCC
This sequence comes from uncultured Phycisphaeraceae bacterium, assembly GCA_964399525.1. Taxonomy (GTDB): domain Bacteria; phylum Planctomycetota; class Phycisphaerae; order Phycisphaerales; family UBA1924; genus UBA6054. The sequence goes on along the minus strand of CAYNRF010000016.1, from coordinate 24,301 downwards.
GCCCCGCCCCCCGCGGGCTCGTGACCTGTTTGCCGGATCCGCCCGGCGGGCGGGTTCGTACCGTCCCACGGGACAGCCGACGGCGTGCGCGGTACCCTTGGGCCCGCGAGCCGTTCCGAGAGGAGAACCCCATGGCGCACACACGGCTTTCCCGCCCCGCCCGGCGAGCCTTCACCCTGGTCGAGATGATGGTCGTCATCGGCGTCATCGTGATCCTGGTGACCATCACGCTTGGCGTGGCCAACGCGGTCGTGGAGGGCGGTCGCAAGCGGGCGACCGAGGGCGTGCTCCGGGCGATGGACCAGACGATGGACATCTACATCGACAAGCGGGGCGAGATCCCGCCCGCCCTCGTGGCGGTCCCGCCCAACCGGCTCGTCGGCGGGGGCCCGCTGGACGGCCAGACGATGTACTACCCGCTGATCGACGGCGTCGTGCAGGTCGGCAACGGCACCCCGTTCCTGGCCATCGACTCGGTGGGGATCTACATGTTCGAGGCCGAGCAGGTGCCCGAGATCCAGAGCATCGTGGCGGGCCTGGATTCACGCTTCGTGGTGCGGGCCCAGGCCAGCGCCGCCCCCGAGCGGGGTGGTGGTGGGGCCGGGGCCGGCAGCACCCAGCCGCTGGTGGAACTCACCTCGGTGCTGGATGCATGGGGCAATCCGATCCGCATCGTCCATCCCCGCTTCGATTCGATCATCACCGGCAGCGGCCCCTTCGGCTCCATCGGCATCCTGCCCACGACCGACGCCTCGGACGGGTACTTCACGGCCAGCGAGCTGCCACGGCTCGGGGGGCGCTATCTGCCGTTCCGGCGGATCCGGCGGCTCGCGCCGACCGAGGCGGAGTGGCGTGACTTTGACCAGACCACCATCGACCGCAACTTCGCCAACGGGGTCGGCGACTCCGACGGCGGGGCCTGCCCGTCGCCCCGGCCCTATTTCTACTCGGCCGGCCCGGACGGCGACCCGTCGACCATCGACGACAACGTGTATACCACCCGGCCGCGATTCCCCGAGCCGGAGTGACCCTTCCGGGCCAGCCACGCCCGATTCCGGAGGCGGCCGGACGCCCGGCTTGCAGCGGGCGGGTTTGAAGGCTACTGTTCGAGCCGGGCCACGGGTCCGACAGCCGGGGTGTAGCGCAGCTTGGTAGCGCGTCTCGTTCGGGACGAGAAGGTCGCAGGTTCAAATCCTGTCACCCCGATTGAAGCACAAACGCCCGTGAGCCACAGGCTCCCGGGCGTTCCTGTTTTTGCGGCAGGCAGTATTCGGTCGACGTGATGATCCGGCGTGTTTGGATTATCCCGAGGCCTCGGAACGTTCCTGGTGATCGGATCCGCTACGCTTGAACTTGACACGTATCAATCCCGACACACTCTACGACGGCAGCGCTCATGGATTGTCTCATGCTGTTGTCGATCCTCGATCGGGCCTGGTGTTTGTCTCGGGGCAGGTTGCTTGGGATTTTCATCACCGCGTGACGAGCGACACGGTGGAAGGGCAGACAAAGCAGGCGCTGTGCAACCTTCGCACTGTCCTCGACGAGTCGGGCTCATCCGTTGAACGGCTGCTGCAGGTTCGCATCTATGTTCGTGGCGAACTCGGGGATCACCTTGCAGCGCTCGCGCCGATCCTGGGTGATTGGCTCGGCGGGGTCAGGCCCGCCCTCACGGGCATCGGGGTCGCCTCATTGGCGACGCCGGACACACTCGTCGAGATTGAAGCGGTCGCGACCGTCGAGGGCTAGAGCGTTTCCGTATCTTGCGGAGCGCATGTGCGGTTGCTTACGCTCGATGAGGGTCACTTCGAGCACCGAGTGCAACGGCGCGAGGGAGGGCCTTTACAATCTCCCAGTTCTCCGTTTGGATGCCCGGATCCTGGGCTGCGGTCAACCCACGCACGAGGATACCGACCTTGCTTTCTCATCGATTGCCGCGACTTCGGGGACTCACGCGTTCTGTTCTGGCCCTGTCTGTGGTCGTCATGTCGGCCGCCTGCACTCGGCAGGATGCGGGCTCGGACATGAGCGTGCATGACTCGATCGGCCCGGACGCCGGGCCAGGCGGCCAAGTGGCGCCGATCCCGGGCGGCGAAGTGGTTGCGGCGCTCGACAACCGCATGTGGATTGTCCACCAGGCTCAAGACCGGACCTATTGGTTCGGCAGCAATGGACAGGGCATCTACCGCTTCGACGGCAAGACGATCGTCCGTTTCACGACCCGGCACGGGCTGGGCGGTGATCACATTCGGAGCATTCAGGAGGACCGTTCGGGGAACATCTACGCCGTCAGCGATCCCGGGGGCGTGAGTCGGTTTGATGGCCGCGGCTTCAGCAGGCTGACCGCCCTGGACCCTTCGAGGAGTGAGTGGAACCTGGGGCCGGATGACCTGTGGTTTCCCGCAGGGCAGGACACGGGCGCGGTGTATCGCTGGGATGGCGCCTTGCTGCACCGGCTGGCGTTTCCCGCGACCGCGGCGGGTGATGCGCATCAGGCCGCGATCCCTCGTTCGACAAACCCCAACGCGAACTACAGCCCGTACGACGTCTACACCATCTTCAAGGACAGCAAGGGACACGTCTGGTTTGGCACCGCCATGCTCGGGGCGTGCCGCTATGACGGGACATCCTTCGTATGGGCCGGCCACGGCGAGAACGGCAGTTTCGGCGTGCGCTCCATTGCCGAGGCCAAGGATGGCGCGTTCTGGCTGAGCAACCTCTTGAATCGGTTTGCCGAGGACCCAAACGCCGCCGCTGAACCGGGAACCCCGCGCTATCGCAGGGAACCGGGGATCGCCACCGAAGCCGACCCCTACTCGGTTTTCATGTCGACCGTCACGGACAAGAACGGCGACCTGTGGATGGCGACGCTCGGCGGCGGTGTCTTTCATTATGACGGTGCCGGGTGGACCCATTTCCCGGTCACGCATGACGCCAAACCGATCTGGGTCTACTCGATCTACCGAGACCGTGACGATGGGCTGTGGCTCGGCACGCAGGAGCACGGGGTGTACAGGTTCAACGGAACGTCGTTCGAGACGTTCCGGCCTTGACGGGACCGGCCGGCGTGGGCTTCAGGCGCTCGATGCGTTGCCGCGATGGACCTCCTCGCAGGGCATTGGCACACCCGTACGCCGTGCAGGAGAGGCTTTCTTGGTGTGCGGTCACCCCGACTGTCTTGCTTTGTAAGCCCCGGCATCTGCTGGGGCCGTGGCCTTTGCTGTGGCGGCTGGGTGGTTGAGCGGATCCGAACGGTGTCGTGTTACACTTCGCGGATGCAACGACTTGTCTTCGTGATCGTGTTCGCGGCGATCTGTGCGGCGATGACCGCGTGTGCGTCCCGGCCGTTGGTTCGGGCGGCGGCGCCGGCGGAGCCTGCCGGATCGATGGCGCCGGCGTGGTATGAGCAGGAGATCCGGGCGTACGAGGCCGCGGATGAGGCGGCCATGCCCGAGCCGGGCGGGGTGCTGTTCATCGGGAGCTCCAGCATCCGCATGTGGAAGTCTCTGGAAGCTGACATGGCCCCGCTGCCGGTCGTCAACCGGGGGTTCGGCGGGTCGAAGACCCACGAAGTGCTGGCGGTGTTCGACCGGATCGTGCTGCCGTACGAGCCAAGGGTGATCGTGTACTACTGCGGGGACAACGACCTGGGGACGGACAACACCGATTCGGAGGCGGCGGCGGAAGGCTTTATCGCCTTCGATCGGCGGGCGCGGGCCGAGTGGCCCGGGGTGCGGGTGATCAACATCCCGATCAAGCCGAGCCTGGCGCGGTGGGGGAACTGGGAGGCGATGCGGCGGGCCAACGAGATGGTCCGCGCGTACTGTGAGCGGACGCCGGGCGCGGTATATGTGGATACGGCCACGCCGACGCTGAACGCGGACGGCACGCCGGATCCCGCCATGTTCCTCGGCGATGGGTTGCATCTGAGCGAGCGGGGGTACGAGATCTGGACAAGCGCGGTGCGGCCGGCGGTGCTGGACGCGTGGGCGCAGGCGACGGAGTAAGGGGGAGTCATCGTGTCACGACTTCTCTCCCGCATCACCTCGGTCGCGTACCGGGCCTCCTCCCGCCGACCGGTGGAAGACGTCAATGCTCGCCGGCCAGTTGCGGCAGCGGCCGGACCAGTCCGGGCGGGCGTGGAGGGATGGTCGAGATCCATGCCCTTCGGAGCGATCAAGCAACCTTGATAGATGTACAGTGTGTTTGGAACATTTTAGGACCGAATCGGGTGAGTCCCGAGGTCGTGGTGGATGGCGTGTCCGTGGCGGGCAGGGCTCGGATGGTCGCGGTGTTGCTGTCGGTCGATGTGGATGGGCGGGCGAAAGTCCCCCTGGGATGCAACGGGCCCGCGGTGGGCGGGTATGCTGGGAAACCCGTGTCAGGAAGCCGCGTCCGTGCGCCTCCGGTGGGTGACTCCAGGAGCCGCGCACGATGAAATGGATCGTGGGTCTGTATGCAGCCGGCATCGTGTATTCGTCGGTGCGGTACGTCGTCTTCGCCCCGAAGAACCTGGGAAACGTGCCGGTGTTCGTGGTGAACAAGGGCGTGTCGATGTCGGCGGCGATCTGCTTCGGGATCGCGTTCCTGCAGATGCTGCGGGTCAGGCGGGGAGCCACGGTCCGCGTCTCGGCCAACGCATGGTTCCGGGCGGGCGTGTTCGGCGCGATCTGGCACATCCCCATGTCGTTGGCGATCCTCGAGCCGGCCTATTTCAAGGAGTTCTTCACCGTCACCGAGGCGGGAACCCCCGGGCGCATGAGCTTCGGCGGCGAGATGGTGTTCGCCTTCGGCGGGCTGGCGGCGGGCCTGCTCTATCTCGTCACCCGCCCGAACTGGTCCGCGATGCAGCGGTGGTGGCTCTCGCTGGGCACGATGCTCATGCTGCAGACCCACGTGCTGGCGATGGGCTACTGCCGAGGGCTGAACATCAACGCGAGCCACGCCTATCTGCCGCCCATGTGGCTGATCAGCGCGGTCATGGTCTTCGTGGGGATCGTGGTGCTGCTGCTGATCCGGCCGAAACCCGACGAGGCGGACCGGGCGGGGTGATCAGGGCGTGGGAGCCGGCCGGACGACCAGTCGGTGGACGGTCAACGTGCCGGAGATCTCGTTGGCCGAGATCAGCAGCGGCCGGCCGTTGGGGCTTCGGTCATCGGGAATGAACAGGAGGCACTCGGGCCCCAGATCGCCGGTCTGGGACTGCGGGTCGGGGTCGCGGTTGGTCCAATAGTGGACGAAGGTGGATTCGGCGGGCACGGTGATGTCGTAGACCATGATGCCGCCGGTGCGTTCCAGGCCGATGAACGCGTAGTCGTGGTCGCCGATCCGGCCGATGGCCAGGGCCTCGGGCTCGGGGCCGCGGTTGTCGGAGCGGTTCTTGAAGGGGGCGTTGGGGGCGTTATCCGTGTTGAACAGCGTGGGGGCTGCCGCGGCCGTGATGCGCTCGAACGCATCGCCGGAGTCGAAGACGAGACTGCCCCGGGAGTCTCGGATGCTGAACCCGCGTGCGCCGAAGGCGAAGAGCCGTTCGTGTCGGCCGTCGGCGTCGTCGTCGCCCATGGTGCGGGCGACCTCCAGCCGGCCGAGTTGGTCGTCGCGCTGGAGCAAGGCGGCGTCGGGGAAAGCCTGCGGGTCGAGCGTGAGGTCCTCGATGCGGGCGGTCTCGGCGAATGCGGGGTAGGCGCGTGCGTCGCCCTCGTCGGCGGTGACGAGGTAGGTCGTGCCGTCGCGGGCTGTGAAGGTGTGCACGGTGTCGGGCTGGTACATGCCCAGCACGGACCAGGGGCGGATGTTGACGTCCGCGGTGCGGTCGCTGGCGTCCAGGCCGTGTCCGGGAAGGCTGTGGTCCTTGAATCCGAGCGGGAACAGGGCGGTCACCGCGGCATCTCGCAGATCGACCACCGCCAACGCGTTGTTCTCCTGAAGGGTCACGAACGCGGTCGAGGAGTCCGGCGAGACGGCGATGTATTCCGGTTCGAGGTCCTGCGCCACCGTCGCGCCGGGGCCGGACACGCGGATGCCCGGGTGGACGCCGGGCCCGTTGAACCGGCGAAAGTCCGCGGTGCGGACGTGACGCTGCCCGAGGCGGCGGGGGTCCTCCGGAAGCTCGATGACGCTGACGGATCCCTCGGGATCGATGGCGTAATCGTCGGAGGGCTCTCCCTCGTTGGCGGTGAGAATGAACCGGCCGTCCGGTGAGAAGCAGACCATGTCGGGCAGCGCCCCGACCTCTACCAGCGAGACGAAGTCGCCGTCAGTCCCGAAGAGCACCATCCTGCCCGGGTCGGTCCGGACGAATCCCGCGACCGCGGTGGCGACCAGGCCGTTGCGTACAGCGACGGAGTTGACGCCCCCGCCGTAGGGCGCGGTGTCGATGCGTCCGATGAGGGCTGGCTCGGCCGGGTCCTGGAACGAGAAGATCTCGATGGTGTTGGCGTGCCCGTTGAGGACGAACAGACGCTGGCCGGCGGGGTCGTGGGCCACGATCTCGGCGGCCCCGCTGAGGAACGGGCCGAGCCGGACCGTGGCGATGGGTTCGATGGTCAACAGGGGTTCCGGCGGCGCCGGTTGGGACGCGATCAGCAGGCAGAACCCGGCGGCGGCGGCGGTGGGGGGCATCGTGTCGGCTCTGGCGGACGAACTGCGGTGATGGAACGTGCTGGTCTGTGGACGGATCGAGGGAGTATGGGCTGGTTCGACATCCACGGGCCGGGGTTCCACCCCGGTCGGCGCCCGTGCGATCAGGCGGGCCAAGGATACAGCGTGCGTTCCGACTTTGCCCAACATCCCAACCCTGCACACCGGCGGGCCCGGGCCCGGGGCTTTTCGCTCATCGAGCTGCTGGTGGTCATCGCCATCATCGGCGTGCTGGTGGGGCTGCTGCTCCCGGCGCTCGGGGCGGCACGCAACTCGGCCCGGAACGTCAAGTGCCAGGCGAACCTGCGGTCGCTGCACCAGACCGTGGTCATCTACTCCAACGACTGGCAGGACCGGGTGCCGCTGGGATATCGCGGCGGGCGGCTGCAGTGGAACACGATGGTGTACTCGGGCACCAGCAACCGGTTCGTGCTGTTCGGTCGTCTGGAACGCGGCGGGTATCTGCCCGCGCCCGAGGCGCTGTACTGCCCGGCCGAGACGGCGGACCAGCAGCGGTTCAACACCGCGGCCAACCCGTGGCCGCCCGGCACCCCGGGCGTCAACGTGGAGGGCGGGTACGCGTCGGCCCCGTTCGTGGACTGGGGGTTCGCCGAACTGCCGCCGGCGATGGTGCGGCTGACCGACCTGCCGGTGGGCCCGCTGCTCGGCGACGGCGTGGGCCTGCCCGAGCGGCTCGATTCCCGGCACCGGACCGGCGTGCACACGCTGTACACGGACTCGGCGGTGAGATGGAATCCGCGGACCCGGTTTGATGAGCCGCTGTCGGAGTGCGTCGGGCTGAGCCCGGACAACAACGAGGCCCAGCGGCGGATCTGGGACATCCTGGCCGACCGCTGAGTTCAGGCGGTGCGGATCGTCTCGATGAGGTCGGCGTGGAACCGGCCGTTGGAGGCGACGATGGAGCCGGCGTGGAGATCGTGCCGGCCGTCGATGTCGGTCCAGACGCCGCCGGCCTCGCCGATGATGGGCGGGACGGAGGCGATGTCCCAGAGCTTGACGCCCGGCTCGACGATGGCGTCGGCCCGTCCGGTGGCGAGCAGGACGAAGCCGTAGCAGTCGGACCAGCCGCGGGTGACCACGCCGAGGTCGTTGAGCCTGGACCAGGCCCGCTTGTGCCGCGGCTCCTTGTAGTACTCGAAGGAGGTGGAGACGGCGACAGCGCCGCGGAGCTCGGCATGGTCCGAGACCTTCGTGCGGACCGGAGCGGCGGCGCCGGGTTTCCACCACCAGCAGCCGTGGCCAATCTGGGCGGCCACGCACTCGTCCAGGCCGGACATGGCGATGGCGCCCACGGTGGGCTCGCCCTCGACCATGAGCGCGAGCATGGTGCCGAACAGCGGCACGCCCTGGACGAACGAGCGGGTGCCGTCGATCGGATCGATCACCCAGGTCCGACCGTTGGTCGACTCCAGGGCGGGGAACTCCTCGCCGATCACGCCGTCGCCGGGGAAGGCCTTGGCGACTTCGTCGCGGACGAACTGCTCGGCCTCGCGGTCGGCCTGGGTGACGGGCGAGCCGTCCTGCTTGCCGTCGGCGACGAGCTCGTCGGACTGGAACCAGCGCATGGTCAGCGCTCCGGCGGCGCGGGCGGTGCGCACGGCGAACTCGAGATCGAAGGGGAGTGCGGTCATGGAGGGGTCTCGATGAAGGACGCCTTCCTGGCGCCGTGGAGGATGTCGGACAACAGATCGATCTGGGCCTGCGTGTGCAGCGCGGAAACGCTCAGGCGGAAGTACACCGGCGCGGGCCCGCCGGGGTACTCGACCAGCGGCGCGAGCACGCCGGCGTCGAGCGCCGACCGGTGCATCGAACGCATCGCGTCGGGCCCGCCGGCCGTGAAGGCGATGATGGGCGCGGGCGCGCTCGGATCGACGCCGAACTCAGGCGCCAGCAGGCCGCGGACGCGGGCGGTGTTGACGCGGAGCCGTTCGTGCAGGTGCGGTTCGTCCTCGAGCACGCGGATCGCCGCGAACGCGGCGCCGGCCAGGACCGGTGAGCAGGGCGTCGTGCAGATGTAGGCCGTGGAACAGGACCGGGCCGCCGCGATGATCGCCTCAGAACCCATCACCATGCCGCCCCCGCAGCCCAGCGCTTTGGCCAGGGTGGTGGTGACGAGCAGCCGTTCGGAGCGCAGGCCCAGCCCGTCGGCAAGGCCGCGGCCGCTGCGACCGAGCACGCCGAACCCGTGGCAGTCGTCCAGCAGCAGCACGTCGCCGCTGCGGGTCGCGTCGAGCAGCTCGGACGCCGGGGCGACGGCGCCGTCGGCGGCGAAGACCGAGTCGGTGGCGACGACGGCCGGACCATCGCACGCCGAAACGACGCCCGCGGCGTCGGCGGCGTCGCGGTGCCGGTACGGGTGGATCCGCATGCCCGCCATGCCGGCGGCGTCGCGGAGGCTGGCGTGGGCCCGGGCGTCCACGACGGCGTGGCGCACGCCCAGGCGTGACAACGCCTGCATGGCGGCGAGATTGGCGATGTAGCCGTCCGGAACCAGCAGGCCGGCGGGGTGCGCACAGAAGCGGGCCGCCGCGGTCTCGAGCTCCTCGTGCACGCGGGTGTTGCCGGTGGTCTCACGGCTGGCCGAGGTGCTCAGCCCGAACCGGGCCATGGCGTCCGCCGCGGCGGCGGTGACGCGCGGGTGCTGGGCCATGCCGAGGTAGTTGCACCCCCCGAACGTGACGACGCGGCGTCCCCGGAAGTCGGCGGTGGTCGCGGAGCACGCGTCGATGGGCGGGGCGGTCATGCGGGATCCGGGAAAGGTGTCATCCGCCGGCATCCTGCGGCGGTCGGGGACAGTAGACCCGCCGTGCCCGATGTCCGCAACGGTCTCCGATGTCCGGTGCAGGCCGCGGCGATGGTGGAGCAGGACGGGCTTTTCCGCTAGGATGCCCCGCCGAGACGCCCCCGTCCTGACAGATCCCGGACGAACATGAGGAGCCCGCCGATGCGTTGGAAGAACACCCTGCGGAACCTGGTGCTGGTCGGTGCGGCGGTGGTGGGGGGAGCGGGCGCCGGCGTGGGCGCGGCCACACAGCCCGGCTCGCCGGCGAAGGTGCTGCAGGTGCCGATGCGGACGGACGGTCCGCGGAGCATCGACCCGGGGCGGGGCTCGACCACCTACGACGCCATGGCGGCCTCCCAGTTTTACGAAACCTTGTTGATCAACAGCTATGCGAACCCGGCCGTGCTCGAGCCGCTGCTGCTCGCCGAGATGCCCACCACCCAGGACGGCGGCAAGACCTGGCGCTTCCGGCTCAAGGAGGGCGTCCGCTTCCATGACAACGCCTGTTTCCCGGGCGGTCGCGGGCGCACGGTGACGACCGATGACGTGTTCTATTCGCTCAAGCGCATCGCCGACCGGGACGCGACCGGCGAGCAGAACTGGTGGCTGCTCGAGAACACGATCCTGGGCCTCGACGAGGCGTACGAAGCCCAGCGCGACGCGGGCGGGTTCGACTACGCCGCCCCGATCGAGGGGCTGCGCCGGATCAACGATCTCGAGTTCGAGATCGTGCTGCGACAGCCCGTGTACCGCTTTCTCTACATCCTGAGCATGTTCCAGACCTCGGTGGTGCCCCGAGAAGCGGTCGAGTTCTACGGACCGGACTTCGGGTTCAAGCCCGTCGGCACGGGGCCGTTCATCATGGACACGTTCGTGCCCAAACAGTCGCTGACGGGCAATCGCAACCCGAACTACCACGACGTGCGGTACCCGGCCGCCAGCGAGTGGTCGGCGGCCGACCGCCGCGCGCGGCTGCACCGGGCGGCCGGGCAGCGTGCGCCGTTCGTCGATCGGATCGAGTTCACCATGTACGTGCAGGACCAGCCGATGTGGCTGGAGTTCAACCAGGGCAACCTCGGGTACACGCAGGTGCCGGAGGAGTATTTTCTCGAGGCGTTCGACCGGGCGTCGCGCTCGCTGAAGGAGTCCTACACGGCCAGGGGCGTGCGGGCGCACGACGATCAGCTGCTGGACTTCATCTTCCGCGGGTTCAACATGGAAGACCCGCTGCTGGGCGGCTACACCCCGGAGAAGCGGGCGCTGCGGCAGGCGATCTCGCTGGCGATCGACCTCGAGGAGATCAACCAGACCTTCTACAACGGTCTTCCTCTGATCTATGACGGCCCGATCCCTCCGGGGCTCGACGGCCATCCCGAGAACGGTCGCGCCCCGGTGAGCTATCGCGGCCCGAACCTGGAGCTGGCACGCCAGAAGCTCGCGGAAGCGGGGTACCCCAACGGCGATGGTCTGCCCCCGATCCAGTTCTACACCTCGGTAAGCAGCCTGAACACCCAGGTCGCCGAGATGACCAAGCGGCAGCTCGAGCGGGTCAACATCCGTTTCGAGCCGACCTTCCTCGACTTCGCCCCGCTGATCCAGCTGGTCAACCGCAAGCAGGCGCCCATGTTCGGCTTCGCCTGGGGCAGCGACTATCCGGACGCGGAGAACAACCTCGCGCTGTTCTACAGCCCGAACGAGTCGCCCGGTTCGAATCACTACAACTACAAGAACCCCGAGTACGACAAGCTCTACGAGCAGATCCTGACCATGGAGCCGGGGCCGGAACGGACGGCGATCTACGAGCGGATGCGGGACATGCTGATCGAGGACGCGCCCTTCGTCGGCTCGCAGGGGCGGCGGAGGTACTACCTGATCAACCCGTGGCTGCTCAACGCCAAGCCGACCGAGCGGTTCCACGCGTGGTACAAGTTCCTCGATGTCGACAACAGCCGGCGCTGACGGCGTCGGACGAGAGGAGCCCGCGCGGTGTGGAACTATGTCGTCCGGCGGATCGCCTACAACGTCCCGGTGTTTCTGGCGATCATTCTGCTCGTGATGCTGGCCCTGCGGGTCAACGACCCGGTCTTCGCCGCGCTGAGCAAGAACCCAAGCCCGGAGGAGATCGCCACCAAGCGGGCCGAGTACGGGCTGGACAGGCCGTTCGCGGCGCAGTACGCCCAGTTCCTCTGGGATCTGGCCAGGTTCTGGCGGTACGACGTGCGTTCGTTCGAGCAGGGGCGCCCGGTGGGGGCGATGATCCTCAACGCCATCCCCGCCTCGGTCGCCGTCATGGCCCCGACGCTGTTCTTCACGGCGCTGATCTCGATCCTGGTCGGTCTGGTCTCGGCGTTCAACCGCGGCCGCCTGCTCGATCGCACGCTGATGTTTGTCGCGGTGATCGGGATGAGCATCTCCGTGCTGGTCTACATCATCATCGGGCAGTATTTCGGGGCCTACTGGCCGAGCACGACGATGGAGGACTGGCCGTTCCGCGTCTCGGTCGACGCCTCGGTCGGTGAGAACCCGTGGTTCTTCTTCGTCCCGGCGAACTGGGTCGCCTACTGCGCGCTCCCGGTGCTGATCAACGTGACGGTGGCCCTGGGCTACGACACGAGGTTCTACCGCGCCGTGATGGTGGAGGAGACCCGCAAGGATTACATCCGCACGGCCCGCGCCAAGGGCTGCAGCACGCGGCGGGTGATGCTGGTCCACATGCTCAAGAACGCCATGATCCCCATCATCACGCGGATCATGATCTCGCTGCCGTTCGTGGTCACCGGCTCGATCCTCGTCGAGTACTACTTCAACATCCCCGGCATGGGCCGGACGCTGATCAACGCGATCCGCGCCAGCGACTTTCCCGTGATCCAGACCTTCACCGCGCTCTTCGCGGCTCTCTTCATCGCGTCCAACATCCTGACCGACGTGCTCTACGCACTGGCCGACCCCCGCGTGAGGCTCTCTTGAACGAGCGAATCAGCAAATCCCCGTCCCTGCGCAAGCTGTTCCGCAACCGCATGGCCCTGGCGGCGATGTCCGTGGTCGGGGTCTACCTGCTGGTGTTCGTGTGGATCCTGGCGATGGAGGGTGTCGCGAAGGTGGGCGAGTGGACCGGGGCCTTCGACCTCGCCGAGCGACCCGTGCTCGGAGCGCTGCTGCCCGAACGCACGCTCGAGCGGGTGGGCGCCGCGAACATGCGCGGGTTCGGCCTCGACGCCCCCCCGGCGGTGCGGACCGAGCAGACGTACTTCTATCTCGACCTGGTCGGCAACGCGCTGGCCACGATCGACCGCCAGTCCCTGTCCGACGAGGAAGCGGCGGCGCTGCTCGACGGGCTGGCGCTCGCCGAGCGGCGGGTGGCGGATCTGCCGCTGGCGGACCTGCGGGTGCTGCACGCCCGGGCGCTGGCCCGGTACGAGTCGCAGGCGGCCCTGCGCGTGCTCAGGGCGAGGCTGTTGGCCACGCGGCTGGCGGCTCGGCAGGCGCAGGATTTCGCGGAGCGGTACGCCCAGCGTGCAGAAGGCGACGACACGGCGCTGTTGATCGAGGAGGTCATGCTCTCGCTGGAGGAAGTGGCCTTCCAGCTCGAGGAACTCGGCCCCGGCCTGCCGCCGGGGGCGGCGATGGCGGCCATCGACCCCGCGGCGTTCTTCGCGGCCGTGGAAGCGCTCGCCGGCGAGCCGGTCCCCCAGCCGCTCTTCGAGCCCGAACTGCTCGAAGGTCTCAAGCGTGCGATCGCCGAGCGGCTCGAGGGCATCGACGACGAGATCGACGCGAAGCTGGACGAGCTGGACCCGCTGATCATGGAGCTGATGCCCCTGCCCGCGGGCGTCGAAGGGTTCCTGTACCGGCTGCGCGTTTTGCTGGGGACGGACCGCCAGGGACGTTCGATCTTCATCCGGGCCGTGTACTCGGCGAAGGTGGCGATCCAGGTCGGGGTCATCGTGTCGGTGTTCGCCGTCGGGTTCGGGAGCCTGCTGGGTGCGGCGGCGGGGTTCTTCGGCGGCGTGGTGGACCACGCGGTGATCTGGCTGTACTCGACGTTCAGCTCGATCCCCGACCTGGTCCTGCTGATCGTGCTGGCGTTCCTGTTCCGCGGTTCGGAGATCGAGCGGACCCTGATCCCGCTGTACGTGGCGTTCGCCATGACCTACTGGATCGGGCCGTGCCGGGTGACGCGCGGCGAGGCCCTCAAGCTCAAGCAGCTGGACTTCGTCCAGGCCGCCAACGCGCTCGGCGCGGGCAGCGGACGCATCCTGGTGCGTCACATCCTGCCCAACACGGCGCACCTGGTGTTCATCAACCTCTCGCTGCTGTTCATCGCGGCGATCAAGGGCGAGGTCGTCCTGACGTACCTCGGGCTGGGCCTCAAGGAGGGGGCCAGCTGGGGCATCATGGTCGATCAGTCCCAGCCCGAGGTGGTGTCCGGCTTCTTCTGGCAGATCGGCTCGGCGACATTCTTCATGTTCGTCCTGGTGCTGGCCTTCAACGTGCTCACCGATGCGCTGCAGGATGCGTTCGACCCCAAGCACGTGGGCTGATGGCGGACCCCGGAACGGCGGCGGGCCGCTCGGAGTTGAGCGGCCCGCCGGGTCGTCGAACGAACGATGGTTTTACGCTCAGGCCCGGACGGCGGCGTCGAAGCGGCGCTGGACCTCGTTCCAGTTGATGATCTTCATAAAGGCGGCCAGGTAGTCGGCGCGCCGGTTCTGGTACTTGAGGTAGTAGGCGTGCTCCCACACGTCCACGCCCAGCAGCGGCGTGACGCCGGCGAACAGCGAATGCTGCTGGTTGTGCATCTGGAGCACCATGAGTTTTCCGGAGAGCGGCTCGTGCACGAGCCAGCCCCAGCCGGACCCCTCGACGGCGCCGGCCGTGTCGCGGAAGAACTTGTCGAAGGCTTCGTAGGAGCCGAAGTCGCGGCGGATGGCGTCCATCAGGGCGCCGCCCGCCTCCCCGCCCTGGCCCTCGGGGGCCATGTTGGTCCAGAAGAGGGCGTGGTTGATGTGGCCGCCGGCGTGGAAGCTCAGGCGGCGCTGCCAGAGCTCGAGCGTGGCCGGGTCGCCGGAGCCGGCGCGGATCTGGGCGAGTTTATCGAGCGCGGTGTTCAGGCCGTTGACGTACCCCTGGTGGTGACGCCCGTGGTGGATCGTCATGGTCTGGGCGTCGATGTGGGGCTCGAGCGCGGTGGGGTCGTACGGCAACTCGGGCAGCACGAACTTGTTCGTGGCCGCGTCCCAGCCCGGAGCGGCCGCGGCCGCGTTCGCCGCCCTGGATGCGCCAGCGGTCAGGCCGATCATGCCCAGGCCCAGGGCACCCATGCCGCCGATGGCTTCGCGTCTGGTGAGGTCGATCATGTGCATGTCCTCCTTTGGGGTGAGTATCTCTTCACGATTGGCGTCCCTCGATCGCGGCGATGAGGCAGCCGGCCGCCAGGATCAGCAGGTCGTCGAGGTGTTCGTCGGCGTGGATCGGGGCGATTCCCAGACGATAGACCAGGGGGTGGAAGTGCTGGCGGTAGCGGGCGATCTCGGCCCCATCGGCGTCGCGCACCATCGAGAACTTCTGGGGCAGGAACACCGCCGCGCTGTCGATGAACCGGCGGGCGAACGGGGCGAAACTTCCCCGCTCGGAGAGCGTCGCCACACGCCCGCCGGAGGGATCGAAGATCTGCCACTCGTCGCGCACGAAGGTGGACCGCATGCCCTTGCGGCGCATCGAGCCGAGGGAACTGCCGTCGGGCAGGACGACGTCCAGCGTGACCCCGAAATCGATGATGCCCCGGGCCCGCAGGACCAGGAGCGTCTCGGCCATGGTCTCGTCGGTGTAGAGGCGGATGTCCTCGCGGAGCTTGAAGGCCTTCTGGTGGCAGAACGCGACCACCCGGCCCTGCTCGTCGTAGACATGGAATCTCGCCCCCAGAACGGTCAGGATCTTGCGCCGGACGGTGTACCGCTCGCCGGGGGCGGGCTTGAAGGCCATGCGGGGTTCTCCTTCGTGGGGCCGGTGATGGTACCATCGGCGCATGAAAAAGGGCGGGACCTTGGTCCCGCCCTCGAGGATTCAGCGGTTCGTTCAGGCGACCGTCTCGCCGACTTCCCAGCGGCGGAACTTGCGGAGGTTGCCGCCGGAGCCGACGATCTCCTTGATGGTCTTGGACGGGTCCATCACGAAGGCCTGCTCGATCAGGGCGACCTCGGCGAAGAACTTGCGCATGCCGCCCTCGACCATCTTCTCGGCGATCTCGCGGGGCTTGCCCGACTCCATGGCCTGCTCGACGCGGAACTTGCGCTCCTTGTCGATGAGATCGGAGGGGATGTCGTCGGCGGTCAGGCCCAGGGGGCGGGGGAACGCGGCGGTGACGTGCATGGCGATCTGGCGGAGGGTCTCCTCGGCGACCTCGCCCTCGGCCTCGATCAGCACGCCGGTCTTGCCGTCGTGGTGCACGTACTTGCCGTAGACGGTCTTGCCGCCGCTGGACTCGAGCTTCTCGATGCGGCCGACGGAGATGTTCTCCCCGGTGCTGATGCGCAGGTCATCGACGATGGCCTGCATCTCGGGCGTGGGGCTGCCCGTCTGGCCCGCCGGCACCGCGAGGGCGAGTTCGGCGATCTTCTTGGTGGCGTTGACGAACTTGTCGTTCTTGGCGGTGAAGTCGGTCTCGGCCCGCAGCTCGACGATGGTGGCGGCGCTGCCGTCGGCGGAGACGGCGACCTCGATGCGGCCCTCGCCGGCGGCGCGGTCCATCTTGGTCTCCATCTTGCCCTTGAGCTCCTTGCGGAGGATCTCCTCGGCCTTGACCACGTCGCCGTTGGCCTCGGTCAGGGCCTTTTTGCAGGCCATCATCGCCAGACCGGTCTTGTTGCGAAGGCTCATCACATCCTTGGCGTTGATCTCAGCCATGGTGTCTCTCCCGGGTGTGCTGCGTGCGTCCCGACGTGCGGGACGCACCGGGTTGTTCGAGTGGAATGGTTCCTGGACGGATCCGCTGGATCAGGACTCGGCCTTGGCGGGCTCGGCGCCGACACCGGCGTCGGCCTCGCGGCCGGAACCGGCACTGGGCGCGGCGGCTGCGGCGGGGACCGCCCGACTCACGCTCGGCGGCGGGAGCCTCGTCGGCGCCCTCGCCGCTCTCGACGCGCATCTGCTTGCCGTCGGACACGGCCTTGCAGAGCTCGCGGACGATCACGTCGATGGCCCGCATCGAGTCGTCGTTGCCGGGGATGGCGATGTCGACCAGCTCGGGGTCGCCGTCGGTGTCGATCAGGCAGACGGTGGGGATGCCGAGCTTGCGGGCCTCGCGCAGGGCGTTGATCTCGCGGTTGACGTCGATGGCGACCATCACGCCGGGCATCTTGTGCATGTTGCGGATGCCGTCGAGGTTGCGCTTGATCTTCTTCATCTCCCGGCGGAGCTGGCTCTCCATCTTCTTGGAGTAGCTCTGGAAGTTGTCGTTCTGCTCGATGGTCTCCAGCTCCTCCAGCCGCTTGAGGCGGGTGCGGATGGTCCGGAAGTTGGTCAGCGTGCCGCCCAGCCAGCGCTCGGTCACGTAGTGCATCTTGACATCACCGACCCGCTGCTCGATCACGCCCTTGGCCTGCCGCTTGGTGCCCACGAAGCAAACGTCCTTGCCCTGCGACACCGAACGGGTGATGAGCTTCTTGGCGAGCAGGAGGCCCTTGACGGTCTCCTTGATGTCGATGATGTGGATGCCGTTGCGCTTGCCGTAGATGTACGGCCCCATCTTCGGGTTCCAGCCGCTGGAGCGCTGGCCGAAATGGATGCCCGATTCGATCAGATCCTGGACGAGGGGATTGGCCATTGGGAGACTGCCTTCCGGTTCAGCGACACCCGCGTCAGGGCCGGACCTGACGCGCCAGGGCGCTTCGGTGGGGCCTCGGGCGGGTCGATTGGCCCGCGGGTCCGAGGCCGAGATGGACAACAAAGGCCCGAACAACGGGCCGCGCGGCCTGACCTCCGGCCGGGTCAGGCGGCAGATCATAGAAACCGCGGTGGGCCAAAGGCAAGGGCACACGGACCGCGCCGGATCGCCCGCTGGCGGCGGGCCGGGCCGCTGCCGGTCCCCAGCCCCCCGGCCTGGGAGGCCGGCCCGATCCGCACAAATAGGACAAACGCCCCAATGCAGACCCGGTCGAGGGGGAGGGGAAAACGACCTGTCCGAAAGAACGGCCGAAGTCGGCCCGTCCCGCGTCCGAAATCTGAGAGAGACCAATCTTCCCCAGAACGGAGGACGCGTGGCACAGAGCGGGCTGATCATCCGGCGATCGGTGCGGCACGAGATCGTGCTGCCCGCGAAGGTGCGCGTCGCGCCGGACCATGCCGAGGCGGTGCGTTTCGCCAAGGGCGTGACGGACGCGGACGGCTGGATCAACGTGGATCTGGTCGACTTCGCCAGCGGGGGGGCGGGCTTCATCAGCGGCGTGTACCTGCCCCGCGGTGTGATCCTCGAGCTGCGGATCCCGGCGCCCGACGCCACGGACGGTCCGCCCCTGGTCTCGACCCGCACGCGGGTGGTCCGGGTGCAGATGACCGACCGCAGGCCCGCGTACCTCGTGGGCGTCGCGTACCTGAACCCCGACGACGACGCGATCACGCAGATCAACGCCATGCTGGCCCGCATCGAGGGCGATGCCATCTGACCGCGACCCGGAGTGTGCCGTGCTCGATACGACCGAGTTTGTCATCCAGGCACTGATCGAGGACGGGAAGCTGTCCGAGAACGGCGCGGCCGAGCTGCGGGTGTACGCCCGCGAGCACGAGGTCTCGCTCGAGGAGGCGGTGATCCGCCTCAAGAAAGTCTCCACGCGGGACCTGGCCATCGCCAAGTCCAACATCTGCGAGTACCCTTTCGTCGACCTGACGCTCGTCGACGCGGACATCCGCAACTCCCGCCGGTTGCCCAAGGCCATGGCCGAGCGGCTCATCGCCTTCCCGATCTATGTGCTCGGGGATGTGGCGACGGTGGCGATGGAGGATCCGCTCGATCTGCAGGCCATGGACCTGCTGCAGCAGACGCTGCGCCGCCAGATCGACCCGGTCGTGTGCGACTCGGAACTGCTGCGCAACCTGATTGTCCGGGCGTACACCCTGGACTCGGGCAGCACGGACGACGGTCTGCCGGTCGAGGACGAGTCGAGCCCGGTCTCGGACGAGCCGGTGGTCGCGGCGGTCAACCAGATCCTGTTCTCGGCCGCCGAGCTCGGGGCCTCGGACATCCACATCAACCCGGACGACAAGGCGTTGCACCTGCGCTTCCGGGTCGACGGCGTGCTCCAGCCGCAGCAGGGCCCCTCGATCGCGATGCACGAGGGGCTCGTGCAGCGTCTGAAGGTCATGGCCCAGCTGGACGTCACCCAGACGCGTCGCCCGCAGGACGGCAAGTTCCGCTTCCGCTTCAAGGGCGGGCACATCGACGTGCGTCTGTCCATCATCCCGACCATCCACGGCGAGAACGCCGTCATGCGTCTGCTCCGGCAGGCTGCGGCGATCGGCTCGATCGAGCAGCTCGGCATGCCGGCCGACGTCGCGCGCGACTTCGCCGAGATCATCCACAAGCCGCACGGCATGATCCTGGTCACCGGCCCCACCGGATCCGGCAAGACCACGACGCTCTACACGGCGCTGAACCAGATCAACAAGCCGGACCGCAACATCATGACCGTGGAGGACCCGGTCGAGATCCGGCTCGCCATGGTGCGGCAGATCCAGGTCAATCCGGCCATCGGCCTGAACTTCGCCTCGGCGCTGCGGTCCATCCTGCGGCAGGACCCGGACGTGCTCTTGATCGGCGAGATCCGTGACGAGGAGACGGCCAAGATCGCGGCCCAGGCGGCGCTGACCGGGCACCTCGTCTTCTCCACCCTGCACACCAACGACGCGGTCGGTTCGATCGCACGCCTGCGCGAGTTCGGCGTCCCGGCCTTCGCCATCAACAACGCCCTTCTCTGCGTGATCGCCCAGCGGCTGGTGCGGCGGGTGTGCGGCGCCTGCCGCGTGCAGGACGAACCGGACCCGCTGACCCTCCGCGGGCTCGGGATCGCCGGGGGCCGCTTCGTCCGCGGCTCCGGCTGCCCCGCCTGCATGAACACCGGCTACAAGGGGCGTCTGGGCGTGTACGAGATGCTGCGGGCCACGCCGGCCGTGCGGGACCTGATCGACCAGTCCGCCCCGATCTCGGAGATCGAGGCCGTATCGCGGCGTGAGGGCACCAGGCCCATGCTCGACGACGGGATCAACAAGGCCATGCTCGGCCTGACCACGATCGCCGAACTCAACAAGCTCCACGCGACCATCCAGATCACGCAGGACACCGGGGACACGCGCCGGGCAGCATGAGAGCCGACAGATGGCCAAGTTCGCATACATCGCGTTGGACTCGGAGGGGCGGCGCTGCTCGGGCGCGGTCGACGCGCCGACCGAGCCGGAAGCGGTCCGGCGGCTGGCCTCCGCGGGGATCTCCCCGATCCGGATCCGCGAACGCGGCGCGCGGCCGACCCTGCCGTCCTTCCGCCACGCAACGATCTCGCAGCGCGACATCTCCGCCCTGACGCGCGAGATCAGCGTGCTGGTCGAGGCCAACATCCCGATCGCCCGGGGGCTGCACTCCGTGGCCGAGCACGAGAAAAACCCGCGTCTGCGCGACATGGTCACGGACATCGCGACGATGATCGAGTCCGGAGAACGCCTGACGAGCGCCTTCGGCAAGTACCGGCACGTGTTCGGCGAGATCTACATCGAGTCGATCCGGGCGGCCGAGCAGTCCGGCACGCTGGCCTCGGTGACCGAGCACCTGGCGGACATGCTCGAGCGGAACATCGAGACGCGCGAGCAGGTCCGCAGGGCGCTGACCTACCCGGCCATCGTGATCGCCTTCGTCGCGCTGGCGATGAGCGTGATCGTGCTCTTCGTGGTCCCGCGGTTCGCCGCCATCTTCGAGGCCAACGGGGTCGAGCTGCCGCTGACCACCCGGCTGATCCGGGCGGTGGGGGAGTCGGCCAAGGTCTGGTGGTGGGCGTACGTCGTCGCGGGCATCTCGAGCGTTGCGCTGTTCAAGCACCAGTGGCGTTCGAAGACCGGCCGGTTGCGGATCGAGTCCGTCCTGCTGCGTACGCCCTACATCGGCAGCATGCTCACGGCGGCCGCCACGGCGCGTTTCTCCCGCGTGCTCTCGATCGCGCTGGGCTCCGGGATCGAGGTCATCGAGTCGATCTGGATCGCGGGACGCTCGACCGGCCGGCCGATCTTCGTGGCCGAGTGCGAACGGCTGTGCGACCGGATGCGTGCCGGCGAGTCCCTGACGACCGTGCTCAACGCCTCGGAGCAACTGCCCAGCTTCGCCCGGCGCCTGCTCGGGGCGGGCAAGGACAGCAAGGAACTGGCGGGCGCAAGCCGGATCATTTCCCGGCACTACGACCGAATGGCCGAGCACCTGTCCAAGAACGTCAACACCGTCATCGAGCCGATGATCACGATCGCCATCGCGGTGATCGTGCTGATCGTGGCTCTGTCCGTCTTCCTGCCGATGTGGCAGATGGTTTCGATCAACCGCTGAGGGCCGAAGTCATGCCGCCGGTGCGACGCCTTTGCCGTGCATTCTCTCTGGTCGAGATCATGATCGTCGTGGTGATCATGGGAATCCTCGCCGCCGTGGCGATCCCGCGGTTCGTCGGGGCCAGCGATGACGCGCGCACCGCCGCCACGGAGAGCACCGCGGGCGCGGTCCGCGCCGCGATCGCGTCCTACCGCACCGCGGCCGTGATCGGCGGGCGCGGGCCGTTTCCCGACCTCACGTCGCTGACCGACGGCACCGTGGTCAAATCGGATATCCCCGCGAATCCCTTCACCGGTGTGGCGGGTGTCCAGGCCGTGTCGCGCGGCCAGGCCCGGAATCGGACGGTCGTCAACAGCGGGCAGGCGGGGTGGAACTACTTCTTCGACAACGAGTCCGACCCGCCGACGGCCGTGTTCTACGCCAACTCCGACGCCGCGACCACGCGGTCCGACGGGGCCGGCGGCTTTCTGACCGCCAACGAGCTCTGAGCCATGCCGCCACGGGCCACCCAAACCCGACACGGGATGACGCTGCTGGAGATCTCGGCGGTGATGGTCATCGCCGCGCTGCTGGCGGCGACGGTCATCCCCGCGATGGGCAGGGCCGACGAGGCGCGGCGCGGGGCGGGCGTGGCGGAGATCGAACGGGTCGTCACCTACGCGCGCGAGCGGGCCTTCGCCGGCGGCAGGCCGGTGGGCGTGGCGTTCGACGCGGACGCCCAGACGGTCGCGCTGCTCGGCCTTGACCGCGCGGGCCGGCCCGAGCCGCTGGTTTCCGCGCTGGGCGAGCCCACGCCGGACCTGCCGACGCTCGAACGTTTCGGCGTGCTGATGACCTCGGTCCGGATCCCCGGCGCCCCCGAGGTCGGTGGGCCGGCCGGCTCGACCGTCTGGTTCGACCACGCCGGGACGCCGCATCGGCGGGACACGCGCGGTGACCTGCTCGGAGCGGTCACGGCCGACTGCCGGGTTGACTTCGAGCACGGTGCCGCCGTCGTGGTCCGTGGTGTCTCGGGGCTGGTGGAGGTGCTTCCGCCATGATCCGTCGGGCCGGTTTCAGTCTGATCGAGGTGATCGTCTGCGTGCTGATGCTGTCGCTGGCGGTCCCGCCCATCCTCGAGATGGTGGCCGGGGCCGGGGCGGACCGGGCCGACACCGTCAATACCAACCGCGCGGTGGCGCTGGCGACCCTGGTCCTCGAGTCGGTGATCGCGGACGTCGCCAGCCCGGATCCCGCGCTCGGTTTCGGCGCCCTTTCCGACGCGGCCTCGTACCTCAACGAGCCGACCCTCGGGCTGACCGACCGTCTTTCGGCCGTCGCTGAGCCCTTCACGGCGGTCGGGATGGCCTGGTCGCTGGACATCGGGCCGCTGGTCGGGTCCGACGGAACGGCCGACGCGGACCCGCAGCGCAACATCTTCCGCACGGTGACCGTCCGGGTGACCTTCCCGTCGGCTTCCGGCGGCACGATCGAACTGCCCGTGTCCGCCATGGTGGGGGGTGCGTGATGCGAGCTCGCGGAGTGCGACATGCCGGCGGGTTCTCGCTGCTGGAGCTGGTGGCGTCGCTGGTGGTGATCTCGGTGATCTCCGCCGTGCTCGCTCCGGTGCTCAACAACGCCGCCGACGCGATCGTGACGGCCCGCGACGTCCGCCGGGCCTCGGACGACGCGGGCTTTGCGCTGGCCGCGGTGACCCGGCTGCTGCGGGAGATCCCGGCCGACGGCACGGGCGGGCTGGACATCACCGCGGCGGACGCGGGTTCGATCCTGCTGGGGGACGGGCGCGGGGTTCGCCTCAGCGGCACAACGCTCGAGATGGTGACGCCCGACGGCGCGGCACCGCTCGCCCGCGAGGTCGCCTGGTTCGAGGTCGCCTTCATCGCCGCCGACGGGCGCTCCCCGGCGTCCCCCGAGCTGGCGCAGCGGCTGCACGTCCGGATGTCCGTGCGCGGGATGTCGCTGTCGGGCGTGGTTTTTCCCAGGGTCAACTCGGGCCAATCGGGGCCCGGCGTTCTCGCAACGGAGGGGCCATGAGCGACACGCATCGGCGTATGTCCGCTCCGGGCCGGCGGGGGTCGGTGATGGCCGTCGTCCTGGTGGTGATGGCGGTGCTCGGGCTGGTGGTGGCCGGCTCGGTGCAGCCGCTGACGCAGGAGGCGGATCTGGCCGCGCTGCGCGTCGAGACGACACGCGCGTTCTACGCGGCCGACTCGGGGGCCACGGTGATTCTCGGACTCGTCAACGCGGGCCTTGCGATGCCGGAGGCGGGCGATGAGACACGGATCGGGCTGCAGACGGTCCGATACGTCCGCACCACCGACGGGGTGGGCGAGGTGGTGGTGGAAGGCGCCAGCGGGCTGGCGACCCGCCGGATCGAACTGCGGCTCGAATAACCGTTTCCCGACAGCCGGGCCAAGTCGGAACGGGTTTGGCCCGATGGAACAGGGCAGCAACTCTGCGGGGTCACCAAGGCATGATCGGCACAAGCACGCGGATGATTGTCTCCCTGACGCCGACCCGTCTGCGCGGGGCGGTCGTGCGCTCCGGGCGGGTGGTCCGGGCCGAGGAGATCGAGCTGGATCCGGGGCAGACCGCCACGGCACTCGACGAAGGACTGGTCGCGCTGGACCGTCCGCTCCGCCAGCTCATGGCCAGGCTGTCGACCGGCCGCGGATCCCCGCGAATCACCGTCATGTACCAGGGCGCCCGGACGGTGGCGCAGACGCACGAGATCACCGGCGCGCCCGACGACGCGCGGCGGGCGGCCCTGCTCAAGGTGCGCGACGCGCACGGGGAAGGCTGTCTCTCGGAGGCCGACATCATCGCGCCGTCGGCGCGCAAACCGGGCAGTTCGATCGTGCTCACCCTGACCGACCGCGACCACGACGCGGCGCGGATCTTCGCCTGGATCTCCCGGTGCGGCGGGAGGCTGGAGGGGATCGTGCCCGAGGTGTCGACGGTGCTCCGGTCCGCGGTGGACCGCGTCGCCGGCTCGCCCGACGTCGAAACGTCCTGCTACATCGGGCCGTACTGGTCGGCCATCGCCTGCGGCTCCAACCGCGGCCTGCTGCTTGTGCGTGCGTTCGAGTTCGGCTACCGGAACCTGTCGGACGTGTTCCAGCGGGCGATGACCGGCGGCGCGACGGTCGATGATCCCAACGCCGGCGAGGCCGCCCTGTTCCGGCACGGCCTGCCGTTCAAGGCCTCCCAGATCGACGCGGAACTGCGGGCCAAGGTGCTCCCCCTGGTCGCGCCGGTGCTCCAGCGGTTCTGCGTGGAGATCAAGC
>CAYNRF010000015.1:17686-29379 GCA_964399525.1 uncultured Phycisphaeraceae bacterium | reverse complement strand
CGGCCGGGCGCTCGCCGCTGGCGACGGTGGGCTTTGGCCCGTCGGTGGCGTGCTCCACGCCGGAGGCGCTGGCGTGGGACCCGTCGTGGCTCAGGCACGCGGGCGACATCTCGGGCCGGGCCATCGCGGACGTGCACGAGGCGAAGGCGGAGCTGGGCGCGCCGCCTGCGGCGGGGCATATGGCGGGATGATCGCGCGGGCGGGGGGGGCGCTCGGGAGACCGAGCGTTGGTTGGTGACGTTGCGCCCGCTCCCTGCCGGTCGCGGCTTGTTTGCGATCAGGCCGCGTCGCGGCCTTTGAGCAGGTCGGCGACCAGGCGGCTGACGTCGTCGCCGCGGCCGGACCAGATGGCGCGGGCCAGGGCGTTGGCGTCGATGGCCAGCGATTCCAGCGTGTCGGGCTTGGTCTCGGTGGTGGCCGCGGCCAGCGGGACGGCCGCCGCCGCATCGTCGGCCGCGGTGGTGGTTGACGCCGTCGGAGCGGGGAGCGGCCGGTTGGATGCGTCCGGGTGCATACCCCGGGATCGACCGCGGGCGGGCGGGGCTTGAGCGGATCGGGCGGAATCCCGCCCGGTTCCGGCGGGGTCGGTCGGAGGGGTGTGGGACCGGTTCAACGAACGCGGTTTCGGGCGCCGGTCACGGCGCGGAGAACACGCCCGAGGTCGGGCGGTAGCGGACGGGGATCTGCTCGTCGGGCGTGGTTTCCTTCCGCGGGTCGCGGGGTTCCCAGTCCACGCGGGCCTGGCCGAGCAGGGTGCCGGTGGCCACGCCCAGGTCGATCTGGGCGATCTGGTACTCGATGATCGCGCGGATCTCGGCCAGGCGGGCGTCGGCCAGGCTGGCGTCGGCGTCGAGCACGTCGGTGCTGGTCGAGCGGCCCACCTCGAACTGGCGGCGCTCGGCCTCCAGGGCCCGGGCGTTGAGCAGCACGGCCTGGCGGCTGGCCAGGATGCGCTGCCAGGTGCTGGAGAGCTGGTCCACGGCGTCGCGGACTTCCTTCTCGATCTGCTGGCGGCGTGCCTCGCGGGTCGAGAGCCGCTGCAGGCGGGCCAGGATGGACTGGGCCAGCGTGGCGCGGCGCTGCTCGTTGCCGATGGGCACCTCGGCCTGCACGCCCACGGTCCAGTCCTCGAAGTCGTTGCGGCGGGTGACGTCCACGGCGTCGCTGAACGTGCCCGCCAGCCCGTTGATGCGGTAGGTGTACTGCATGGCCAGCAGCGGCAGGGTCTGGTTCTGGTCGAAGGCGACCTGGGCGGCGTCGCGGGCGAGCTGGAGCTCGAGCTCGAGCAGTTCCATGCGGTTGGCCACGGCGGCGGCGGACAGGGCGTCGGGGTCGAAGGTGTAGCGGACGGGCTCGGGCGTGGTGACCGGCTCGATGGAGGTCGACGAGCCGACCTCCAGGCCCGGGGCGTTGAGCAGCGCCTTGAGATCGCGTTCGCGCAGCCGGACCTCGTTCTGCGCGCGGATGATCTGCTCGACGCGGTCCGCGATGCCCGACTCGGCGCGGACGACATCGATCTCGGCGCCGGAACCGGCCCTCAGGCGGCGCTCGGCCCGCTCGAACTGTTCGCGGGCGACCAGGTACTGCTGCTCGACGACCTCGAGGGCCTGGATCGAGGCGTAGAGGCGCCAGTAGGCCCGGTCGACCTCGGCCAGGGTGCGGATGACCTCCAGCTTGGTGCGGGCCTCGGAGATCTGGCGGTCGTACTCGGCCAGGCGGATGGAGTGGGTGGCGACGCGCCGGCCCGCGCCGCGGAGCAGGTTGTGCGAGAGGCTCAGCTCCAGGTCGGTGTTGATCGCCGGGTTCAGGGTGCTGAACTGGTTGTTGGTCTCGAACCGCGACACCGGGGCGGTCACGGAGAATTCGCCGCCGGTGCGCAGCGGCACGGTCACGCCGGGGGTGACGAACTGCCGGGTGGACTGCGCGTCGGCCAGCTCGGTGGCCACGGCGGCGTCGACCTCGGCCCAGCCGGCGTTGAGGGTGAACAGCGCGTTGAACCGGCCTTCCTCCTGGCCGAGGCGTTCGGCCGCGATGACCGGGTCGACCAGCGCGACGCGCAGCCCGAGGTTGTGCTCGAACGCCTGCCGCCTGGCCTGGTCGAGCGCGACCTCGACCCGCTCGAGGCCCTCGTAGCGGGCCTGCGCCTGCTCGACCTGCTCGGCCGGGGTCGGCTCGGCCTCGCCGGGGGTGGCGTCGATGCGGGTCAGTTCGAGGCCGCCGATGCGCCGCAGGCGCTCGGCGGGGGCGCGGGTGTCGGTGTCGAGCGGGTGCGGGCCCAGTGGGTTGCTGGTGCACCCGGCGGCCAGGGCGAGGACGGCGGCGGTCAGGCCGACGGCCCGGACGGCGTCCCGTGCGGCGAGGTTCGGAGCGTGGAGGGGCATGGGCGCGGGTCCTGTGCGTTTACTCGTGGCGGAGGGCGTCGATGGGGTTGAGGCGGGCGGCCTTGATGGCCGGGAGGATGCCGAAGACCACGCCCACCCCGGCGGAGAAGCCCAGACCGATGATGATGGCCGGCAGCGGCACGCCGATCTGCTTGATGGGGAAGTTGGGCGCGAAGGCGACGATCCGGGTCAGGCCGATGCCGATGCCCAGGCCGACGAGCCCGCCGATCAGGCACAGCACGATCGCCTCGACCAGGAACTGCATGAGCACCACGGGCGGCTTGGCGCCCAGCGCCTTGCGCAGGCCGATCTCGCGGGTGCGTTCGCTGACCGAGACGAGCATGATGTTCATGATGCCGATGCCCCCGACGAACAGCGAGATGCCGACGACGGCGGCCGCGCCGGCGGCGACGACGCGGGCGAAGTTGTTGAAGGTGTCGATGGCGTTCTGGATCACCTCCATGCCGAAGGTGTCCTCGTCGTCGCCCGAGAGCCCGCGGTGGGTGCGCAGGAGCGAGCGGACCTCGGCCCGGGCCTCCTCGGCCAGATCGGGCGTGCGCATGTTGGCCTGGAACCACATGCCGGCGTAGGGGTCCATCATGCGGTGGGTCTGGAACGGGATGAACAGCTCGCTGCGCGGCTGGCCCCCGCCGAAGTTGAGGCCGGACTCCTTGGTCTCGAGCACGCCGATGATCAGGAAGCGGCGGCCGTTGACCAGCAGGAAGTCGCCGACCGGGTCCACGTCGAGCTTGAGCTCCTCGATGGCGACCTCGTTGATCAGGCAGACCTGGCGGCGCTCCTCGTCGTCGATGCGGGTGAACGGGCGGCCCAGGCGCACCTGGCGCGACGCGACGTCGTGCCAGCTCGGCCACACGCCGGTGACCGAGACGCCCGACTTGGTCTCCCCGTTCGCCGAGACCTTCCAGCGGCGGTCGGCCAGCGGCGTGATGCTCTCGAGCGAGGGGGCGCGCTCCATCAGCAGGTTGGCCTCGGTGAGCGTCACGCGGACGTCGGACCAGCTCATCACGCCGCGCTGGGAATCGGGCACCTGGCCCCAGATCCACATGGTGCGGGACCCGACGGCCGAGTCCAGCTCGGAGAGGATCCACTTGCGGCCGGCCTCGAGGAAGCTCATCACGGCGATGACGCTGGCCACGCCGATGATGATGCCAAGCGCGGTCAGCACCGCGCGGACCTTGTTGGCCCAGACCTGGCCGAGCGCCAGGAAGACCGTCTGCCACAGCAGACGCACGACCGCCCAGACCGGGGTCATCACCACGCTCACGGGCCCGCCCCCTTCTCGGTCTTCACGCCCCCGAACAGGCCGCGCCTCGGCTTGGGCTCGGGCGTGGGCTCGGCCGCCTCGGCCATGGCCAGCTCCGCGGGCGAGACCTCGACGCGCCCGCCGCGTCCCTCGTTCATGCGCCGGACCCAGTCGCGGTGGATCGGGTCCTCCGCGGCCGGGGAGTCCGAGACGATCCGGCCGTCGCGCAGGCGGACGATGCGCTCGGCGTGCCCGGCGACGTCCTCCTCGTGGGTGACGATGACGATGGTCTGGCCGGCCTCGTGCAGGCGCTTGAACAGATCGATGATCTCGACGGTGGTCCTCGAGTCGAGGTTGCCGGTCGGCTCGTCGGCCAGCAGGATGCTCGGCTCGTTGACCAGGGCCCGGGCGATGGCCACACGCTGGCGCTGGCCGCCGGAGAGCTGGTTGGGGCGGTGGCTCATGCGGTCGCCCAGCCCGACGAGCTTCAGGGCGTCCCTGGCCCGGCGCTTGGCGGTGAACAGGTGCTTGCGCGAGTAGAGCATGGGCAGCATGACGTTCTTGAGGGCGCTGGCCCGGTTGAGCAGCTCGAAGCTCTGGAAGATGAAGCCGATCTCCTCGTTGCGGACCTGCGCCAGGCGGCCCATGCCCATCCGGTGGGTGGGCCGCCCGTTGAGCACGTACGAGCCGGAGGTCGGCTTGTCCAGGCAGCCGAGGATGTTCATCAGGGTCGACTTGCCCGAGCCCGACGCGCCCATGATGGCGACGAACTCGTTGCGGCGGATGGTCAGGTCCACGCCGTCGAGGGCGCGGACGGTCTCCTCGCCCACGCGGTAGATCTTGCGCAGGCCGCGGATCTCGATGGTGGCCGGGCTGGGCGCCGAGACGGTCACGGCCTGGTCTCGCCTTCCGCCTCGGCGGGGGTGGCCGGCGCGTCCTCGCCGGCACCAGGCTTCGCCGCGGCGGCGGCGCGGGCCTCCTCCTCGGCCTTGACCTTCTTCTCGTCCCGAACCGCCTGGTCGTGCCTGAGGTTGACCAGCACGCGGAACGGGCCGGTGACGACCTCGTCGCCGACGGAGAGCCCCTCGACGATCTGCGTGCTGGTCAGGTCGCTGGCGCCGGCCCGGACCGGCGTGACCACCGTCCTGCCGTCCACCACGCGGTAGACCACCCGCGCGAACGTCTTGTTGAAGTCCACCAGCGTGTTGCCGGCGCGGACGTCCGCCGGCAGATCGTCGACGCGCCGGTCCAGCACGGCCTGGGTGGGCACGCGCACGGCGTCGAAGAACCGCTCGACCGCGATGTCCGTCGAGGCGGTCAGGCCGGAGAACAGCGTCTCGCCGTCTTCCAGCTCCAGGGCGATCTCGACCTCGAAGGTGCCGGTGCCGTCGGCGCCCACCTGGCGCTTGAGCCCGATCTGGCGGACCGTGCCGCGGTAGGTGCGGTCGGGATAGGCGTTGACGTAGACGGTGGCCTCCTGCCCGACGCGGACCGGGGCGATGTTCGCCTCGTCCACGGCCGCGCGGAGCAGCATGCTGGACAGGTCGGCGATCTCCATGATCACGCTGCCGGGGTTGTTCGTCGTGCCGACGATGACCGTCTCGCCGACCTCGGCGTTGAGGCTGACAATCACGCCGTCGATCGGGCTGATGATGGTGGTGTTCTCGAGATCCTTCTCGGCCTGGGTGATCTGGGCCCGCGCCTGCTCGATGCTGAACTCGAGCGACTGCTTGTCGGACTGGGCCTGGAGGTAGTTGGCCTCCGCCGCCTCGAGCTCGGCCCTGGTCACGTCCCCGGTCTCGAAGAGCGAGCGGATGCGTTCGAACTCCAGGCGCGCCGTGATCAGGCGGGCTTCGGCGCCGCCCAGGCGGGCCTCCTGCCCGCGCATGCCGGCGCGGGCCGAGTCGAGCGCGGCCACCAGGTTCTGCGGGTCCAGACGGACGACGATGTCGCCGGGCCGCACCCGATCGCCCTCGCGGAACGGCAGGGCCAGCACGCGCGCCGAGACCTGGCTGGAGATCTGCACGTTCGTCCGCGGCTCGATCGACCCCGGCGCGCTCACCGTGCGGACGACGTCGCCCAGCGCCGCGGGTTCGATGAGCACCAGCTCGCCCAGCTCCTGCTTGGCGCGGCCCTTGCGGAGCTGGTCGCCGACCGGCGACTTGTAGACGGCGTAGCCCGTGCCCGCCAGCGCGGCGACCACGACCCCCAGCACCACCACGACCCGTGCGGCTCCCATGCCCACTCCTTGCTGCTCTGCCGGCCCGTGCACCCCGGATGTCTGGGGGTGAGGCCGGTCCCGTGCGCGTGATCCCGTCCGGTCGGACACCGCACGGGCACGGGTTATATGGATCGGGGACCGGGCAGTTTCAGGCGAATCGTGCCCGCCCGGACCGATCGACGGTTCCGGTCCGGATTTCTCAGACGCCGAGCTTCTCACCCAGGAACGCCGGCACGGCGTCCATCGCGATCCGCTCCTGCTGGAGCGTGTCGCGGTGGCGCACCGTGACCGTGTCGTCCGCCAGCGTGTCGGAGTCGACGGTGAAGCAGAACGGGCAGCCGGCCTCGTCCATGCGGGCGTAGCGCTTGCCGATGGACTGCTTCTCGTCCATGTCGATGGTGCCCAGGTGGCCGAACTTCCGACGCAGAACCCGGGTCAGGGCGGCGGCCTTTTCGGGCATGCCGTCCTTCTTGACCAGCGGGAAGACGCCGGCCTTGATGGGGCTCAGGCGCGGGTGGAACTTCATGTAGACGCCCGAGGGCCGCTCGGGGTCGGGGGTGAAGGCCTCGCACAGGGCGGCCAGCACGCCGCGGTCGAGCCCGGCGGAGGGCTCGATGACGTGGGGGAAGTACTTCTCGCCCCTGGGCTGGCCGTTGGGGGCCGGTTCGCCGCGGGTCGAATCGAAGTATTTGAGCTTGTCGCCCAGGCCCGAGTGCTGGGCGTGCTGGCGGAGGTCGAAGTCGGTGCGGTGGGCGATGCCCTCGAGCTCGCCGAAGCCCGGGGCGGTGAACGGGAAGCGGTACTCCACGTCGCTCGTGCCGGCGCCCTCCTTGGCGTAGTGGGCCAGCTCGTCGCGGTCGTGCTCGCGGAGGATGAGGTTGTCGCCGGCCAGACCCAGGCTCTTCCACCATTCCATGCGCCAGTCGCGCCAGAAGGCGTACCAGTCGTTGGCCTCATCGGGGTGGCAGAAGAACTCGATCTCCATCTGCTCGAACTCGCGGCTGCGGAAGGTGAAGTTGCGGGGCGTGACCTCGTTGCGGAAGGCCTTGCCCGTCTGGGCGATGCCGAACGGCACGCCCACGCGGGTGGTGTCCACCACGTTCTTGAAGTGGATGAAGATGCCCTGGGCCGTTTCCGGACGCAGGTAGGCCGCGTTCTCGTCGGTCTGCGCCGAGGTCGCGCCGGCCGTCTTCGTGTCCGGCCCGACGGTGATCGCCAGTTCCTCGGCGGACAGGGCCGTGAGCGGGCACAGGTCGATGTCGTCCCGTGTCAGGTCCTGCTTGACATAGCGGCTGAGCTTCTTCAGCGCTGCGTCGAACGATTCCTCGTCGTTGTCGAGAAACGCGTAGATCTGACCCGCCTTGTCGCCCTTGCGCCCCATGCACAGCAGGTGGTCCGCGCGGTAGCGGGCCTTGGTCTCGCGGCAGTCCACCATCGGGTCGTTGAACCCGCCCACGTGCCCCGAAGCCTCCCACACCCGCGGATTCTGGATGATGCACGAGTCCAGCGGCACGATCTCGACCGGGTTCCCGTCCGGCCCGTTGCGTCCCCAGCAGGGGTTCATCACCACGTCCTGCCACCACGCGTCGCGGAGGTTCTTCTTCAGCTGGGCGCCCAGCGGGCCGTAATCCCAGAAGCCGTTGATGCCGCCGTAGATCTCGCTGGCCGGGTAGACGAACCCACGGCGTTTGCAGAGGGACATGATCTCGTCCATGGACTTTGGGGCGGCTGCGGACATGGCGTCTCCGGGGTGAAACAGGGGCCTGACTGTAGGGGACCCGGTACGATCGCCCCATGCCCACCCACCCCTTCGCCGACACCCTCGCCCAGATCCGGGCCTGCGTTGACGCCCCGTGGGAATCGATCGCCATGACGCTGGCCGAGCACCCCGCGGACACCCTGGGGGATCCGGCCGAGCCCGGCACCGGCGCGTGGCACCTGCACCACACGGCCGCGATCTTTCGGCTCCACGCCCGCCACCTGATCGGAGCGTCCGTCGACGCCTGGCCGACCGTGCCGGCCGGGCCGCAGGCGGCCATCGACACGCTCCGGGCCGACCTGGACCGATTGGAGGCTTGGGCGGCGGAGCATCTGAACCCGGACATGGTGGTTTGCTACGGGCGGGACCAGCCCGTGTCGGACATGCTGGGCGTGATGCTCCGCCACATCGTGTGGCACGCGGCGGCGGCCCACTACTGGTGCTGCTGGAAACGTCCGAAGGACCCGGCCTGAAGCCCGGCGCCCGAGGGTCAGTCCGCGCCGATCACCGCCCCGAGGGCTTCCCGCCACCCCACCCGCCCCACCTTGTCCCGCACCTCGGACTGCACCTCGTCGAAGCTCCACACCGCGGGGGCTTCCTCGAGGGAGATCACCGCGTCCTCCGAGACCCGCTCCAGGCCCAGCGCCCCGTCGCCCGAGACGCGGACCACCCAGCGTCCCTCGCCCAGCGTGCGGTAGACCGCCTGACCGATGGCCGTGGCGCGGGCGGGCGTGCTCCCTTGAGGATCCAATGGCTCTTTGCCCATCCAGTCGATCGCGGCCAGCCGCGGGTCGATCACCGTGGCGTCCTCCGGGCGGGTCGAGGCGTCGAAGACCCGGCGGATCCACACCCGCCCGTCGAGCAGGGCGAAGTCGACGTACACCTCCTTGGAGGGGTCGGCCCCGGTGGGGATCTCGGCGATGGGGCCGTGGGCGGAGCGGACCAAAGCGGTGACCTGCCCGTCCTTGACGACCAGCTCGGTGACGGCGGTGCGGCGCACGGCGCGGTTGTAGGACGCACGCAGGCCTTCATAGTCCGCGGCCAGGGATTCGAGGCGGGCGCGGTACACCTGCTCCGCGGCGTCGGCCCGCGCCAGCCGCAGGCCGGCCAGGCCGATCAGCCCGACCGCGCCCAGCCCCGCCGCGCCGACCAGAATCCCCGAGATCGCCGTGAGTCTGCCGGGCATACGGAGATGATCGGTCGGCCGGGCGGTGCGGCTGCAGCAGCCGCGGCCGGCGCGTGGACGCTCAGCCGACGAACTTCCGTACGCACACCGAGTCGTTCTGCCCGCCGAAGCCGAAGCTGTTGGACAGGCACACGGACACGCCGCCCTGGGCGTTCGTGTCGCGGGCCTTCAGCGGCACGTGGTCGAGCCCGCAGGCGGGGTCCACCTGGTTCAGGTTGACGGTGGGGGGGATGATGCCGGTCTGGACAGCCTTGACGCAGGTGATCAGCTCGACCGCGCCCGCCGCCTGGATCAGGTGGCCCAGCATCGACTTGACGCTCGTGAACGGGATCTTCGCCGCCAGGTCGCCGAACACGCGGCGGACGGCGGCCGATTCGATCTTGTCGTTCTCCTGCGTGCCCGTCCCGTGGGCGTTGATCCAGTGGACCAGCGGCCGGCCGCGGTCGTCGGTGGCGTGCGGGTCGATGCCGGCCTGGCGCAGCGCCGCGGACATGGCGCCCG
Organism: uncultured Phycisphaeraceae bacterium; assembly: GCA_964399525.1. GTDB lineage: Bacteria > Planctomycetota > Phycisphaerae > Phycisphaerales > UBA1924 > UBA6054. The sequence goes on along the minus strand of CAYNRF010000015.1, from coordinate 20,067 downwards.
CGCCGCCCTTGCCGTCGGGGTGGATGTCGGTGATGCGGTAGGCGTCGGCGGTCGAGCCGTAGCCGGCCAGTTCGGCCAGGACGGTCGCGCCGCGCGCCAGGGCGTGTTCGAGATCTTCGAGGATCACGATGCCCGCGCCCTCGCCCATCACGAAGCCCTCGCGGCTGACGTCGAACGGGCGCGAGGCGTGGGCGGGATCGTCACGCCGGGTGCTCATGGCGGTCAGGCGGATGAAGCCGGTCATGCCGAGCGGGTGGATCATGGTGTGCGCCCCGCCCGCGATCATCACGGACGCGTCGCCCCTGCGGATGATCTCGAACGCCTCGCCGACCGCCTGCGTGCTGGCGGCGCAGGCCGTCATGCAGTTGAGGCAGGGGCCGCCGGCGCCGAACTCGGCCGCCAGGTGCGTGGAGGTCAGCTGCGGCTCCTGCTCGACCTCGATCGCGGCCCGCAGCCGGGCCTTGGCCACCGCGGCGAAACTGCCCACGTCGAATCCGCCGGGCGGCTGCCCCCTGGCCCCGGCCGCGTGGGAGCCGATGTACGCGTCGTAGTCCACCGGGCCCTCGCCCGCGCCCAGGTACACGCCCACGGCGTCGGGGTCCGGCCTGGTCCGGTCCAGCCCGGCCATGCGCCACGCGTCCTCGCACGCCGAGAGGGCAAACCCGGTGCTCAGCGAGGCGTGGCGGTGACGCTCGGCCCGGGCGGGCCCGAGGCGTTCACGCAGATCGAACGAGGCGGGCACCTCGGCGGCGAAGTTGGTCGCCCAGGTCGTGGCGTCGTAGCGGCGCAGCGGGGCCATGGCCGTCTCGCCGCGGACGAGCCGGTTCCACACGCCGTCGAGATCCCACCCCAGGGGCGTGACCCATCCGACGCCCGTGATGACCACGCGGCCGCTGGGCACGATCAGTCCTCGTCGTCGTCCTCGTACTCTTCCTCGTCGTCGTGGCGCGCGTTCAGCTTGTCGGGGTTGAGCACGCGGACCAGGCCGTCCTTGAGGCGGCGCTCGCCGAAGTTGATGATCAGCCCGAGCTCGAGGTCCGCCGCGCGGAGCTGGGCCCGCAGCTCGGCCCGTTCCTGCACGCCGATCTCGCGGTGCTCGGCCATCAGCTTCACGAGGAAGGCCTCGCCGGCGAACATGTCGGCGGTGATCTCTCCGACCACCTCGTCGTTGTACTCGACCTCGAAGATCTCGTCGAAGTTGGGCTCGACGCCCTCGGCCAGCACGGCCTTGCCCAGGGCGTTCTTGTAGACCGCCAGCGGGAAGCCGGGCCCGAGCGCCTTGTGCACCTCGATGGCCGCGCCGATCACCTTGCGCGAAACCTCGGTCACCGCCGGGTCCAGGTCCGACAGCGGCGTGGCGCGGCGGGCCCGGTCCTGGCCCCGCTCCTGGCCCCGGTCGCGATCCTGTCCGCGTTCCGCGTAGCGGTCGCCCCGTCCCCCGTTGTAGTCCCGGTAGTCGCGTCCGTAGCCTTCGTTGCCCATCTTGATGCTCCTTGCCGCTCTTTAGGCTTGATGCTTGCTAGCTTCGTCTTGCCCCGGCACGGGCGCCGGTCCACAACCGTAGCACGCCCGGGGCGGCGTCATCCGACGCGGCGCAGCACCAGCGCGGCCGCCTGTCCGCCGAACGATCCCGCGCACACCAGCACGTGTTCCAGGCGGGCGTCCCGCGCCGCGCACGCCCCCGCGTCGGCCCCCTCGGGGCGTCCCGCGTGGAGGCGCGCCGGCAGGCGCTGGGTGTGCAGCGCCAGCGCGGCCGCCGCGGCGGTCAGCCCGCCGTGCCCGGCCAGCGCGTTGCCCGCGTTGGGCGTCAGGGTGATCATGGGCCGGTCGGCGGCGTCGCCCAGCGCGGCCCGCAGCGAGCCGAGTTCGCGCGTGTCCAGCGCCGGCACGCCGGCGGCCATCGGCGCGACGGCGTCGATGCGGTCCGGCGTGATGCCCGCGTCGCGCAGCGCCCAGCGGATGGCCCGGGTCAGGCCGCGGTCCTCGTGCGCGTCGCCGAGCCCTTCCAGGCCCGGCGTGACCGGCCGCGTGTCCATCCCGCTGCCGAACCCGGCGACCTCGGCGTAGACCCGCGCCCCGCGCGACGCGGCGTGCAGGGCGTCTTCCAGCACCAGCATGCCCCCGGCCTCGCCGAGCACGCCGCCGGACTCCGGGTCGAACGGGCGGACCACCGACGAACCGTCCGTGACCGCCGCGTCGGTCTCCGCCAGCCGCCCGGCCAGCAGCATGCGCATGACCCCCATGGGGTTGACGCGTGATTCGGCCCCGCCCGAGAAGCACAGGTCCGCGTCGCCCCGCTCGATGACGCGCGTGCTCTCGCCGATGGACTGCAGGGCCCCCGCCTCGGCGCCCATGATGGTGTTGGAAGGGCCCTCGCAGCC
>CAYNRF010000015.1:0-17676 GCA_964399525.1 uncultured Phycisphaeraceae bacterium | reverse complement strand
GTGGATGATGGTCACGTGGCAGGCGAGCATGTTGGGCAGGTACTTGAGCAGCCAGAGCGGGGGCAGGTGGTTCATCGCCCCGGCCGCGCCGGCGTCGGCCCCGCCCTCCGTGCCCCACCGACGCAGCGAGTAGCGGCCTTCGTCGTCCAGCGACGCGGCCAGGGCCCGCCCCAGTTCGGCCGGCTCGGCCGAGATCAGCCCCGCGCCGATGTGGCACCCGGTGCGGTCGCCCCGCACCCGGAACCCCTGCACACCGTCCTCCTCCAGCCCGCGGGTGAGCAGGCCGGCGTCCAGGGCCGCGGCCCGGGCGGCGGCCACGGCCAGTTCGATGTCACGGGCCATCACCTTGGTCGCCTTGCGGTAGCTCTTGGGGACCAGATCGCGGACCTGGAGCCCCTCCACCTCGCCGGCCAGTTTGGGCCCCAGCGCGGAGGCGTCGAAGCAGCGGATGGGCCCGAGCCCGGTCCGTCCCGCGCACAGCGCTTCCCAGAACGACGCCACGCCCGCGCCGACGGCGCAGACCGGGCCCAGACCTGTGATGACCACACCTCGACGCATCCGGCAAGTCTACGCAAACCCCCGCGACGCCCGGATCCCGGGGGCGGGCCGAGGGGCTCGGCCGTGCGGACCCCGCGCGGCCGGTGCGGTTCGAGCCGAAAGGCCCGACGGACCGATGATCCAACCCGTGCCCGTGGCCATGCACGCCCAATCCGCGTCCGCACCGCGCCGGTCTGACGACCGCGCGTCGATGATCGTGCTGCACGCCTCGAAGTGGGCCTCGTTCCTCGCCGGGCTGGCCCTGTTCGTCGCCGTGGCCCTGATCCCGCCGGCGGCCGATCTGGACCACATCCGCCTGCAGCGGGACCGCATCCTCGCCATGGAGCAGACCGATCTGGACCGGCTGGCCAACTACCGGGCCATGCTCAAGGCCCTGACCGAGCAGGACCCGTCCACGATCCGCCTTGTGGTGGCATCCCAGCTCCAGCTGGTCCCGCGGGATCGGACCGCGCTGGTGCTGCCGGGCCTGCCGGAAGACCCCCGGCTGTTCGAGCTGCTCGAGCCGGCGCCGCACCCCCTGCCGACCGGGTCGGACCGGGTGCCCTCCACGCTGGCGCGGCTCGCGGGGGACAGCAAGGGGCGGTTCGTCCTGCTGGCGATCGCGGGGCTGGCGCTGCTCTGGGGCCTGATGCCCCCGCTCGCGGAGCCGGACTGAAGTCTTCATATGATGCGCCGTGCCTGCGCACCCCTTCCGATCACGGCATCGCCTCAGTCTGGACGCTGACTACCGGGCGGTGTTCGCATACCGGCTGACCAAGTCGCGGGGGCCGCTGACCGTGTTTCTCAAACCCAACCGGCTGTCTGAGCACCGACTGGGCCTGTCCATCGGCCGCCGGGTGGGGGGCGCGGTCGTGCGGGTGCGGCTCAAGCGGATGGTGCGGGAGGCGTTTCGGCTAGACAGACCGGTCTATCCAATGCTTCCAGACGGCACGGCTTACGACGTGGTGGTTTCCGGTCGGGCTCATCAGCCGCTCTCGCTGGACGCCTACCGATCGCTGCTGCGCGAGGCGGTCGCCGCGGGCGATCGGGAGCACCGCAAGCGGCTCGCGCGGCCGGAGCAGGCCGCGGAATGAGCCGCAAACCGTCATCGCGGGCGGGGAACCCGGCCGAGGGGCGCGAAGCCGGTTCACCGGACCGGCAGGCGGCTGCGGAGCGAGAGGCGGGGGCGATGGGGGGGCTGGGGCCGTGGGCCCGGGCGGGGAACGTGCCATTTGTCCTGCTCATCCGGCTGTACCGGGTGACGCTGTCGCCCCTGATCGGCAACCAGTGCCGGTACGAGCCGACGTGCTCGCGGTACGGGCTGGAGGCCTATCGGCTGCACGGTCCGGTTCGCGGGTCTTTACTAACTTTGCGGCGTATCCTCCGGTGCCATCCGTTCGTCAAGGGGGGCTACGACCCGGTGCCGCTGCCCGACGATGCCGGGCCCGCCGACCCGCATTCCCACGCACCGCCGGGTCCCGGCCGGAGCGATCCATGAGCCGACTCCCCGCGGCCCAGCGTCGCGAGCAACTTCTGGACGTGGCCGAGACGCTCTTCGCCGTCCAGGGGTACGCCGGCGCGACCACGGCCCAGATCGCCAAGGCGGCGGGCGTGACCGAGCCGATCATCTACCGCCATTTCAAGTCCAAGCGCGACCTGTTCGTCGCCCTGATCGAGCGGACGGGCCGGCGGACGCTGGCCCTCTGGCAGGGTGACGTGTCGGACTCGGAAGACCCGGCCAAGCGCCTGGCGCGGATCCTGGCCGACAACCCGATGGTCTCGCCCGAGGGTCGGGCCGGGTACAAGGTGCTGCTGCAGGCCATCCCCGAGGTCGAGGACGCGCTGATCGCCAAGGCCGTGGCCGAGCACATGCGTCTGCTGCACGAGTTTCTCACGGGCGAGATCCGGCGGGCCCAGGAGGCCCACCGCGTGACCAGCCGCTTCTCGGCCGAGGTGATCGCGTGGACGCTGATCCACCTGGGCATGGGCTACGGCGTGGTCGACGCCATGGGCGTCAGCGGGCACGGGCGCGACGAGAAGGGCACCCACGTGCGCGAGGTGATCGCACGCATCCTGGTGGGGCCGCAGGCGTCGCCGGACAAGTGACGCCGGGGGTTGGGGTCGGAGTTGAAGAGGTACGTTGAGGTGCAGAGATCACGCAGAGGGCGCAGAGGAAGATTTCAACGCGAAGATCGCGAAGGACGCGAAGCGTTCTCGGCGAGCCGCGTGTCGATCCAGTCCGCACCGTTCATGACTTTGTGCTTTGGATGCGACAAACAAGGGCCATCTCCGAATCAATGCTTTCATCCTGATTCTTCACTCCATTTCTTCCTTCGTGATCTTCGCGAACTTCGCGCAAAAAAATCTTCCGTGGTTCCGCCTCTGCGTCCTCTGCGTGATCTCTGCACCTCTGCGTACCTCCTGAGCCCGGCACGATGAGCGAGCCAAGGTACATCCCGGCCCGCGAGTCGCCCGCGTTTGCGCGCTGGTTCGAGGGGTGGTGCCGTCGCAACATGATCCGCAAGAAGTTCAGCGCCATGCGGATCGAGCGGGCCAGCGCGGACCTGCTGCGTTCGGTGGCCGATCACACCGGCCCGCTCATCCTCGCCTCGAACCACGTGGGCTGGTGGGACCCGCTGGTGATGCTGACCACGCAGCGGCTGTTCTTCCCGCGGCGCTCGCTGCGGGCGCCGATGGACGCGACGCAGCTGGAGCGGTTCGGGATGTTCCGGCGGCTGGGCGTTTTCGGCATCGACCCGGACGACGCGGGCAGCCTGGCCCGCATGGGCGAGGAGATGGAGCGCTACTTCCGGGAGTCGGCGCTGCCGACATTCTGGATCACGCCGCAGGGCGGGTTCGCCGACGTCCGCGCGCCGATCGTGGTGCGTCCGGGCGTGTCGAGGCTCGCGGCCGCCACGCCCGGGGCGCGGGTGCTGGCGCTGAGCGTCGAGTACTGCTTCTGGACCGATCCCAAGCCGGAGATCCTGATCGCGGCCCGCCCGGTGCACGCCGCGGACCCCGCACGCACGACCGCGTGGCAGCGCGCCGTCGCCGAGGCCATGGCGGCGGGGGCGGCGCACCTGGCCGGGCTGGCGGTGGCGCGGCGGGCCGACGACTTCGAGACCCTGGTCAGCAGGCGGGGGGCCCAGGGCGGGGCGCTGTACCATGCGTGGCTGCGGCTCCGCGGGCGCAGCGAGGGCATCGAGGCCCACCGCCCGCCCGCCGTCTCCGCGTCCCCTGCGGGTGGGTCGCCGGTGAATCCCCGGGACCTCGGGGCGGCGAATCTGCCGGGGTCGGAGAAGGAGTAGCCCATGGGACTGTGGATGACAGGGTGGGCGTGGTGGTGCGCGGGGGCGTCGGCCGTCCCGCTGCTGGTCGCCGCGGGCAACCTGCGTCGGTACCGGCGGTCCCGGCGCGACGCCCCGGCCCCCGACTCGCGGGTGGGCGTGTGCGTGCCCGCCCGCAACGAGGAGGCGAACATCGAGGCCTGCGTGCGGTCCCTGCTCGCCCAGGACGCGGCGGACCTGCGCGTGATCGTGTCCGACGACGCCTCGACCGACGCCACCCCGGAGATTCTCGCCCGGCTGGCGGCGGAGGATGACCGCGTGATCGTGGTGCACCCGCCGGCGCTGCCGGCGGGCTGGAACGGCAAGCAGCACGCGTGCTGGAACGCGGCGCAGGCCGGGATGGACGCGGGCTGCGACTGGCTGTTGTTCACCGACGCCGACGTGCGCTTCGAGCCGGATGCCGTGCGGCGGTCGATGGACGAGGCGGGCCGGCTGGGCGCCCCCATGGTCTCGACGTTCCCGCGTCAGATCACCGGCACGCTCGGGGAAGCGGCGATGGTGCCGATGATGTTCTTCCTGCTGCTGGGATACCTGCCGATGGGCCGGATGCGTCGGTTCACGGCGCCCGCCTACGGGGCGGGCTGCGGCCAGTTCCTGCTGATCCGCTCGGACCTGTACCGGCGGATCGACGGACACCGCGGCTTCCGGGACACGATGCACGACGGGATCCGCATGCCCAAGGCCGTGCGGGCGGCGGGGGAGCGGTCGGACCTGTTCGACGGATCGGACCTGGTCAGCGTGCGGATGTACCGGGGCTGGCGCGAGACCTGGCGTGGGTTCGCCAAGAACGCGTACGAGGGGGTCGGCTCGCCCGGCCTGCTCGTGTTCCTGACGCTGCTGCACGTGGGCGGGCACGCGGCGGCGTGGGTGATCGCGCCGCTGGCGATCGCGTTGGGATGGTCGCCGCTGGTGTGGGGCCCGGCCCTGGCCGCCTGCGTGCTGCAGCTGGCCCAGCGTGCGATGATCGCCCGGCGTGTCGGGCACGCGTGGTCATCGGTCTGGCTGCACCCGGTCGGCGTGGTGCTGATGACGGCCGTGCAGTGGTGGAGCTGGAGGCTCGAGCGGACCGGGCGTCGCGCGTGGCGGGGCCGTGTGCAGGGGTCGGGCGCGGCCGTCGGGGCCGACGAGGCGTCCGAGCCCGCCGCGGGTTCACATCCGGCGTCATCCGGGGTCCGGGCCGCCGACGGGTAGAATCATTCGATGTCACGCAAACACCGCTCCATCAGGGACATGCAGACCGCCTCGGAGCGGTTCCGCGCCGAGCATTCGGCCTGGCTGACCCTGGCGATGCTGACGGGGCGGGCGTACCCGCGGATCCCCGCCAAGCGGACCGATCTGGGCGGCTTTGACGCGCTGCGGCGGCGTCCGGGGGGGCTGGCGCGGGCGGCGGCGTGGTGGCGGGCGGCGCTGGCCAAGGTCGATGACGTTTTCTGAACAACGGTTGCTCCCGCCCGTATCATGCCCGCAACGGCGGGCGGGGACGATCACCCTCACGCGGGCAGGTCCAACGGGCCGATCCTGCCCGGGGAGCCGTCCGGTCCAAGGCCATGCAGAGGGAGCACACGCCGATGGGTGACGAAGGGGTCCGCACCGCACCGCTTGGCAAGCGCTGGGTGCGCAAGATGGTGATCTTCATTATCGTCCTGCTCGCGTTCGGCGGCTGGGGCCTGTACGACGCGGTGTCGGTCTATCCGGCCCGCGGCGAGCGGTTCGCCACCTGGGCCCGGCTGGCGTATCTCGAGGCCGCCGAGGCGGCCGACCGGGAGGACTTCGGGATCTTCCTGCGGGACAGCTCGGTCCTCAACCCGTCCGAGGAGCTGGCCCGCCTGTCGCAGGCCGAGCAGCGGCAGCGCGACGCCGCCGACGCCGCCAACACGCAGAGCCCCCGGCGTCTGCGGGCCATCATGCTCAACGCCCGGCTGACCTGGCTGGAGGCGCTGTCGCGCATCGGGCAGGTCACGCCGGAGCGGACCACCATCGAGAACCCGCGGGCCGAGCTCGAGCGTCTCAAGGCCGAACTGGCCAGCGCGTCGCAGCCCAAGCCGCTCTCGCGCTGGGACATCCCCAGCCAGTGGGCGATCATGGCGGTCTGCTGGTCCATCGCGCTGCTGCTGATCGTGCGGTCGATCGGCGTCGTGTCGCGCAAGTACCGCTGGCAGGCCGGCACGATGACGCTGACGCTTCCGGGCGGGGCGTCGATCACCCCCGACGACCTGGAAGAGGTCGACAAGCGCAAGTGGGACAAGTTCATCGTGTTCCTGAAGATCAGGCAGTCCCACCCCTCCCTGGGCGGCCAGGAGGTGCGGTGCGACACCTACCAGCACGACGAGCTGGAGGAGTGGATTCTCGCCATGGAACGCAAGGCCTTCGGTCCCCAGGAAGGGGACGGCGACACGGCGGCCGGATCGGACGCGGACGCCGCGGCCGCGGGGACCGCCTCCTGACCGGAGCTTGCTGGTGCTGACCTGGCTGGGCGTTTCGATCGTCGTGCTCTTCGCGTGGCTGGGCGTGGCGCTGGTGGCCGTGACGCTGCCGGGCATCTGGGTCGCCATCGCGGTCGCGGTGCTGGTGGACTGGTGGCGTCCCGAGGTGATGAGCCTGTGGGTGCTGGTGGCCGCGGTGGTGCTGGCGCTGATCGGGGAGATCGTCGAGTTCTTCGCCTCCGCGGCGGGGTCCAAGCGGGCCGGCGGGAGCCGGTCGGGCGCGTGGGGCTCGCTGTTCGGCACCATCGTGGGCATGATCCTCGGGCAGATCCTGATCCCCATCCCGATCATCGGGGCGGTGATCGGCGGCGTGGTGGGGGCGGGTCTGGGCGCGCTGTTCGCCGAACGCGGCGTCGCCGAGCGGACGTGGGGTGAGTCGTGGCGGTCGGGGCGGGGCGCGGCGACGGGGCGGGCCGTTTCGATCGTGCTCAAGACCGCCATCGCCGGTGTGGTTGCGGTGATGCTCACCGCCGACGCGGTGGCCGCCCTGTTCTGACCGGCCGCGCGGCCGGTGCGGGCTGATCGCGCGCCGCCGGGCCGATAACGGGATCTTCACACGGCCTGCGCGTGCGTTCCCACGCCGGGTCGCTCGGGCGTCGATGGTCGGGCCGATGCCGCGAACCATGACCAGACGCCTCCCGGGCTGCGCCTGCCGGCCCATGCAGCTGCGCGACGCCCTGCGTGCCGCCCGTGAGCCGGGCGAGGCGCTGCTCGGCTGGGCGCTGCTGCTGCCGACTGGCCGGGCGATCGTGGTGGGTTCGGCGTTCATGGTGGGGGCCGCGGTGCCCGTGCTGCTGCCTTTCTCGGCGCTGGTGTTCGCGTGGGCCCAGGGCTCCGGGAGGCGACTGGGGCTTCTGACGGACCGGCGGCTGATCCTGATCCGGGCGTCGCGCGGCCGGCCGCGGATCGAGTCGTGCGTGCCGGTGTCCGGGGTGCTGGTGCGGGGCGGGGCCGAGCCGGGCGACCCGGTGCGGGTCCGGTTCGAGCGGCCCGACGGCACCTGCGCCTCGTTCCGGCCGGCGTTCAACGGGCTGGAGCGGCGGTTTGTGGCCGGTCTGCACGCCGTGTCCGGTGCGGGATCGTCCGGGGCGGTATGCTGAGTCTCCGGCGGGACGGAGCCCGCCCGGGGAGAGAGTCCGCGTGCAGGAGTCCGCGTCCGCGATGGCACCCAAAGGCAACACGCCAGACACCGTCGGGCAGCCCGCCTCCGCGCCGGGCGTCCAGCGCCAGGACAAGCCGGGCGCGGCGGCGATGAAGGGGGTCAAGCACTTCGTGCTGGACACCAACGTGCTGCTGCACAACCCCGACGCGCTGTTCGTGTTCCAGGAAAACCACATCGTCATCCCCTACCCCGTCATCGAGGAACTCGACGCGATGAAGCGCCGGGAGGACGACGTGGGCCGCAACGCCCGGGCCGCGATCCGGCACCTGGACCGCATCCGCCGCGAGGGCATGCTCACCGAGGGCGTGGACCTGTCGCTGCTGGGCATCGCCGCCCGGGGCGCCAGCGGCACGCTGTCGATCGACACCGAGGACCACGAACGCCCCGCGGTCATCCACCAGGACAAGGCCGACAACCGCATCATCGCGGTGGCCTGGCACCTGCACCGCCAGGGCAAGCGGGCCGTGTTCGTCTCCAAGGATCTGGCCGCCCGCATCAAGTCCGACGCGCTGGGCATCCGCACCGAGGATTTCCAAAACCAGAAGGTCGACGCCGACCGTCTCTACACCGGCTTCATCGAGATCGAGACCCCGCGCGAGCTGATCGACGAGCTGTACCGCGACCGCATGCTGGGCGTGGCCAAGCTCGCCTCGGCGCTGACCATCGAGTACGAGGGCGAGGAGCCGTTCGTCCGCGAGGTCTCGCCCAACCAGTTCGTGGTGCTCAAGGACCAGGAGGACGAGGCGCACTCGGGCCTGGGCCGGCGGCTGGCGGACACCGACCACATCATCCCGGTGGCCCCGCAGAAGAAGCCCACCTTCGGCATCCTGGCCCGCAACGTGCAGCAGACCATGGCGCTGGACCTGCTGCTCGATGACGACATCAAGCTGGTCACGCTGCTCGGCTCGGCCGGCACCGGCAAGACGCTGATGGCCATCGCCGCGGGCATGGCCAAGGTGTTCGGCGAGGAGCGCTACGAGAAGCTGCTGGTCGCCCGACCCATCATGCCCATGGGGCGCGACATCGGCTATCTGCCCGGCGACAAGGACGAGAAGCTGGGCGCGTGGATGCAGCCGATCTTCGACAATCTCAACTACCTGCTCTCCACGCGCGGCTCGCCCAACCAGCAGCCGGAGAGCAAGTCCACCGAGCAGCGCATCGACAAGCTGGTGGCCGACGGGCGGCTGGTGCTCGAGCCGCTGACGTACATCCGCGGGCGGTCGATCCCCCACCAGTTCATGATCGTCGACGAGGCGCAGAACCTCTCGCCGCACGAGGTCAAGACCATCGTCAGCCGCGTGGGCGAGGGCACCAAGCTGGTGCTCACCGGCGACATCGGCCAGATCGACAACCCCTATCTGGACCAGTCCAGCAACGGGCTGTCATACGCGGTCGAACGCCTCCGCGGCATCGGGCTGGTGGGGCACATCACGCTGCAGCGGTCCGAGCGGTCCGATCTGGCCTCCATCGCGGCGGCGAAACTCTGACCGGATCAAGCCGTGAACGGGTGTTTTTCCGGATTCCTCCGGGATCGCAGGCTGAAACCGGCCCGGAGGCCCGAGCGAACCCCCGGGCTCACCGCCCGGAGCCGTCCGTATGCCCACCACCCTCGTCTGGTATTCCCGTGATCTGCGGACCGATGATCACCCGGCCCTGGCCGCCGCGGCCCGACGCGGCGCGGTGGTGCCGGTGTTCGTGTTCGATCCGGACGAGGGCGGGGCGTGGTCGCCGGGGGGCGCGTCGCGCTGGTGGCTGCACCAGAGCGTCCGGGCGCTGGCAGGATCCTTCGACCAGCTCGGCTCGCCGCTGGTGATCCGGCGCGGGGATCCGGCGAAGGAGCTGGCCGCGGTCGCCAAGGCGGTCGGTGCGGACACGCTGATGTTCACCGAGTCGATCGAGCCGCACGCCCAGCGGACGGACGACGCCGTCGAGCACGCGCTGTCCAAGGCGGGCCTGGAGATCGAGCGCTTCCCGGCCAACCTGATCTGGCCGATCGGCAGCGTGCTGACCAAGAACGCCGAGCCCTACCAGGTCTTCAGCCCGTTCTGGCGGGCCGGGGTGGCCAGCGGTGCGCCGGATCGGCCCGTGCCCGCGCCCAAAGAGCTCGAACGCCCCGCCGAGTCCGCCGGATCGATCGCGCTCGATGCCCTCGGCCTGCTGCCGGACATCGACTGGGCGGCGGGCATGCGCGAGCGATGGACGCCCGGCGAGGCGGGCGCGCGATCGCTGTTCAAGAACTTCATCGCCCGTCGGATCGACGACTACCACACCGACCGCGACCGTCTGGACATCCCCGGCTGGTCGGCCATGTCGGCCCACATCCACTTCGGCGAGATCTCGGTGCGCCGCATCTGGCACACCGTGGCCGCCGAGGCGGGCTGGGAGAAGGACAAGGGGCGCGAGCACTACCTGCGCGAGGTCGGCTGGCGCGAGTTCGCCCAGCACCTGCTCAATCACTTCCCGCACACGACCGACAAGCCGCTGCGGGAGTACTTCAACAACTTCCCGTGGTCGGACAACCAGAGCCACCTCCGCGCCTGGCAGCGGGGGATGACGGGCTACCCGGTGGTCGACGCGGCCATGCGCAACCTCTGGGCCGAGGGCTGGATGCCCAACCGCGCCCGCATGATCGTCGCCTCGTTCCTGTGCAAGCACCTGCTCATCCCCTGGCAGCGGGGGGCCGAGTGGTTCTGGGACACCCTGGTCGACGCCGACCTGGGCAGCAACACGCTGGGCTGGCAGTGGACCGCCGGCTGCGGCGCCGACGCGGCGCCGTACTTTCGCATCTTCAACCCCATCAGCCAGGGCGAGAAGTTCGACCCAGAGGGCGAGTACGTTCGCCGCTGGGTGCCCGAGCTGGCGGGTCTGGAGGCGCCGTCGATCCACCGGCCGTGGGAGGCGCCGCCCCTCGAACTGTCCGCGGCGGGGGTGGAGCTGGGCAAGACCTACCCGCGGCCGATCGTGGACCACGCCGAGGCCCGCGATCGTGCCCTGGCGGCCTTCGATCGCGTGAAGCGGTGACCCCCCGTCTTTTTCCTCCCCTCTTCCCCTCCCCCGGCACAACCGACCCGCCCCCGGGATCGGCATGGCGCCGTCTGGCCGGAGCAGATCGTGGCACCGCCGGGCCGTCCGGCGGTATCCTCATGTCGCTCAGAGAGCACCCGAGGAGCCCACGAGATGAAGCACGCCAAGGTCGCCGCCGGATTCGCTGTTCTCACCCTTTCCGTGGCCGGGCTGGCCGTCGCCCAGCCGGCCGAGGAAGCCCCGCAGGTCAACCGGCGCGTGCAGGCGCAGGTCGACCGCATGATGGCCAACGACAAGAACGGCGACGCCAAGCTGGACCGCGACGAGCTGCCCGCGCGTCTGGCGGAGCGGCTGTTCGTCGCGGACGCGGATCAGGACGGATCGCTGACCCGCGAGGAACTGATCGCGCACTTCAGCGGCCAGGCCCCGGCCGGCACCCCGGCGGGCGACGCGGCGACGGATCGTCCGGCGCCGCCGTCCCCGGGCGGGGCCGCGGCCGCGGGGGCCGGTCGGGACACATTCGAGGGTGCGATGAAGCAGGCCGGCGGCGCGATGCGCGCGCTGCGCGGATCGGAGTTTGCGCCCGGCACGCGCGACTCGGATCTTGACGCCGTCCAGTCCGTGCAGGAAGCGATGGTGACGGCCAAGGCGTCGTACCGGGTCATCGCGATGTCGCCGCGGGCGGCCGAGCAGTTCGGTGCGGACGAGGCTGCCTATCAGAGCGCCTTCCGCGTGGCGCTGATCGAGTCGCTGCGGGCCGCGATCGACCTCGAACTGGCGGTGCTCGAGGGCGATCCGCAGGCGGCGATGGCGGCCCGCAACCGGCTCATGGAATCGCAGAAGACGGCCCACGACCTGTTCCAGGAGTAGCGCCGGGGAGATAAATTCGCCCTTTGGACACTCCCAGAGCCAATTGTGTCCCATTCCGCGCCGGCGGGGCGATTTCCTGTGTTCCCGGGTCTAGCGTTCGGTCTCGGCTTTTCTCGGGTGACATCACCCCCGGCCGGGAGTCCGTCATAGATCCGCCCTGAAGATCTGGCTCGGAATCGACCTTTTCGGGGCGTGAGACTTGCGATGAAGATTTATGTCGGCAACCTGCCGTTCGACGCCACCCAGTCCGGCGTCCAGGACCTGTTCAGCCAGTTCGGAAACGTCGGCGAGGTGACCCTCGTCAACGACCGCGAGACCGGCCGCCCCCGCGGCTTCGGCTTCGTGGAAATGCCCGATGCCTCCGAGGCCAACAACGCCATCTCCAGCCTCAACGGCAAGGATTTCGGCGGACGCACCCTCAACATCAACGAGGCCAAGCCCCGTGAGAACAACCGCTCCGGCGGCGGTGGCTACGGCGGCGGCGGCGGCAGCCGCGGCGGCTACGGCGGTGGCGGCGGCGGCGGAAGCCGTGGCGGCTACGGCGGCGGTCGCGGCGATCGTTATTGATCGCTCGGCCCTGATCTGATCCATCCGGCGTGCGGAGCCCAACCGCCCCGCACGCCCTTCCCCTCGACGCAGCCTGACGCACGCGACCAAAGCGGACGATCCCGGGGATCGCAACCGGCGTGATGAACGGGCTGACCCTGCTCGGACAACCGGCAGAGACCGAAGACGACGACGCAACCGTGCGACGCCGCCCCATCGGTCCTGACGATCCGTGCGCCCCGTTCCCCGCCCGCCACACCGGCACCAACGCCGGCGCGGGCATCACACCGGAGACGCCTCACTTGCATTCTGACTCGACCCCCCCCTCGTCCTCCAAGGCCGCCGCTGTCAACACCACCTTTGCCCAGCTCAAGCTGGCCGAGCCCATCCTCAAGGCCCTGACCGAGGCCGGCTACACCACGCCCACGCCCGTGCAGGCCATGGCCATCACCCCCGCCATGAACGGGCACGACGTGCTCGCCATCGCCCAGACCGGCACCGGCAAGACCGCCGCGTTCGCTCTGCCGATCATCCACGGCCTGCTCAAGGACGGCCCGGCCCCGCGGCCGGCCCGCGCCGAGGCGGAGCAGTCCGGCCCCACCCGCGGCCGGCGCCGCCGCGGCCCGGTCGGGCCCGCCTTCCTGCCCCGCGCGCTGATCCTCTCGCCCACCCGCGAGCTGGCCACCCAGATCTGCGAGTCCTTCAACGACTACACCCGCCACTGCAAGCTCCGCCACACCGCCATCTTCGGCGGGGTGTCGCAGTTCCGCCAGGAGAAGGCGCTGGAGCGCGGCGTCGACGTGATCGTCGCCACCCCCGGCCGCCTGATGGACCTGATGGAGCAGGGCCTGGTGGACCTCTCGGCCGTGCGCACGCTGGTGCTCGACGAGGCCGACCGCATGCTGGACATGGGCTTCATCAACCCCATCCGCCACATCGCCTCGCACCTGCCCGAGCCCCGCCAGACGCTGCTGTTCAGCGCCACCATGCCCCCGGCCATCGCCAAGCTGGCCGCGACGCTGCTCAAGCACCCCACCAGGGTCGAGGTGCCGCAGGAGAAGGCCAACATCCCCAAGATCGAGCAGTCCGTCCATCTCATCGAGGCGGCCGACAAGCCCCGACTGCTGGAGAAGATGATCGGCGACGAGGGCATCCAGCGGGCCGTCGTCTTCACCAAGACCAAGCACGGCGCCGACCGCGTGGCCAAGAAGCTGCACGACGCCGGCATCGACTCCGTCGCCATCCACGGCAACAAGAACCAGGGCCAGCGTGACCGCGCTCTGGACGCCTTCCGCCGCGGTCGTTTCCGCATCCTGGTCGCCACCGACGTCGCCGCCCGCGGCCTCGACGTCGACGGCGTGACCCACGTGTTCAACTACGACCTGCCCCTCGAGCCCGAGGCTTACGTCCACCGGATCGGACGCACCGGTCGCGCCGGCGCCACCGGTACCGCCATCGCCTTCTGCGCCCCTGAGGAGCGCGGCCTGCTCCGCGCCATCGAGCGTCAGATCGGCGCCAAGGTCCCGGCCGTCGGCCAGCACAAGGCCGCGGAACGCCCGGCGAACGCCGGCTTCGCCGCCCCCGGCCCGGCCCGACCCGGCAACCCCGGGCGCTCGCGCCGCGGCAACCCCAACGGCTCGCCCCGCAACGGCCAGGGCCCCGGCGCCAAACGCAAGGCCCACCGCGGCCAGGGCGTCCGCCGCCCGGCGGCCGACCGGGCGTGACGACCACCCGGTCTTCTCGCAAAGTCGCGCACGGGCACGCTCACCGAGCGTGCCCGTTTTCTTGCGTCGACCCCGCCGGGACCGGGCGCGACCAAGGATGGGTCCATGGCACGACTGCACCACAAGACCGCCCTGATCACCGGCGCGGCCCGCGGCATCGGGCTGGCCATCGCGCAGGCCTTTGTCCGTGAAGGCGCCACGGTCGTCCTGACCGACATCCGGGACGAGGCCGGACGCGACGCCGCGCAGTCCCTCGGGCCGAGCGCCCGGTACGAACATCTGGACGTCCGCCGCGAGCCCGACTGGCAACGGTGCGTGGACGCGGTGCTGGCCCGGCACGGCCGCCTGGACATCCTGGTCAACAACGCGGGCATCACGGGGTTCGAGGAGTACCCGCAGCCCCACGACCCCGAGCACACCGCGCTCGAGGCCTGGCGGGCGGTGTTCGCCACCAACGCGGAGGGCACGATGCTCGGCTGCAAACACGCCGTCCGCGCGATGCGTCCGGCCCGGACAGGATCGATCATCAACCTCTCGTCGCGATCGGGCGTGGTCGGCATCCCGCGGGCCGCGGCGTACGCGGCCAGCAAGGCAGCCGTCCGCCACCACACCAAGTCGGTGGCGCTCTACTGCGCCGAAGAGGGCCTGCGGATCCGCTGCAACTGCATCCAGCCCGCGGCCATCCTCACGCCGATGTGGGACCCCCTGCTCGGCGAGGGCGACGACCGCGCCCGCGCCATCGCCCGCTTCGCCGCCTCGGCCCCCCTCAACCGGTTCGGCACCCCCGAGGAAGTCGCCGCCCTGGCCGTTCACCTGGCCGGCGACGAGTCCGCCTTCACGACCGGGGCCGAGTTCAACATCGACGGCGGCATGCTGGCCGGGTCCGCCGAGCCGCCGGCCCCACCCACACCCCCGTCGCCATCAGGCCGCTGAACGGGCCTGCGCCCCACCGGACCCGTATCATCCTCCGCCAGACCCCGGGCCTGGCCCGCTGATTTTCCCCCGGTGCGGTGGCCGAGCGGTTGAAGGCACACGACTTGAAATCGTGCAAGGTCGAAAGATCTTCGTGGGTTCGAATCCCTCCCGCACCGTTTGATTTGCACGCTGAATCTCGCGTTTTTCGCTGATTTCCCGCGAGATCCGCAGCATCGGGGCAGCGTCATCAACCCGCATCCGGCTCGCGTCCGTCCGCACCGATTCGCCCGGCTTTGCACCCGCGTTGCTTGCGCGGTCGCAACAGTCCCCGGTGCCCGTCTCGGCCAGGGTTTCGCGCCGATCGAACCCGGGCATCCTGCCCACCGTCTCGGCTTCCTCACCGGGCAACAGGCGCCCGGAGGTGTCCATCGTCCGCACGATCGTGCGGTGCCGCATCAGCGTTTGCACCGCCTTGGGGCTCGCCCCGCCGATCGCCGCCCAGGCCCCGCAGGTGTGCCGCAGGGCGTGGAAGTCCAGCACGCGGCCGTATCGTGATCCTCCACCGCCAGGAAATCGCTCTGCGCCCGCTTGGCGGCCTCTGAGGGATCGTGGGGACACTCCGCCAGCCAAGCCGCCCGGGCCGCGCCCAGGTCAGCCCGCAGCATGTCGAGAACCCCCTTGCGGTCGGGGAGGACAAACACAGGCGCCCCCGGCGCCATCATCGCCGCGTGCCGCCGCACTCGCTCGGCCAGTTCCGGCCGGACATGCGGCCGGGCGGGATTGCTGTTCTTCATGCCCCCGGCCTCGACCACCACAAACGGCCGCTCGCCGTCCAGGTGGAGGGACGATCGGCGCAGGGTCCGCAGTTCCGCGCCGCGCATTCCCGTTTGGATCGCCAGCCCGTACAGCATCGCCCGCGTGCGTCGAACTCATGGGACGCGTGCGGGCACATCGTGTTGCTTTGCTCACGCGAGCCATCTGTCCGCCCGTTGTCAGGTCAAGGACGGGTCATCGGGGTGGTGACACCCAGCTTCCTTGTCACCTACGGCACCTTCACGCCCTGGCCCAGAGGAACCTCCGCTTCACGGAGTTGCAGGCCGCAAGGGGCACGGCACGAGTCCACCGGCTGTCGCAGAAGGGAGTACCATGCTCTCGCCGGGAGTGTCCGATGTTGATCCGCAGCAAGTTCAGACCTTGAAGGCGTCTTCGCTGAAGCGCATGGAGATACAGCCGATGCGGAAGATCGTCGACCCGACGCAGATGACGGTGGTCGTCGATGACATCACAACGCTGCGCGTGGATGTCATCGTCAATGCAGCCAACCCAAGCCTGATGGGGGGCGGAGGTGTCGACGGCGCGATTCATCGCGCCGCGGGGCCACGGCTGCTCGAAGCCTGTCGCCAGTTGCCGGAGGTCGCCCCCGGCGTGCGGTGCCGGCCCGGCGAGGCGGCCGTTACTCCCGGCTTTGACCTGCCATGTCGTGTGGTCGTGCACACGGTCGGACCCGTCTGGAGTGGCGGAGACGCGGACGAGGAAGCCACGCTGCGTGCTTGCTACCGCAACTCGCTCCGATTGGCCGCCGAGTCTGGGGCTGAAAGCGTCGCTTTCCCGAGTATCAGCACGGGTGTCTTCGCGTACCCGCCACACCTGGCGGCCCGAGTCGCTGTCAGCGAGCTAAAGACGATCCTCCCGAGCGCCACCGGAGTCCGGCGGGTCTTGCTGTGCGCGTTCAGTGACGAAGACGCCAGCCACCTCCGCTCCGCCCTCGCAGGAGCGTAACGGGCCCGGTCGCGATCCGGGCCCGCGGGAGGATGGTCGCGTCAAGCGATTCAACAGCCGCTCGAGAGACGAGCTGCTGAACCGCCACCGCTTCAAGACATGGCGGGAGAGTCGGTGGCTGTTCGAGGGGTGTCGTGAGCACAGAGCGGTGAGCCCGCACTCCGACCTGGGGTTTATCGCCCGCTGGCTCCGGAGACGGTCGCTTCTGCGGCGGCCTCCGCTCCGATCCGGGCGGCCCCGCAGCGACTTGCGCGAGCCCCCGGGCCCTCATACGCTGTGACCTGAACAGTGGGGGGAAGGTCACCCGCGAGCGACCCCGCCCAGCAGCGGTGCATTCATATGCTTGACCGAATGCCCGCCACAACCCCGTGGCGTGATGATTCCCGTCCCAGGCTGCTGAAAGGCCCATCCATGAAAGCCGCCATCGTCATGGTGCTCTACGCCGCCGCCCTGCTGGGCGTCGGTTCCCTCACCTACTCACTCGCGCCTCCCGGCGCGAACGCAGCGACTGCCCTGTACATCTCGGCGGGCATCGGCGCGCTCATGGTCCTCTGCGCGATCGCCACCCTGGCCAGGAAGGCCAACCGCACGGTCGGCATGATCGGGATCCACCTCGGGCTTGTGCTCCCGCTGCTCGCCGCGGCGGGCCCCATCGCGAGGCTTCCGGGCAGCCTGGAGAACGCCAAACGCTTTAATGAAGCGGTCGCCGCCCAAGGCGTGATGGTCGAGCCGCTCACCGATGAGAACCGCGATCTTCCCCATCCCGTCGCGTATCAGTCCGTCGCGCTCGGCTCCACCGCCGCTCTCAGCCTGTTCGCCTTCGGCGCCATCCTCAGCCACCGCCCGAAAACGCCCAGGAAGAACGACGCGGGCGAGTAAACGGACCGAGCGGTGATCGCTCGATCGCAGGCACCAGACCCGGCATCGGTCACAACCCGGTCGACGGTGTCATCTTCGATGCCGGGGCGGACCTGCTCGCAGCAGACCCAAGACAGCGCCTGACTTCGGGATGGCAAGGTCGCTTGCCGCACCCGGAACATCTGCCGCCAAACCCCGCGAAACTTCGAAGGTGGATGCCCCAGATCGGATCTGGTGACTTTGGCTGAGCATGATGTCAGGACACCTCGCGCATGGCCGGGACTGGCGGTTTAACCAGTCGTAGTGCGTTGGCTTGCAAGAACAGATCGTCGAGCGATGGCCCGTCTTTGACCGCCCGGGGCGGGTCTGGCCCCCCCGCCCCCCCGCCCCCCCACCCCACCCCCCACCCCCCACCCCCCACCTCAACAGGG
>CAYNRF010000014.1:12863-29691 GCA_964399525.1 uncultured Phycisphaeraceae bacterium | reverse complement strand
GGCCTCGTTGGCTCACCCGATCCTGGACGGACGCCGGTCAGGCCTGCCGCACGCGTGCGGTGGCGCCGAACAAACGAGAGGGAGCGACGTGTCTGCCACCAGTGCGCCAGCCGTCCTGCGGCCGCTCCATCCGCTGCATGCCATCCTGCTCGCCTTTCCGCTGCCGC
This sequence comes from uncultured Phycisphaeraceae bacterium, assembly GCA_964399525.1. GTDB lineage: Bacteria > Planctomycetota > Phycisphaerae > Phycisphaerales > UBA1924 > UBA6054. Next base: position 29,524 of record CAYNRF010000014.1, on the reverse strand, counting down.
TGTTCCTGGGCGCGCTGCTCAGCGATCTCGCCTACCTGGCGAGCTTCCATGTGCAATGGGCCAATTTCGCGTCTTGGCTCATCGCCGGCGCGCTGCTCGTCGGCGGCTTCGCCCTGCTCTGGGCGCTGATCGACCTGGTCCGCAGCGGAACGGCGCGGAGGAAGCGCGCGGCCATCTACTTCGTCGTGCTGCTCGCCATGTGGACGCTTGGCCTGGTCAACGCCTTGGTGCACGCGAAGGACGCCTTCGCAATCATGCCGGAGGCGCTCTACCTCTCGGCGGTTGTGACGCTGCTCGCGCTTGTCGCGGCCTGGATGGGGTACTCCGGTTACCAGTCCAGGGGGGCGGTCTGATGCGTCAAGCCATCCTGATCGCCGTGGTGGCCGCGGCGCTCGCCGGCTGCGACGGCGACCCCGTCGCGGAGCAGCAGGGCGCCGACCCACAGCTCCCCGCGCCGCAGCGCGGCCTGCTGCCCGCGATGACGGTCCCACGGCCAGCCGCCTGGGGCAGCGAACTGCCAACCGTGCCGCAAGGCTATAGTATCCAGGCCATCGCCACGGATCTCCGGATTCCACGCCAGACGCTGGTGCTGCCCAATGGCGACATCCTGGTGGCGGAGGGTCGAGGTGGCAGCGCGCCGGCTCTCCGCCCGAAGGATATCATCGCAGGCTACATCAAGAGCCTGGGCAACACCTCGGTGCCCAGCGGCGACCGGCTGACGCTGCTGCGCGATGCCGACGGCGACGGTACCTACGCGGTCCGGCGCGTCTTCGCGGAGAACCTCAACGCGCCCTACGGCCTCGCCCTGGCCAACGGCAACCTCTACGTCGCCAACCAGGATGCGCTGGTGCGCTTCGACTACCAGGACGGGCAGACCGAGGCGAGCGGACCGCCGACGAAGGTGGCGGACCTGCCCTCGGCCATCAACCATCACTGGACGAAGGCGCTGACCGTCAGCCCCGATGGGCGGTTCCTGTATGTCGGCATCGGCTCGAACAGCAACATCACCGAACGCGGGATGGAGGCCGAGGTCAACCGCGCCATGATCTGGCAGATCGACGCGGAGACGGGCGCGCACCGGCCCTACGCCACGGGTCTGCGCAATCCGACCGCCCTCGCCATCCAGCCTGGCACGGACCAGCTCTGGGCGGTCGTGAACGAGAGGGACGAGATCGGTCCCAACCTCGTTCCGGACTACCTGACCTCGGTGCGCGACGGCGGCTTTTACGGGTGGCCCTACAGCTACTGGGGCGGGAACGTGGACGCGCGCGTGCGGCCGCAAGACCCGGAGAAGGTCGCCGCGGCCATCCGCCCGGACTATGCCCTCGGGTCGCACGTCGCCGCGCTGGGCTTGGCCTTTTCGAGCCCGGCGATGGGCCCGCAATTCGCCGAGGGCGTCTTCGTCGGCCAGCACGGGAGCTGGAACCGCGCCGAGCCGGTCGGCTACCGGGTCGTCTTCGTGCCGTTCCGCGACGGCCGGCCTGCCGGCGAGCCGATCGACGTCGTGTCTGGCTTCCTGACCGGCGACGGCAATGCGCGCGGCCGGCCGGTCGGGGTCTCGGTGGATCCGCGGGGCGCCCTGATCGTCGCTGACGACCTGTCGAACACGGTCTGGCGGGTGACGGCGAGCCGGTGACCTCGGTGGCTTATGGCAGGGCCAATGTCCACCGGAGCCCTGTGCGTAGGGTAGAGCGAAGGGCGCCATTCTGCGCCTGCGTCAGCAGCGTGGTGTCCGAAGCCGCGCCGTGATTTGGCCGGTGGCGCGCGCGATGCCCGCGTCGCAATCTCCTGCCGATGCGCCGTACCACGGCGCATCCCCGCATCCCCGGCGAGGTCGGCGATCGCATTGTTGACCTGGCGCTGGCCGCGCCCGAACTGTCGCCGCGCGAACTGGCCGTGCGGTTCGCCGATGTCGAGCGCCACTTCGTGTGGGAAGCCTCGGTCTACCGTCTGCTCAAGGCGCATGACCTGATGACCAGTCCGGCCTTCATCGTCGTCGGGGCGGCCGACGAGGTCCACACCAAGACCACCGCGCCCTCGAAAACCTGGCCAACTCCAGCTTTCCAGCCCGAAACATCGCTCAGGCCCGGACATAGTCGACGAAGAGGGTGGTGGCCAACCGGCCCTTCGCCGGATCAGGCGACAGCAGCGACGGGTCCTCGATCATGCCGCTGTGAAGCGAGCAGCTACGATAGGCGAGGACGCGGTTGAACCGCGCGCCAAAGGCGGCGGTGCGGACATAGCCGGGCAAATCGGTGCCGGGATAGCCGTCTTCCGGCCGCAGCATCGCCAGGCCTTCGGTGCGGGCTGCGATGTAGCGGTCGCGCGTCTGCGGGCCGACCTGCTCGAGCCCTGTGGCGACCTGCCGGTAGAATGCGGTGCCGCCGAAGGGCGGGCCGCACAGGAAGTGCATGATCGCCACCCGGTCCGGGCGGGCGACGTCGATATGCGGCATGCGCTGGAGCGGCGTGAGCTCCGCAGGCGACAGCGTCACCATCGAGAAGCTGCACTCGAAGCGCGCGACCCTCATCGCCCCGCCGCCCAGCAGCTTGTTCACGATGGCATCGTGGAGGCGCGCAAGCAGCGCCCTCGCATAGGCAGCCGGAAGGCCGGCGCGCAGGCCCGGGAAGCTGCCCGGCGGCATCGCCCGCCACGGCCGCACGGCGCAGGCGGCGCCGCGAAGCGCCTCGGCATCTTCGAGCACGTCGTCGATGACCAGCACCGGCTCGCGCGACGCTCCCACGGGAACGACGTCGATACTGAGGGCGGGCGCGATCGCGATGTTCATGGGCGTCAAGGTTGTGGAGTTTCTTCCGCTGGCGCAAGATCATCGGTGTGCCTCGCACGCGCCCTTGCAGCATGGTCAGGTCAATCGAGCGGACAACGATGCGCGAACCGATGCGGGTGATCATTGTCGGCGGCGGCTCGGCCGGCTGGATGGCTGCGGCGGCGCTGTCGAAGTATTTCGGGAGACGGCTGTCGGTTGTCCTCGTGGAATCGGAAGAGATCGGCACCGTGGGTGTCGGCGAGGCGACGATCCCGCAGATCCGCCTGTTCAATGCCGGCCTCGGCCTCGACGAGCGCGAGTTCCTGCGCGAGACCATGGGCACCTTCAAGCTCGGTATCGAGTTCGTCGGCTGGCAGCGCGAGGGCATGCGCTACTTCCACGGGTTCGGGGAGGTCGGCCGGGCGATCGGGCTGGTGGAATTCCACCACTACTGGCTGCGCTACTGCAGGGAAGGCGGCACGCTGCCGCTCGAGCAGTTCAGTCCGAACGCGATGGCAGCGCGGGAGAACCGCTTCGGCGTGCCCGCGGACGCAGTTGCGGCCAGGCTTCCCGCCTCCGCCTACCATTTCGACGCCGTGCGCTACGCGGCGTTCCTGCGCCGCTTTGCCGAGGCGCGCGGCGTGACGCGCCGCGAGGGGCGGGTCGTGAATGTCCGGCTCGACGGCGAGAGCGGCTTCGTCGCCGGGCTTGACCTCGCCGATGGTGGGCGGCTCGACGGCGACCTCTTCGTGGACTGCTCGGGCTTTCGCGGTCTCCTCATCGAACAGGCCCTGGCGGCCGGCTACGAGGACTGGTCGCACTGGCTTCCGTGCGACCGTGCGCTGGCGGTGCCCTCGACCGGCAACGGTACGCTCGAGCCCTATACCCGCTCCACCGCGCGCGATGCGGGCTGGCAGTGGCACATCCCCCTGCGCCATCGCACCGGCAACGGACACGTCTACTCCAGCAGCTTCACCAGCGACGATGAGGCGCACCGTGTGCTGCTCGCGAACCTCCCCGGCGAGCGGCTCGCCGATCCGCGACCCTTGCGGTTCGTCACCGGAAAGCGGCGCGAGATCTGGAAGAGGAATTGCATCGCCCTTGGCCTTGCCAGCGGCTTTCTCGAACCGCTTGAGTCGACGAGCATCCACCTGATCCAGGCGGGCATCGCGCGGCTCCTGTCGCTGTTCCCGGATCGCCATTGCGACCCGTTACTGGCGCAGGAGTTCAACCGACAGCTCGATCGGGAATTCACCGCCGTGCGCGATTTCCTGATCCTGCATTACCACCTGACGGAGCGCGGCGGCTCCGACTTCTGGCGCTACTGTCGAGCGATGGCGATCCCCGACAGCCTGCAGGAGAAACTCGCGATGTTCCGCGGCTCGGGGCGGATCGTGCGGCAGAACATGGAACTGTTCGACGTGCCGAGCTGGCTGCAGGTCATGTGGGGGCAGGGTCTGCGGCCCGAAGGCCACCACCCGATGGTCGATGCCGCTCCGGCGGCCGACCTCGCGCGCTACATCGCGATGAACCAGCGCCAGACGAGCGAGCAGGTGGCCGGCCTTTCGGACCACGCTGCCTACCTTGCACGCCTGGTCGGGCAGGACGCATCCGCGCCCCGGCCGCAGCCAGCGGGCCTCGTCGCCAGCCATTGATGAGAGCGCTGCGGGCGAGCCCGGCCTCAGCCGTGTGAACCGCTCCACAAGACAGCGGTCCTGGCCTGCGATCGCCGCGGCCGTGACGTCCGGGCAGCGGTCGGTCGAGCCCGGCACGGCGCGGATGGGATCTCAGGCTGGTTTCGCAGGAGCCTCGGTCTTGCGCGCGCCCATTTTCTCCAGGATCTCGGGGTCGACGAGCCGCGTGATCAGGGGGTGGAGCCTCAACTCGCCCGTCTTCGCCACCTGGCGGAAGCTGGCGATCACCGCGGCGGTGGTGGCCTTGTCGGTGGCGACGACGTCGAGCAGCCAGTTGATCTGACCGCTGTTCCAATCCTCGCTCTTCAGCCGGATCGGGAACACGCCGGCCTTGACCTGTTCGCGGATGCGGGCGTCGACCTCCTCGGACACGCTCGCCCAGATCGCGAAGCCCGCCATGTCCGGTTCGGGCGCCGCGCCGGTCTTCTGCGGGTAGGCGATCGCGAGACGGTCGCGCAGCATCGGATCGAGCACGAGATGCTGGAGGTCGGCCAGCATCTGCGAGCGGTAGCGGGGCAGCAGCATCATCGCCAGCACCGCCTTGCCGAAATTCTCGCGCACCGCCGAGCGGAGCTGAGCGATCTTGCGCGCGATCTCAGGATCGACCTGCTGGACCGCCTGTGCGTCCGCGCCGTTCTCGCCGGTTGGACCCACGGCATCGGCGCGTGCGCCTGAACCGCCTGCGACAGAGTTGCTCATGCCAGAACTCATGACTGAACTCGAGGGATTGCGGGGCGGCGAAACATAACAGAGGCTTCATGATCCGCCCGACCAGCCTCTGCGGCATGCAGCCGGCAAGAGAGTAAATGTGTGGGTTGTTTCGGCGGATGTTGTCAAGCCGTTGCGTCCTCCATGGGGACGCACCGCGCGTTGACCGGCTCGGCACCGAGCCGTTACCATTCCGAATGTTGCCGGATACAGCGGCAGACCGCCCCCTTCACAGGAGCGGGTCTGGCCCGTTGGCGCGTCGGTAAAGGTCGGAGTGGTCGTATGGGCGGCCCTACCCCGCCGCCCTGCGCCATCGCCTGATCCTTTCGGATCCGGACGACACCGGGGGGGGGAGTTCGCACATGGCCGTGGGGCACGACCTGTATCTCGCCATCCTGGCCATGGATGTCTACAACCGGGAATACGACCAGATCGTAAACCTGACCGGCCATCAGATCGGCGATGCGTCGATCCTGTCCCGGACCGACGATCTCGGCCTCGATCCGTCGACCTATGCGACGTGGCAGGACGAGGGTTTCTACGGCATCGCCTACGAGACCAGCGGCACCTCGATCGGCACCAGCATCTCGATCTCCTACCGCGGGACCAACCCGAGCCTGTGGTTCGATTCGGGCTTCTTCAGCTCGCCGTTGGTGCGTGACATCGTCAACGGCTGGAGCGTGTTCTTCGGATCGACCGCGGGACAGGGCGCGCTTGCGCTCGATCTGTATGTCGCGGCGGCCGGACCGGGTGCAGACCTGCGCGGCGCCAGTATCAGCATGACCGGGCATTCGCTGGGTGGCGGATTGGCCGGACTCGTCGCCGAGATCTACAATCGCCCCGGCCTGCTCTTCGATCACATGCCGTACGGCTTGGCGGTTTCCAGCCTCGTCGATCAGGCTGCCAGCAACCAGGCGCTGCGCGACCGGTACTACCAGGGCCAACCTGCGTGGGCTGCGTCGGCGGCCGGTGTCGGAGCGCTGTCGGCCGAGGGCGAGGTGCTGACCGCCCTGCGTCTGTCCCTCGACGGCAGCATTCCAACCCACGGCGGCGTCCGCAACCCGGTCACGCTGCACTCGATGGCGCTGCTTGTCGACCTCATCTGGGCACGAGACAATTCCCGCACCGAATGGCAGCCGATCGGCAAGCAGCTGTGGGACGCCTATTTCGACGCTGAGATCGCCGAGACGCTCTCCATTCCGGCCGCGCTGATCGGACCGACCGGTTCCGCCGCCACTGTCATGCAGTCGGCGATCGCCTACTCGGCACTCGACAGCGGCGAGCGGCCCTTCGGCGATACCGCGATCTGGGCGATGTTCGACGACGCCGACGAACTCGGCCAGGTGATCGGCGACAACCCTGCGGCGTTCTTCGGGAACTACGTCCAGTTCGACCTGAGCATCGGGTTCGATGGAATCGGGATCCTTAAGGACGTCAAGCAGACGCTCGCCGACTTCCTCGTCCAGTACGCCGGCGCCCTTGCGATCAACGACATCGAGGGCAACGACGAAGCGAAGCAGGGCGTCCTCTCGCTCTCGGATGACGGCGGGATCCTCGCCTTCGACGCTTCGAAGCACCTTTGGGAAGACCTGCTCGGGGAATCGCTCGAGCCGATCAACCTGAAGAACTTCCGCGACGCCTTCTTCGCCCAGACCGACGAGACCTGGTTCGACACGCTCCTGCGCTGGACCGGGCTCCGCTCGCTCGAGGACCTCGCCAAGGTCGGCTGGCAGGCGGACAGCGCCGACATCTTCGACCGCTACCACATGCGCACGCGCGAGGACGTGACGTTGATCACGCTGCCGGAGCGCTCCTACGGGCCCGCCGGCGGCACCCGGGCCGGCGCCAGCGTCGACGCATTCGTCGGCGGAGATGGGTCCGAAACGATCATCGGGACGAGCGGAAACGATCTGATCTTCGGCTCGGGCGGTTCCGACAGCATCGATGCCGGCAACGGCGGCGACGTGATCAAGGGCGGCAGCGGCGCCGACACCCTCTCCGGCGGCGGCGGCAAGAACCTGCTGATCGGCGGCGACGGCGACGACGTCCTCACATACCAGGGCAGCGCGACCGGCAACGTGCTGACGATCATCATCTCCCCCGATATCGCCGATGAGGGCTTCGGCCTGATCGACCAGCTCACCGTCCAGGCGCAGGTCCAGGGCGTCAATTCCTTTGGCGCGCCGCTCGACGACCTCATCTTCGGCGTGGAGGAGCTGTGGTTAGGCAACGGCGCCGACGACGTGCTGATCCGCAAGGAGAACCAGTTCGACCTGTTCCGCGATCCGGTCGTCATCGACCTCGGCGGGCCGAGCGGCTCGGGCAGCGACGGCGACGCCCTGCGTTTCGGCACGCGCGACCTGCTCTTCTTCGAGGATCAGGGCGTCTACTACCGCAACGGCTATGTGCAGACCGCGGTGCCCGGCTCCGGCCTGCTGTACACCGCCACCAGCCTCCTCTACGGCGGCCAGCCCTTGGCGGTGGCAGGGCTGCTGACGGGCGAGGATCTCCTGGTTCCCGACGACCGCGTCCGGTTCAAGGGCGTCGACAATGTCGACCTCACGGACCGGGACGACCGCTTCGTCCTCGACAGCGCCGACGAGGGAAGCCACTCGGGCAGCGGCGAGATCAAGGGCTTCAAGGGTAACGACGTCTTCTACGTCACCAACATCCCCGACGGCGACCTGACCATCGACGCGGGCGAAGGCAACGACATCCTGATCGTCGCGGATGGACGTGCGGTCGTCACCGCAGGCGGCCTCGGACGCGACGTGATCATCAACGCCAGCGAGGGCGGCCAGCTCTACGGCGACATCATCAACGGCACCCTCGTCGACGAGAACGGCACGGTCGGCGCCGTCCCCGACACCAGCGAGAATGCCGACCACTTCTGGTTCGCGCCAGGCACGACGATCCTCGATCCGCAGAAGAACGACATCCTGTCCTTCTACGGCGTGCCGCTGACCGGCGGCGACGCCAGCGCCACCTCCGTGTCCTGGGCGCTCGGCGGCGGCCCCACCGGTGCGTTCACGGGCGCGATCGAGAGCGGGTTCAATTTCTTCTCGGTCGCGGTGATGGGCTCGACCTTCGGCCAGTTGAAGACCTACTTCGACACCTGGCTGCCCAACATCGTCTACTTCGTGACCGAGACGGCCGACCAGAACGGCCGGGTCAAGATGGCGGTGATCAACCAGACCGACCTGCTGTTCCGGATCGCCACGGGCGGACAGGCGCTGCCGACGCAGCAGGATTTCGGGGATGGCCGCGCCTCGCTGACCGGCGTCCAGGTGATCCGCAACTTCGACTTCGAGTCGGGCAATTTCGGCCTCGGCGACGGGCTGTTCTTCGACGAGTTGAGCGGCATCAGCACCTTCGCGCGCAGTCTTGCGAACGACACCGGCAGCTTCGGCATGCTGTTCAACTTCCCGAGCATCTTCGGGGTGATCATGGGCGGGCTTGGCGTCGCCCAGGAGTTTATCAAGCTAACGCCGGCCATCGGCATGGTTCTCGCCGTCTACGAGAAGGTCGCTCTGGCCGACTCGGCCGCGTGGCTGGGTGGCGCGGCGGTGCGCCTGGCCAAGAACATGGCCTGGGCCGCCGGCCTCGACCCGCTCGTCCTCGACCTGGACGGCGACGGCCTGGAGACGGTGGCCGTCGACGACGGCCAGGTCTTCTTCGACTTCGACAACGACCTGTTCTCGACGCTGACCGGATGGGTCGCCCGCGACGACGGCTTCCTCGTCCGCGACCTGAACAACAACGGGCGCATCGACAACATCGCCGAGATGTTCGGCAACCAGTTCGAGGGCGGCTACCAGGCCCTCGGCCGGCACGATCTTGCCGAGAATGGCGGCGACGGCGACGGCCGTATCACCGCGGCCGACGCGATCTGGTCGGAGCTCCTCGTCTGGCGTGACCGCAACGGCGACGGTCTCACCGATGCGGGCGAGCTGCTGACCCTCGAAGCGCTCGGCATCGTGTCGATCAGGCTCGATGCGCAGCCGCTCGACATCGTCACACCGCAGGGCACCCGCCTGCTCGGCACGAGCGAGATCGAACTCGCCGGCGGCGCCACCCGGCGCATGTACGAGGCGATCTTCGAGACGGTCGAAAGCTACAGCCGCTTCGCTGGCGAGGCAGGACGCGCGCCGTGGCAGGCCGATCTCTCGATCGACGCGAAGGGCATCGGCTCGGTCACGAACCTCGCCATCGCCGCCGCGAACGACATCGAACTCGGCGAGATCCTCGCCGCCGCAGCCGCGGCGATGACCGAGCCCGATTTCTTCCTGCTGCGACAGCAGGCGGGCCCGGTTCTCTCGTACTGGGGACAGACACTCGAGACCACGCGCGAGCTGATGCCCGTGCTGCTCGGCAGCGGGGCCGAGGGGAAGGTCACGCTGGTCGATCGCGGCATCTATGTCGAGGATGCCGCGGGTGGCTTCTGGACGCTTGCGAGCGGCGCGGCGATCCGCGACGCCGTTGGCGACGTCATCGACCGCCCGACGCTCGAGCAGCTGCTTGCGCAGGCGACCGGAAGCGGGGAGCACTGGCAGCTCGAGCAGGCCTGGTCGCCCGCCACGCGCGGCGCTGCGGTGCAGTTCCGCGAGCCGGCGCCCTACCTGATGCGCATCGTCGATGGCCGGGCGGTGATCGACGATTACGGCATCCAGACCGCCGAAGGCGGCTGGCGCCTGGCGAGCGGCCGGGCGATCGTCGATCCGGACGGCAACCCGATCGCGGCGCCGACCGTCGCCGACATCCTCATGCAGGCGCGCGCCCCGGCGCAGGAATGGCGGGTCGAGGACATCGGCTTCAATCGCTACGCCGACCTTCCCGTCGACGTCATCGCGGTTCGGATCACCGATGGCATCACCGTCGACTACTCGGTCGAGGTCACCGACCAGGACGGCACCTTTTACGTCTGGGCGCGCAACCTCGACCGCGCGCTCGAGCTGCAATTCAAGACCGGGGACTCCCGCGAGTTCAACCTGCGCAACTACGCGCTCGATTTCGACACGCTGGACGAGGTCGGGTCGACCGACGACAGCACCTATCGGGTCGAGCTTCTCACGCCCGGCCAGTTCCATTTCGCGACCAGTCTCGCCGGGATCGATTTCCGCCCCGAGATGCTGACCGCAACGCTCGACGGCGCAACCGGGCGGATCGACTACCGCATCGTCGAAGGCGGCAGCTATTCGCTGTCGACGAGCGAATACCAGTCGGTCATCGATCCGATGATCGAGATGGTCGGGCTCTCGATGACGCAGTATCTGCTCGCCGCCAGCCGCCTCGCGGTGCGGATGGCGCTGCAGGGCGGGCTATCCGAGTTCGCCCGCGAGCTGACCTACGACGTCGTGGCCGACAAGTACCGCCCGACCGGCGACCATGAACTCGCGCCGATGTTCCAGGCGATCTTCGAGGGCGCGCCGGCGAGCAATGCCAACGACGCGGTCTACGACTACTTCACCGGCTGGAACATCATCCTCGCGCAGGTCTATCCCGACTACAGCCCGCGCGACCCTGACTACATATTCGACACCAAGCTCGGCGTCGACCAGCCCTTCGTCTTCCAGATGCTGCTGGCGGCCTACGAAACCGTGCCCGTGGATCTCGACATCCTCGCCGTCGCGAACGCCTTCGGCATCGAGGAGCGCAAGATTGTCGTCCACGAGCCGACCGACACGGTCGTGCGCGGGCACGAGGGCGCCAACTTCTTCATCCTGTCCGAGGGCGACCAGACGGTCATCGGCAGCTACGATGCCGGCGCGCAGGAATTCACCCGCGACGTCCAATCCGACATCTACTACATCGGCGCCGACAGCGGCGACGACCACATCTACGATCTCGACCTCGGTGACGTCGACCAGTTGCGGTTCGTACTGATCGACTCGGACGAGGTCAGGGCGGTGCGGGACGGGGAGGACCTGATCCTCTTCTACGACGCCGGAGCCCACTTCGTCCGGATCATCGACCAGTTCCTCGGCGAGCTGAATCCGATCCTTGACAACGGCACGCGGCTGCAAACCGGCGTCGACGACATCGTCTTCGCCGACGGCGTGGTCTGGAACCGTTACCGCATGGCGTTCGCGGTGGTCGATTTCGACCGCGCCGCGGAGGACGTCGCCGATGCCCATTACGGGTCGGGGTCGGGCGACATCTTCTTCGGCGGCCGGGGCAACGACTACTTCAGCGGCGGCGCCGGCGGCGATACCTACATTTTCCAGCCGGGCGACGGGCACGACGTCATCGACGACCTCGGCAATTTCTCGTTCGGCCCGATCCAGGCCGGCATGGACTTCCTGATGTTCCGCGGGGACATCACAGAGGACACCGTCCGCCTCACGCGCGACGGCGCCAGCGAAAACCTCGTCATCACGATCCTCGACGCCGACGGCAACCCGACGGGAGACATCCTTGAGCTTGTCGGCCAGTTCGGTGGCGTGCGCATCAACCTCGGCGCCTTCAGCGAGCTGATCGGCGCCGATGACGGGCTCGACTACATCGCTCCGAACCTGATCGAGAAGATCATCTTCGAGAAGGGCTCGACGCTCGACTACGCGACGATCGTCGAGCGTGTGATCGCCAATGCCAGGACGGATGGCGATGACGCCATCTACGGCATGCTAAACGACAACACTCTCGACGGCGGCAGGGGCGACGACTTCCTCACCGGACTCGGGGGCGTCGACACCTACGTCTACGGGCGCGACTACGGATCGGATGTGGTGCTCGACAACGACTTCAGCTCGTCGTTGTTCGGCCCCAAGCTCGACATCCTGCGATTCACCGATGACCTTCGCTGGACCGACTTCGAGTTCCTCCGCGACGGCAGCAGCGACACGCTGCGCCTTCAGGTCGCCGGCACGGACGACCAGCTGATCCTCACCGACTACCTCGAGGAGATCCTTCTCGTCGGCTACCTTAACCTCATCGAGACCATCGAGTTCGGCGACGGCACGGTCTGGAACCACCTGAAGCTGCTTCAGCACTACGTCGACATCGCCCGGACCGACGGCGACGACACGATCTACGGCTTCGAGACCATCGCCGACCGGATCGACGGCGGCTTTGGGAATGACCGCCTCGAAGGCATGAGCGCGGGCGATACCTACGTCTTCGCGTCCGGCTACGGCATCGACACCGTCCTCGACACGCAGGGCGACGACCGGATCGAGTTCCTGAACCTGCTCTCGGGCGACATCGAATTCTCGCGCACCGCGCTCGACCTCGTCATGACGATCCGCGGCACCGGCGACCGGATCATCCTTGAAAAACAGTATGTTCGCGACGGGCAGCAGCAATACGCGGTCGAGCTGTTCCAGTTCGGCGATCGCACGCTGGTCTACACTGATTTCAACCCCGAGGACATCGATCTCGTCGGCACCAATGCCGGCGAGACGATCGTCGGCTCGAACTTCGCAGAGACGATCGACAGTCGCGGCGGCGACGACCTCATGGTCGGCAACGACGGCGGCGACACGTACCTGTTCGATGTCGGCTACGGCCAGGACACGATCAGCGACGTGCGCGTGCGCGCCGCCTGGACCGACCGGCGCGGCGTGATCGTGCCCAAGGACGACATAGTCCGGTTCGGCTACGACATCACGCAGGCGAACGTCATCTTCACCCGGGACGGCAACGACCTGGTGGTCTCCGTCGCCGATCGCGTCGACACGCTGCGCATCCGCAACCAGTTCCTCGGCACCGACAGCGGCGTCGAGCGGTTCGAGTTCGCGGACGGCGGCTTCATGCTGATCTCCGACGTCGAGGAGCTGCTGCAGATCGAGGGCGGCAATCGCGGCGACAACGCCATCACCGGCAGCCTCAGCCAGCCGAATACGCTGGACGGGCGCCAGGGGGACGACACGCTGATCGGCGGCGACCTCGCCGATATCTATGCCTTCGGCGCCGACTACGACTTCGACCGGATCCTGGAGCGGCCCGACGCACCGGGCGTGATCGACCTCGTCCAGTTCGGGGCCTCCGTGACCCGCGACGCCCTGAAGGTGAGCCGGGATGGCAACGACCTGGTCATCGACCTCGGCAACGGGGCGGATGTCCTCACCATCGTGGGTGGCCTCACCGGCACCAGCATCGAGGCGTTCCGCTTCGCCGATGCGACGGTGCTGACGCTCGACGAGATCATCGACCGTATGTTGACCGGCGGTGCGGGCGACGAGCTGCTCCTGGGCCTCGACGGCCGTGACGACACGCTCTGGGGCGCCGGCGGATCGGACGCGCTCGTCGGCGGCGCCGGCAACGACACCTACCGGTTCGGCTACGGCGACGCCTTTGACAGCATCCTCGACACCGACGGCAGCGACCGCCTGGTGTTCGGCCCGGGCGTCACGCCGGACCTCGTCGTCTTCGAGGCGTTCGGCGGCGATCTCCTCGCTACCCTCGCCGGCAGCGGCGAGCGCATCGCCGTGATCGGCGGCTATGGCGCCGATACGATCGAGTTCTTCGTCTTCGAGGACGGCACCGCGCTGTCGATTGCCGAGGTCCGGGAGATCATCCGGGACGCCGGATCGAACGAGAGCCAGGACGTCCTCTTCAGCGGCGATTTCGTCGCCGGGCGCAACCTCGAGCCCGGCCGCCAGCATGATCGCGTCATCCTCGCCCAGGGCGGAGTGGCCGTCTTCAACGCCGGCGACGGCATCGACCGCTTCGAGATGGCGGCCGGAGCGAGCAGCGCCACCATCCTGGCCCCCGGGATCCCGAGCAACACCGTCAAGACCCGGCTCGCCGACGGCGCGAGCGACGATCTCATCGTCACGACGGTCACCGGCGATCAGCTGGTGATCGCCGGCGCGCTCGGTTCGGGCGCAGTCCCGAAGATTACGTTCGGCGATGGCGTGTCCTGGGGCGTCGCCGAACTCGTCCAGGCCTGGATCGACGCGCAGGCGACCAGCGGCGATGACATGGTGCGCGGCAGCGATCGCGCCGACACGATCGAGGGCGGCCGTGGTGACGACCAGCTGCGTGGGGCGCGCGGCAACGACCTCTACCGCTTCACCCGTGGCGACGGGCAGGACGTCATCGAGGACGAACAGGGCTTCGACCGGCTCGAGCTCATCGGTTACCGGCCGGACGAGGTCCGGGTCGAGCGGCTTGCCCCGGGCCGCGACGACCTGCTGCTGACCTTCCCCGACAGCGACGACGCGATCATCATCCGCGGCGCCTCGGTCGATTCGCTCGACTTCTCGAACGGGACGAGCTGGACGCGCGATACGCTTCTCGACCTCGTCAACGCGGTCGGCTCTGACCGGGACGACCTCCTGATCGGCACCGGCGGCGACGAGAACTACCGCCCGGGCTTCGGCAACGACCGGGTGATCGACGGCACCGGGAACGACGTCTACGCCTTCACGCGCGGCGATGGCCAGGACCGCATCGAGACGCGCGGCGCCGCCGATGGCTTCGGCGTCATCCGGTTCGGGAGCGCGATCGCGCTGGAGGATGTGTCCGCCAAGCGCGACGCCGAAGGCAACCTGATCCTGACGATCGCCGGCGGCGACGATCGGCTGGTGCTGGTGGACCCCACCGGCGATGCGGATGCCATCGTCGGCACACTCGCCTTCGCCGACGGACGCATGCTCTCGATCGCCGCCGTCTCGAGCGCGATCCCGGCGACCAGCGGCGACGACCACGTCATCGTGCCCTCTGCGGCGACCAATCCCGGCGGCGGCTCGGGCGTCGAGGTGTTCGGGCTCGACGGCAATGACCGGATCGAGACCGGCCGCGGCGCCGACATCCTCACCGGCGGGCGCGGCAGCGACCTGCTCGAGGGCCACAGCGGCGGCGACACCTATGTCTTCGCGCGGGGTGACGGGCAGGACACGATCAGCGACATCGAAGTCGTGGCGGACGGCGTGGTGGATCGGATCCGCTTCGCCGCCGGCATCTCGGCGGCCGACATCCGGATCCTGTCGGTCGGGCCGAAGGACCTCGTCATCGGCATCGCCGGCGGCGACGACCGCATCACCATCCGCGACATGTTCGCCGCCGTCGGGCGCGACGGGCGGATCGAGGAATTCGCCTTCGCCGACGGCGCCGCCTTGTCGCTCGCCGACATCCTGGGGCGGGCCGGCACCGGCGGCGCCGGCGACGACACGATCGACTTCGGCACCCAGGTCGCCCTCGATGCTGTGCTCGCCGGAGACGCAGGCGACGACCGCCTCGCCGGTGGACAGGGGAACACAACCTACCTCTTCAAGCGAGGCGATGGGCGCGACGAGATCGTCGAGGCCGGCAACTTCCCCGCTTCGAACGACACGCTGCGCTTCGGTATCGGCATCGATGCGGCGGCGATGGTGGCGGTTCGGAGCGGCGAGGACCTCCTGCTGCGCTTCGTGGGCAGCGAGGACCAGGTGCTGGTGCGCAACCAGTTCGCCTTCTCCTCCGCGCCGATCGAGACCTTCGTCTTCGACAACAGTCCGACACTGACTGCGAACGACCTGGCAGGCCTTCTCGTCGGCGAGGAAGAGGCGCAGCGGCTGCTGCACCCGAGCGTGCCAGATGCCGACCCCTTCACCGATCCGCTGTTCACGCGCCAGCACGCCGGCGACCCGGGCGACGGGGGCGGAAGCGAGGGTGGCGGTAGTGGTGGTGCCGGCGGCTCCTCCGGCCAGCCGCGCAGCCTCACCGGCACGCCGGGCGCGGTCGACGTTTTCGAGTTCTTCGTCCCGCTCGTCGACGATGCGGCTGGCCTCGTCACGATCTCCGGCTTCGAAACCGGCGATCTCGGCGACAAGCTCGACATACGGCTCGCCACCGGGCTCTCGGGCGAAGTCGTCGTGCGGCAGGAAGGCGCGGATGCCTACGTCTACTTCATCGATGACGGTGTTCACGACCTCGATGCAGGGCGCCTTCTGATCCGGCTGCAGGGCGTCAGCCTGGCCGCGCTCTCGCTCGGCAACTTCAACGGGGCGCCTTTCGCCTCGGCAGCCGGGCGGACGATCATCGGCACCACCTCGGCCGACTCCCTCACCGGCGGGTGGGGCAACGACACGCTTGCCGGCGGCGGGGGCGCCGACACGCTGACGGGCGGCACGGGCGCGGATTCGCTGACCGGCGGCGACCGGAGCGACGTCTACCGGTTCGATCTCGGCTTCGGGCAGGACGTGGTCTCGGACAATGGCTGGTCGAACGAGTCGGGCGCCGACGTGCTGGAGTTCGGCGCCGGGATCAGCCGCGACGACCTGCGCGTGCGCGCCACCGACACCGACCTGATCCTGAGCTTCGTCGGCAGCGACGACACGATCCGGATCGCCAACACGATCAGCAACGCAAACTACCGGATCGAGACGCTGCGCTTCGCCGACGGCAGCACGCTGAGCCACGCGGAGCTCACCGCGATGGCCTGGGCGCCGACCGCGGCCGACCAGCGCCTCGTCGGCGGCTACGACGGCGATGCGATCGACGGCGGGCAGGGCAGCGACACGCTTGCCGGCGGCGGGGGCGCCGACACGCTGACGGGCGGCACGGGCGCG
>CAYNRF010000014.1:0-12763 GCA_964399525.1 uncultured Phycisphaeraceae bacterium | reverse complement strand
CTACCGGATCGAGACGCTGCGCTTCGCCGACGGCAGCACGCTGAGCCACGCGGAGGTGCTCGCGCTCGCCGCAGACGAAGGCGGCGCCCTGGTGGATGGCGGTGGCGCCTCCGAATCGCTTGTGGGCGGAAGCGGCCGCGACACGATCACTGGCAATGCCGGCAATGACACGCTGAGTGCCGGCGCCGGTTCCGACAGCCTCCTGGGCGGCGAGGGCGCGGACCAGCTGTTCGGCGAGACGGGCAACGACTCGCTCGATGGCGGCAGCGGTCATGATTTGCTCGCCGGTGGCCCCGGCCATGACACGATGACCGACGCGGACGGCGACGACACCTACAGCTTCGCGCTCGGCGACGGGGAAGACCGGATCAACGACCGCGGCGGCAACGATCGGATCGCCCTCGCCCCGGGGATCGCGCCAGGCGACGTGACCGTCAGCCAGCGCGGCGGCAGCGACATCATCCTGCGCATCGGATCCGGCGGCGACCGCATTGAACTGCTCGGCGCGCTGAACAATGCCACCAACGTGATCGAGAGAATCTCGTTCGACGACGGCACCTGGTGGACCGCCGCGGATCTCGTGGTGCGCGCCAGTACTGGCACCGATGCGGCGCAGGTGCTGTTCGGCAGCGACAGCGACGACACGATCGAAGCGGCAGGCGGCGACGACACCGCGGATGGGCGTGGCGGCAACGACAGTCTGATCGGTGGAACTGGCTCCGACAGTCTCGTGGGCGGCCAGGGCGACGACACGCTCGACGGCGGCGCTGGCGCCGACAGCCTCGCCGGTGGCCTGGGCAACGACATCTTCCACTTCGCCGCGGGCCAGGCCAGCGCCGTCGTCTCCGACAGCGGCGGGTCCGACACCGTCGAACTCGGTGCGGGCATCGTCGCCGCGGACCTCGGCGTGAGCGCCCGTGGCACCGACCTGGTGCTGCGCATCGGCGCGGGCGAGGATCGGATCATCCTTGCCGGCGTGCTCGCGGGCGGCAGCGCCGTGGTCGAGCAGGTGCGCCTTGCCGACGGCACCGTCCTGAGCCACGCCGACCTCGTCGTGCTGGCCGCAGCGAGCGTTGGGCCCGACCAGACGCTCAGCGGCAGCGCGACCTCGAACCTGATCTCCGCCGGCGAAGGCGATGACTCGGTCGATGGCCTCGGGGGCAACGACACGATCGAAGGCGGCACTGGCTCCGACACGATCACCGGCGGTGCCGGCAACGACGATATCGCCGGGGGCCGCGGCGCCGACCAGCTCAGCGACGCCTCGGGAGACGACACCTACCGCTTTGCCGCCGGCGACGGCCAGGATGCGATCACCGACCTCGCCGGCACCGATGCCATCGTGCTGGGCGCCGGGATCGGCATCGGCGATGTCCGCGTGGTCCAGACGGACGACATCGACCTCGTCATCCGCTTCGCCGACAGCGAAGACCGCATTCGACTGACCAGCGCTCTTGGCGAGTCCGCCACCGTGATCGAAGAGCTGCGCTTCGCCGACGGCAGCGTGCTGACTTTCGATGACCTGGTGGCGGCCTCGCAGCTCGCGAGCGACCAGGCCGACACCATCTCCGGCACCGGTATCGACGACCTCCTCGCCGGCGCGAGCGGCGACGACGTGCTCAACGGCGCCGCCGGCAACGACACGCTGGTCGGCGAGAGCGGCAATGATTCGCTTCTCGGTGGCGTCGGCGACGACGTGCTTTCCGGCGGCGGCGGTGCCGACACGCTCGCCGGCGCGGCGGGCAACGACACCTACCGCTTTGCGCCTGGCGACGGGCAGGCCCTGATTCAGGATAGCGCCGGCGTCGACTCCATCGAGTTTGCCCCTGGCCTCGCCCCGGCCGACGTCGCGATCCGGAAGATCGGCGCTGCGCTCGAACTGCGCTTCGCGGGCAGCGAGGACCGCGTGACGATCGCCAATGCAGTCACCGGCACTGGCGCCATTGAAACCGTGACATTCGCCGACGGCACGGTATGGGACGCGGCCGAGCTGCTGCGGCGCTCGACCGCGGGCACAGCCGGCGACGACACCTACACCGGCACGGAAGGCGCGGACCTCCTCGTCGGCCTTGGGGGACGAGACACGCTGGGCGCGCTTGCCGGCAGCGACACTCTTGACGGCGGTGCGGACGCCGACAGCCTCGACGGTGGCGCGGGCCCCGATGAACTCCGCGGCGGCACCGGCAACGACACGCTCAGCGGGGGCGCGGGTGGCGACACCTACGTGTTTCTCGCCGGGGACGGCGTCGACACGATCCGGGACCAGGGCGACGCAACCGTCGACACCTTGCGCATCGAGGGGCGCGCTCCCGAACTGCTTCGCTTCAGCAAGACGGGGCCGGATGGGGCCGACCTCACCATCCGCTTCAGCGGCAGCACCGACGCGATCGTCGTGGCCGGCGCCTTCGCCGCGAGCGAAGCGGGAAAGATCGAGCAATTCGACATCGCCGCGAGTGGGACCACGCTGACGCTCGCCGAGATCGAGGCGCGGGTGCAGCCCGATATCGGCAGCGACGGAGAGGTGCGTTTCGGCGACGCCGGCGACAACCTGATCACCGGCGGTGACCTCGGCGATTTGATCACCGGTGGCGATGGTGCCGACACGCTGCTCGGCAGCGGAGGCGATGACATCTTCGGCGACATCGTTTCCGACCGGGACTCCGACCTGATGACCGGTGGCGCGGGGCGCGACACCTACCGGTACCTGCCGACCTTCGCGATCTCCGACGAGATCGCCATGGACGTGATCACGGACTTCACGCCTGGGGAGACGGGCGACATCATCCGCCTCTTCGCGAGCACACCCAACCCCTTCGTGAGCGGCCGGCTACAGCTGCGCCAGTCCGGCACCGACACCGACGTGGTGCTGTTCAGCGCCGATGGCGTCGGCCGCGCGGTCCTGCGGCTGGCCGGGGTCGATGCGACCGAACTCGTCCCCGCGAATTTCGGCGGTGTCGAGCTCGATCCCGACATGCCGATGATCAGCGACGGCGAGGACGGGAACGCCATCCTCGGCGCGCCGCTCCATGACCGCATTCTCGGCAATGGCGGGGCCGACTCGATCGAGGGCTTCGGCGGCAACGATACGCTGGGCGGCGGCGCGGACGGCGACGTCATTTCGGGCGGGTTCGGCGACGACCACATCGCGGGCGAGGCGGGGCACGACCTCATCACCGGCGGCGCCGGGAATGACATCCTCTCGGGCGGCCCGGGCAACGACACGGTCATCGGCGGCGACGCCGACGCCCAGTTCGCGGGCGCAGACATCTTCTCGGGCGGCGCAGGCGACGATCTGCTCGTCGGCGGTGGCCAGAACGATGTCTACGTCTTCGGGGCCGAGGACGGTCACGACGTGCTCTCCGACACAGGCGGCGTCGACAGGATCGAATTCGCTGCCGGCATCACGCCCGAGGACGTCGTGGTCGTGCAGCTGGGTGCCGACCTCGAGCTGCGGGTCGAGACCGGAACAACCCGCATTCGCCTGGTCGGCGCGGCTGGCGATCCGCCAGCGACCGCCATCGAGACGATTCTCTTCGCGGGCGGCGAGAGCTGGGATCGCGCAACCCTGCTTGCGCGCGCGATGACCGCCAGCAACGGCGACGATGTCCTCGCGATCCTCTCGGGCAACACGATTGACGGGCTTGGCGGCAACGACGAACTGACCGGCGGCACCGGCGACGACACGATCATCGGCGGCACCGGCAGCGATCTGCTGCGCGGCGCCGGCGGCAATGATGTTTACGTCTTCCGCCGCGGCGACGGCCAGGACACGATCGACGATACGCAAGGGGAGAACGCGATCGTTCTGGGCGCCGGCATCGCGACTGCCGATGTGCGCGTGGTGCGCGGACTCGAGACGGTGGTGCTCGAGTTGGTGGGCACGGGGGACCGCATCGACCTTGGCGGGGACGCCGACCCCGCCATGGCGATCCGCGAGATCCGCTTCGACGGCGGCGAGACCTGGGGCGCGGCAACGCTCGTCGCGATGGCGCTTGCCGCCACGGTCGGCGACGACGTGATCCACGGCACCGGAGGCCCGGAAACGCTCATCGGCCTTGCTGGCGACGACCGCCTGCTCGGCAAGGGTGGCGACGACGAACTGGCGGGCGGCGCCGGCGTCGACCTGCTCGAGGGTGGGCTCGGCGACGACACCTACCGCTTCGCGCCCGGCGACGACCAGGACCGCATCCTCGACGACGGCGGCAGCGCCGACGTGCTCGAATTCGGTGTCGGGATCGTGCCAGGGGACGTGCGCGTCGCCCAGAGCAGTGACGGCAGCGCCATCGTGCTCCATGTCGGCAGCGACGGCGACCGGGTCCGCATCGAGAACGCGCTCACGAGCGGCCGGATCGAGATCGTGCGTTTTGCGGACGGCACGGAGTGGAGCGTCGCCGACGTCCTCCTCCGCGTGCCCTCGACGCTCGACGACTTCCTGTTCGGCGACGACGGTGAGCAGACCCTCGCCGGTGGGCTAGGCAGTGACCGCATGTCTGGCCGCGGCGGCGCCGACGAGTATCGCTTCGCTGCCGGCGATGGCCGCGACATCATCCGCGACGACTCGACGTCGCTCTTCGACCGGCTGGTGATCTCGGGCTACGGGGCCGCCGACCTCACTTTCACGCGCCTCGGCAGCGACGGCAACGACATCGCAATCCGATTCACCGGCGGCCGCGACCAGGTCATCATTGCCGACGGGCTCGACACCCGGGGACGCGCGGTCGAGGAGATCGTGCTCAGCGACGACGGCACGATCCTCACCGTGTCCGATGTCGCCGCACTTCTGGTCGATGCCCAGGTCAGCGACGGCGATGACGTGATTTTCGGCGGCCCGGGCAACGAGACGCTGGCCGGCGGCCGAGGCGACGACCTGGTCGTCGTCGGCGGCGGCAACGATCTCTACCGCTACACCCGCGGCGACGGCGACGACCGCATCGACGCTCGCGGCAGCGGCCACAGCGTCGTCGAACTCCCGGACTACCAGGTTGAGCACGTGGTGTCGGCGGTGCGCACCGGCCCCGACAGCCTCGACCTCGTCGTCACCTTCGTGGACGATGGCGACAGGTTGGTGCTCGTCGGTGCGCTCGGCTCGACCAACGGATCGTTGGGCGGCGTGAGCCTCCGCTTCGCCGATGGCACCGCCTGGAACCTCGCGGCGATGCGCGCCCGGGCGATCGAGGACATCGAGGGCGAGGGCAACGACAACGTCTATGGCTTCGACGGTGCCGACCTCATCGACCTGTCTGGCGGGACCGACTTCGCCTCGGGCTTCGCTGGCGCCGATCGCTATGTCTTCACTGCCGGCGACGGGCACGACCGTATCGAGGACAGCGGCACCTCCCCCAGCGAAACCGACATCGTCGAGTTCATCGGGCTCAGCGCCGCCGATGCAACTGCCACCCGGTTGTTCCGCGGCAGCGACACCGTTGTCATCCGCTTTGCCGGCAACGACGCGGACAGCCTGACTGTCGTTGACGCGCTGGCCGGCGATGCGCGGTCGATCGAGAACTACCTCTTCGCCGACGGCGTCACCTGGACGCGCGATACGATCCTCGACGTGCTCGACAACAACCCGGCGGTCGCACGGGACGACGGCTACTACTCCGTGGTCACCGGCGGCCTGCTGACGGTGCGCGCGTCCGACGTGCTGCGCAACGACTTCGATGCCGATGACGACGACCTGCGTATCGTCGCGGTCGACGGCAGCCCCGACGGCACCGCGGAGCTCGATGCGTCGAACAACATCGTCTTCACGCCGAACGCAGGCTTCACGGGTGCCACGGCGTTCACCTACCGCATCACCGACGGCCGCAACGCCTTCGCCGAGGCATCGATCTACGTCAATGTGCGGCCGCTCGCCGAGGCGCGCGATGACGTGGGTTTCCTCGTCAGCGAGGACGACTTCACCACCATCCGCGTCGAGCGACTCCTGTCGAACGACATCGACGGCGATCGCATGATCGTCGGCCAGGTGTTCGGCGCTGTCGGCGGCACCGTCTCGCTTTCCAGCGACGGCGACATCGG
Source organism: uncultured Phycisphaeraceae bacterium (assembly GCA_964399525.1). Classification (GTDB taxonomy): domain Bacteria; phylum Planctomycetota; class Phycisphaerae; order Phycisphaerales; family UBA1924; genus UBA6054. The sequence goes on along the minus strand of CAYNRF010000014.1, from coordinate 6,742 downwards.
CTTCACCCCCAACCCGAATTACGTCGGCCCCGCGCAGTTCAGATACGCTGCCAACACACCCGAGGGCGGGCGTGCCGAGGCGGCGGTCCACCTCACCGTCACCCCGGTCAACGACGTACCCGTGGCGCGGAACGACAGCGGGCTGGTCACCGACGAGAACGCCTCGATCACCGTCAACCCCTCCATCCTGACCAGGAACGACGAGGACATCGACGGCGACACGCTGACCCTCCATGCGGTGGAGTCGTCCGCCAACCTCCTCGTGTCGATAAACGCGGCTGGGAACATCGTCGTCATGCCGCGCGACGACTTCTTCGGCACGGGCAGCTTCACCTATGCGGTTGCCGATCCCGCCGGCGCGGTCTCGAACTTCGCCACTGCGACCGTGACCGTCCGTCCGGTCAACGACGCGCCAGAGGCGACCGACGACCGCTTCGAACTCACCGAGGCCGGTGCCCCGATCCTCGAGGACAACCCCATCGTCCTCAGCCTCGCGAGGCTGATTGCCAACGACATCGACATCGACGGCGACGACCTCGTGCTCACCGATGTGCGGCTTGCCGTTGGCGGCGCCGTGCGGTTGCTCGACAACCAGACCGTGCTGTTCGAGCCATCGGCCAACTTCAATGGTGAGGCGAGCTTCCAGTATCGCGTCGACGACGGGCAGGGCGGCAGCGACACCGCGACGGCGACCCTCGTCTATCAGCCGGTCAACGACAGGCCGAACGCCGAGAACGATCACTACGAAAGCGACGATCTCTACTTGCTCCGCGGGACGGAGAATGTCCCGATCGTGATCCCGATCGTGGAACTGCTGAAGAACGACTTCGACATCGAAGGCTTCGCGGTCACGTTCGAAAACGCAACAGGTGCCGTCAATGGCGACATCCTGATCGACGGCGACAGCATCATCTTCACGCCCGACCCCGGATTCGCCGGCGAGGCGACGTTCGGCTACTCGATCACCGATCCCGAAGGCCTCGTCGATGGCGCTCTCGTCACCCTGTTCTTCGAAGGCACCTCAAACGAGGCGCCGGTCGCGGTCGCGGACCAGTTTCTCGTCCCCGAGGACATTCCGGTCACGCTCCGCATGGCGACGCTGCTCGGCAACGACACCGACGTCGATGGTGACCCGCTCAGGGTCATCGCCTGGCGCTACCTCAACGGGCTCGGCGACGTATTCACCTTCGGCGGCGCTGCCGCCGGACCGCTGAACGGCAGGATCGAGCTCGACGCAAACGGCGACTTCCTGTTCACGCCGGCCATCGACGCGACGTTCAGCTCGGGATTTGTCTATGTCATCTCCGATGGCGCCGACGGCATTGCCGAGGGCTTCATCGATCTCGTCATCGTGCCTTCGAACGACGACCCGACCGTGGTCGACGACCCGGGCTTCGTCACGCCGTTCGACGTCCCGCTGGTGATCCGCGTTGCAGACCTTGTGTTCAACGACTTCGACATCGAACAGGCGGACCGCGACGGCGACGGCGTGAGCGATGTCGATCTCGATGACCCTGATCGGGCACGGCCGACCTTCGTCGGTGTGGACGCGATCCTTGATCCTGTAGAACTCGCACAGGGCAACCGTGTCGATGTCGGCGCCTTCGAGATCGTGAGCTTCCGCGGGGAGCAGTTCGTCGTCGCCCGCTTCGCGCCGGGCTTCACAGGTCCGGTGACGATCGAGTATCGCATCGCCGACGCCGAGGGTCTCGAGGATACCGGCTTCGCCTACGCGACCGTGGCCGACTACTATGGCGGCGAACTCTCCGGCACGCCGCTGATCGACTACATTGAGGGGACCGAGGGCAGCGAGACGATCCGCGGCTATCGCCGAGACGATTGGGTGATTGCCAAGGGCGGCGACGACCTTGTCGAGACCGGCAGCGGCGACGACCGCATCGAGGCCGGCGCCGGCGACGACACGATCGACGGAGGGGACGGCGGCGACGACATTCACGGCGGCGACGGCTTCGACCTCGTCCGCTTCGCCGGTTCGAACGTCGGCGTCCGGGCCGACCTCCAGACGCTCGTCGGGCAGGGCGGCTTCGCTCAGGGCGACATCTATTCCGGCGTTGAAGCTGTCGAGGGCACGGCCTTCAACGACACGCTCGGCGGCGGGGACGACGCCAACCGTCTTGTCGGCCTCGATGGCAATGACCAGCTCGAAGGGCGCGGCGGCAGGGATTCGCTCGCAGGCGGCGCGGGCGACGACCTGCTCGACGGCGGCGCCGACGCCGATCTGCTCGACGGCGGCGAGGGTAGCGACACGGCGAGCTACTTCTTCTCCGATCTCGGAGTCCGCGTCTCGCTCGCCGCCGGCACCGCGAGCGGCGGTTGGGCGGAGGGCGATTCGCTTTCCGGCATCGAGAACCTGGCCGGCACGGCGTTTGCCGACCAGCTCGAGGGCGACGCCTACGCCAACGTGCTGTCGGGCGACCGCGGCGACGACACGCTGATCGGCGGCGCGGGCAATGACGAGCTGTCGGGCGGGCGCGGCGCTGATCGGCTCGTCGGCGGCGACGGTATCGATACCGCCGACTATGCGCTTTCGAGCAGCGGCATCGCGATCGACCTTGCGGACGCCACGGCCAGCGGCGGCGACGCCGTAGGCGACACCTTGAGCGGCATCGAGATCATCCAGGCGAGCTACCACGACGACACGCTGCTTGGCGACGACGGCGACAACCACCTGCGCGGCAGCCGCGGCGCCGACATCCTTGAAGGCCGCGGCGGGTTCGACGTTGCCGACTATGCACGTGCGGAGGAAGCCGTGGCGGTCGACCTCTCGCTCGGGCGGGGCCTCGCCGGGGAGGCGCTGGGCGACCAGCTGAGCTCGATAGAGATGCTCATCGGGTCGCTGTTCGATGACACCCTTATCGGCTCGGCCGGAAACGAGGTGTTCGACGGCGGCTTCGGAAGCGATCTGCTGCAGGGCGGTCTCGGCTCTGACGATTATGGCTTCGGCTTCGACAGCGCGGAGGACCGGATCGCGGAAGCGGGCCACGCCGCCGACATCGACCGGCTGGTGCTTGGCGCCGGCATCGCGGCCAAGGACGTGTCGCTGCTTCGGCTCGGCGACGATCTCTTCGTCGAGCTCGAGCGCGACGACGGGTTCCTGATCGACGTTGCCACCATCACCGATCACTTCCTCGGTGAGGCGACCGGCATCGAGTTCATCGCTTTCGACGACGGCACGTCCTGGAGCCGCGCCGATATCGCGGACCGGCTTCGGATCGGCCGGTTCAACGCTCTCGACGACGTCTTCCGCCTTGGGACGGAGGACGAGGTCGCGTTGATCGACCCGGTCGAGCTGATCCGCAACGACGCCGAGGCCGGCACAGACGACCTCGTGCTCGTGTCGGTGCAGCAGCCGCGGTTCGGCACGGTGTGGATCGCAGAGGGCGGCATGATCGCGTTCCTGGGCGACCAGGACCACAACGGCGACGCGTTCTTCAGCTACACGGTGCGCGACCCCTTCGGTCGCGAGTCAACCGCGCGGGTCGAGGTCAACCTGTCGCCTGTCAACGACGCGCCGGTCGCCGTCGACGACCCGCTCGTCTACGGCCTGGAGGACGTGCCGCTCCGGATCCGCCTCGAGAACCTGCTCGCGAACGACTACGATGTCGATGGCGACCACGAGCAGGAGGGACTGCGCATCATCGGCGCAGAGCCGCTGACCAATGCGGCGGGCGAAGCGCTGCGCCCCTACGACGACGACGAGTACGACGGGCCGGCGACGGACGCGACCTGGAAGCTGGACGGCCAGTACATCGAGCTTCTGTCGCGGCCCGACCATTTCGGCTTCGCCGGCTTCCGCTACATCCTCGCTGATGCCTCCGGCGCCACCAGCAAGGCCGACGTGGAGATCTACTTCGCGCCGGTCAACGACGCGCCGCGCATCACCAGCGGCCGCGCAGTGGTCAAGCTCGAGGAGACCACGGTCTTCACGGTCGAGCAGTTGATGGCGAAGGTGTACGACGTAGAGGGCGACGCCTTCGAATTCGTCGGCCTCGAAATTGCCGCCGACGGCAACGCCTCCGACAACGGCTTCGAGGTGTTCGACCAGGCTGCGGGGACCATCGCCTTCACGCCCTTCGCGCTGGGCGATGCGGCGATCGCCTTCAACGTGATCGACGCGCGCGGCGCGGAGGCGACGCTGTCCTTCGGCATACGCGTGCGGCCGCAGAACCTGCCGCCGGACGCGCGCGACGACTTCGGCCTCAGGATGCTCGAAGACGAGGTCATCGTCATCGACCCGGCGGTGCTGCTCGCCAACGACACCGATCCGGACGGCGACGCCTTGGGCTTCGTCGATGTCTACCGCTTCGCCGTCAACGGCAAGGTCCGTGTCAATGCCGAGGGCATGATCGAGTTCGCCGCGAAGCCGGACTACAACGGCCCGGCAAGCTTCGAGTACACGATCAGCGACGGCCGCGGCGGCACGGACAGCGCCGTTGCGCACCTCACGATCTTGCCGCGCAACAGCGGACCGGTGCTGCGGAACGACCTGGTCCGCGGCCTCGAGGACGGCCCCCAGTACGTCATACCGGCCGAGGCCTTCGGCAACGATCTGGATGTGGACGGCGACGTGATCTTCTTCCAGGAGACCGAACTGCTCGGTGTCCTGACCACCCGCTTCCTCTCGCCGGACTACACGGTCGAGGCGAAGGCCGGGAACAACCGCGACCTGCCCGAATGGCTGAACTTCGATGCCGCGACGCTGACCTTCAGCGGCGTCATGCCCGGGGGCTTGGCCGCACCCTTGGACATCGCGGTCTTCGTGACCGACCCCTCGAACGAAGCAGTCCATGCCTTCCGCTTTGCCTTCGGCCCCGATGAAGCGGCCGAACTGCTGGCGGGCCTCCCGGTCGCCGATGTCGTTCTCGGCGGCTTCACCCTTCGCCAGGCCTATTCCTGGACACTCGACGGCGATGGCGATGACGTCGCCACATTCGACATCTCGAGCGGCAGCTTCGCCGCGACGCGGGTCGGCGGGCGACCGCTACCCGATTGGCTCGGCTTCGATGCCGCAGCGCGCAGCTTCTTCCTGACCGGCTTCGAGCCCGACCCCGATGCCGACCCGGTGCGCGTCCAGGTCACCTTCACGCCCGACGGCCTGCTGGGCCTCCCGGAACACGTCTACCGGTCGACCGAGCGCGGCTTCACCATCGAGTTCCTGATTGATCCCGACCAGACTCTCGACCCGGCGATCAATGCGATCCTGGCCGGCGATCCGCTGCTCGAGGCGCAGGGACTGTTCGGCCTCCCCCTCGCGGGGGCGACTTCCCTGGTGGCCACGCGCGAGAGCGGTGCGCCGCTCGACGACTGGTTGATCTTCGATCCGGACACGCTGACCTTCGCGGGCACGCCCCCATCGAGCTATGTCGGGGCTGTCCCTGTGCGGATTGCCGTCACGGGCGATGGACTGCCGGCGATGTGGATCATCACGGAGGCGGTGGTCGACGAGACCTTCACCGTTGACGACGAGTTCGATGGCGTCGCCGTCGCCGACCTGCCCGAACGCATCAACCTGGCAACGCCCAAGGACTTCAACGGCTCTGTCGCATTCACCTACGACGCCAATGACGAGAAGGGCGGTGAATCGGCGGAACCCGCGATCATCGTCTTCAACGTTGCGCCACAACGCGAACTTCCATTCGGTGTCACTGACCGCTTCGAACTGCTCGAGAACGGCGCGGCGACGTTTCTCGTCACGACGCTCCTCGACAACGACCGGGACGATGACGGCGACCCGATGCGGGTGCTTGCCATCAGCGCGCCGCGCCATGGCGTCCTCGATGTCGAACTCGCCTCCATGGTCGTTGCTCCGCCGGAGGGCTTCGAGCCGGTTCCTGGCGGTGCCTGGGGCGCGACATTGGCAGACGGGTCGTCGCTGCCGGGGTGGATGGTGCTCGACGAGGCGACGGGCGAGATCGGCGCGACCGTCCCGCTCGACATGCTCGGCAGCCTGGCCATCCGCTTCACCAGCAGCGATGGCACGACGACGCGCGAGGCCATCCGCACGGTTTCGTTCGACGGCAATGCCGGCGCCGCCGTCACCTACACGCCCGACACCGGCTTCGCGGGTTCCGAGACGCTTCTCTACACCCTCACAGACGACCGCGAGGGGCCGGTTCAGGCCTTGCTCTCGCTCGATGTGCTCTCGCTCCTCGACCCGCCGCTCGCCGTCACCGACACCGTCCATGTGCTCGAGGACGCCGTGCTGGTGATCGATCCGGCGCGGCTGCTTGCCAATGACAGCGACGTGGACGGCGATCCAATCCGATTCCTCGGCGTGCTGCAGCCGGTCAATGGGACCGTCGAATTCGAGGGCGGGCAGATCACCTTCACCCCGACGCCCGACTTCGCGGGCCTCGCGGGCTTCCGCTACGAGGTCACCGACGACCGCCACGGCACCAGCCAGGGTCTCGTTGACGTCGTCGTCCAGAGCACCAACCGCAGGCCGACCGCCGCGACCGACATCTTCGCGGCGGTCGAGGACACGCCGTTCGAATTCACCATCGCCGACCTGCTCGCCAACGACACCGACCTGGATGGCGACGCGATCCGCTTCGTCTCGATCCAGTCGTCCATCGCGGACGCGCGCATCCTCGAGCTGCCCGACAACCGCTATCAGTTCGGCCAGGACGAGGACATCAATGGCCCGCGTGAGATCCGCTATGCCATAACCGACGGCCGCCTGAGCGCAACCGGCACCATCCGCTTCGACATCGCGGCGGTG
>CAYNRF010000013.1:0-29740 GCA_964399525.1 uncultured Phycisphaeraceae bacterium | reverse complement strand
TGTCGCTGGCGCGGATCTCGGCCAGGTCCGGGTGGGTCAGTTCGATGGTCTGGGTCATACGCGAGAAGGATAGGAGGGCGGGCGGCGGGATGTAAGTGTTTGATTGGATTGGATTTATTCGATGCCGCGGAGGGTGACTTCCACCTCGAGGGTCTGGTCGGCGCGCTCGAGGGTGACCTTGACCACGTCGCCGGGCTTGTGTTCGACCAGGCGGGGGCGGAGGTCTTCGACCGAGCGGAGCGGCTGGCCGTTCCAGGTGAGCAGGCGGTCGTTGGGCTCGATGCCGGCGGCGGAGGCGGCCGTGTCGGGGAAGACCCGCTGGACGAGGATGCCGCCCTTGGTGGCGTTGGCGGGCATCAGCCCGATGCGGACGGTGGGCTGGCCGGCGGCGGGGTCCGCGGCGGCCATGGCGCGGCGGTGGACGAGCGGTTCGGAACGCACGGCGAAGTCCATGGCGATGTCGGCGGCGAGCAGCGCGATGCGGGCGCCGCCCTCGAAGTCGACGGTGTCGCCGGTGTCCTGGGGGCGGTGGTAGCGTGGGTGCAGTCCGGTGAAGAAGAACAGGTTGGGCACGCCGACGGCGTCGAAGGAGGCGTGGTCGGAGCGTCCGTTGCCCACCGACGTCTCGCGGGCGACCACCAGGCCCGACCGCTCGAAATGGGGATCGACGAGGGCGGGCAGGTCGGGTGAGGACCGCAGGTTGCCGATCTCGAGGGGGTCCTGCTCGAGCGTGCCGATCATGTCCAGGTTGAGCATCAGCGCGTGGCGGTCGTTGGGGACGATGGGCTGTCGGGTGTAGTAGATCGATCCGAGCAGGCCCATCTCCTCGGCGGAGAACGCGAGGAAGAGGAACGAGCGTCGGGGCTGGTTGGGGGGAAGGGCACGCACCCGCTCGGAGATGGTCTTGGCGGCGAGCATCATGCCGGTGGTGCCCGAGGCGTTGTCGTCGGCGCCGGGGTGGAGCTGGCCGGCGTTTCCGGGCATGGCGCCGGTGCTGCCGTAGCCGACATGGTCGTAGTGGGCCCCGATGACGATGTACTCGTCGGCGAGCGGCCCGACGCCGGGCAGGACGGCCCCGACGTTGAAGGCCTGGGTCGAGGCGGTTTTCATGGAGACGCCCAGGGACACGGGTCCGCCGGGCAGGTCCATGGTGACGGCCCCCTCGTTGGCCCGTTCGATGAGGGCGGGCAGCGTGAGCGTGGGGTCACCGGCGCGGTCGAGGAGGCGCTGGGCGGTCTCGGGCGTGATCTGGAGGACGGGGGCGTCGAAGCGCAGGGCCCGGGCGTTGAGGCCGGGGCGGCCGGTCCGCGTCGAGTCGACGGTCTCGAGGAGGCCGGCGCGTTCGTCCCGGGCGTGGGGGGGCTTGACGATGAGGACCGCCTTGGCGCCGCGGCGGATCAGGGCGCTGGCCTTGTGGGTCATCTGGGCGTGGTGGCTGAAGCCGTCTTCCTGCCAGCGCGAGGTGCCGTCCGGGTTCATCGGCTCGTAGGCGAGGGCGAGGACGATCCTGTCCTCGAAGCGGGTGTTGGGGTCGAACCCCAGGTACCCGTCGGGCCCGGAGACGATGGCGTAGCCGGCGAAGGCGAGCGCCGCGGTCACGTCACCCGAGCCGGAGTAAGCGAGGACGGAGAAATCGACGTCCGGGGTCAGGGCCTGCCCGTCGGCGGTCATGGAAGCGGTGGCGACGCGGTTCTCCTCGGCGACGTCGAAGTGCTGGCGGAACGTGGACCGGGGGGTGAGCACCTCGGTCCCGTCGGCGGCCAGTTCGGATCTGGCGAACGCGGGTTGGAAACCCAGCGAGCGGAAATGGTCCTCGATGCGCACCGCGGCCCGCTCGATGCCCACCGAACCGGGGGCGCGGCCCTCGTAGGCGGGATCGGCCAGTTCGATGACGTTGGCCCGATAGAACTCGATGAGGGCCGGGTCGACCGGGGGGAGGTCGCGGGGGGCTTCGGCGGCGCGTTCGAGGGCGGGGGCGTTCTCGCCGAGGCGGTTGCGGGCGCGTTCGGCGCGGACGTCGTCCGGGGTCTTCTCCGGCTGGGTGCGGGCGTGCGACCCGGTCCGGGCCTGGGTCTGGGCCTGGGTCTGGGCCTGGGTCTGGGCCTGGCCGGTCAGTGCGGCGGCGTTCGCCGGTGCGGGGAGCGGGCCGAGCGTCAGGCCGGTCGTCGCAAGGGCGACGGGGAGCGCGAACATCCGAATGAAACCGCTTGCCGAACGTGTCATGGAGCCTCCTGTGAGACGAGTGTACCGGCCAGACGCGACGAGGCTCCATAGGATTCACGGTGCGGTCGGGACGACGGTTGTGCGTCGTTCCGGGCCGCCGCCGCTCCGCGACCGCCTGTCCTTTCTGGGATCACCGATGACCGCCACCTCCACCCCGTCGGCCTCCGTTTCCCGCCCCTTTTCGGCCCCGGTGGGCCCGGCGGTCAGCCCGCTGGACGACCGGGCGCGGTTCGACACCCGGCACATCGGGCCGCGGGACCACGACGTCGCCGCGATGCTGGCCGCGCTGGGGCTCGGCTCGCTGGACGAGCTGGTCGGCCAGGTGGTGCCGGCGGACATCCGGCTGAACCGGCTGATGGAGCTGCCGGCGGCGCGTGACGAGTGGACGCTGCTGCGCGAGCTCGGCGGGATCGCCGACCGCAACAAGGTGTTCCGCTCCTGCATCGGCATGGGCTACCACGGGACGATCACGCCGCCGGTGGTGCTGCGCAACGTGATGGAGAACCCCGGCTGGTACACGCAGTACACGCCTTACCAGGCGGAACTGGCGCAGGGCCGGCTCGAGGCGCTGCTCAACTTCCAGACCATGATCGCGGACCTGACGGGGCTGCCGCTTTCCAACGCGAGCCTGCTGGACGAGGGCACCGCGGCGGCCGAGGCGATGAGCCTGTGCGTGCAGCACGGCAGCGGCAGGCGGCGGGTGTTCCTCGTGGCGGACGACTGCCATCCGCAGACGATCGAGGTCACCCGGACGCGCGGCGACTCGATGGGCGTGGAGATCCGCGTCTCGTCGCCGAAGGACTTCGTGATCGGTGAGGATGTGGCCGGCGTGATGGTGGCGTACCCGACCACCGACGGGCGGGTGGAGTGCTACAAGGAACTGGCGGCCAGGGCGAAGGCGGCGGGGGCGCTGACGGTGGCGGTGGCCGACCCGCTGGCGCTGGTGCTGCTGACGCCGCCCGGCGAGTGGGGGGCGGACGTGGCGGTGGGCAGCGCCCAGCGGTTCGGCGTGCCGATGGGGTTCGGCGGGCCGCACGCGGCGTACATGGCCACGCGCGAGGAGTTCGTCCGCAAGCTGCCGGGGCGCCTGGTGGGCGTGTCTCGGGACAGCCACGGGAACCCGGCGATGCGGCTGGCGATCCAGACGCGCGAGCAGCACATCAAGCGGGACCGGGCGACGAGCAACATCTGCACGGCGCAGGTGCTGCTGGCGATCATGGCGTCGATGTACGGCGTGTACCACGGGCCGGAGGGGCTGACGCGGATCGCGCGTCGGGTGCGGGCGTACACGCAGACGCTGCGGGTGGCGCTGGCGGACCTGGGCCACACGGTGGGCGACCAGCTGGTGTTCGACACGCTGCGGGTGAAGGTCAAGGGCAACGCGAGCGACGTGATCGGCGCGGCGCGGGCGCGGCGGATCAACCTGCGCGACTTCGGCGACGGCACCGTCGGCGTGACGCTGGACGAGACGACCGACCGGAATCTGCTGGGCGATCTGATCGAGGCGTTCGGCGGCCGGGCGAGCGAGGATCTGGACGGGCTGCTCGAGCGGGCGGACACGCAGATCCCCGCGGCGTTCGCGCGGACCAGCCGGTTCATGACGCATCCGGTGTTCAACAGCCACCGGTCGGAGACCGAGATGCTGCGGTACATCCAGCAGCTCCAGTCGCGCGACCTGTCGCTGACGCACTCGATGATCCCGCTGGGGTCGTGCACGATGAAGCTCAACGCGACGAGCGAGATGATCCCGGTGACGTGGCCGCAGTTCGGCAACATGCACCCGTTCGCGCCGCGCGAGCAGTGGGAGGGGTACGCCGAGATCTTTGCGCAGCTCGAGGCGTGGCTGGCGGAGATCACGGGGTTCAGCGCGGTGTCGCTGCAGCCCAACGCGGGCTCGCAGGGCGAGTACGCGGGCCTGCTGGTGATCAAGGCGTACCACGAGCACCACGGCAACGCGCACCGGGACGTGTGCCTGATCCCCGAGAGCGCGCACGGGACCAACCCGGCCTCGGCGGTGATCGCGGGCATGAAGGTGGTGCCGGTCAAGGTCAACGAGCAGGGCGCGATCGTGTTCAGCGACCTGAAGGCCAAGGCCGAGCAGCACGCGGACACGCTGTCGTGCGCGATGATCACCTACCCGTCGACCTGCGGCGTGTTCGACGACAACATCCGCGACATGTGCGCGGTCGTGCACGAGCACGGGGGGCTGGTGTACATGGACGGGGCGAACATGAACGCCCAGGTGGGGCTGTGCCGGCCGGGCGACTTCGGGGCCGACGTGTGCCACCTGAACCTGCACAAGACTTTCTGCATCCCGCACGGCGGCGGCGGGCCGGGCATGGGGCCCATCGGCGTGAACGACAAGCTGCGGCCATTCCTGCCCGGGCACACGGTCCTGCGGCCCTCCAGCGCGGGCGAGCATTCGGTGGGGGCCGTGTCGGCGGCCCCGTACGGTTCGCCGAGCATCCTGCTGATCTCGTGGGTCTATATCGCGATGATGGGGCCGCGCGGGCTCAAGAAGGCGACCGAGGTGGCGATCCTCAACGCCAACTACATGGCCGAGCGGCTCAAGGACCATTACCCAGTGCTGTTCAAGGGAAGCAAGGGTCGGGTGGCGCACGAGTTCGTGCTGGACTGCCGGCCCTACAAGAAGTCGGCGGGCATCGAGATCGACGACATCGCCAAGCGGCTGATCGACTACGGGTTCCACGCGCCGACGATGAGCTGGCCGGTGCCGGGCACGCTGATGGTCGAGCCGACGGAGTCGGAGTCCAAGGCGGAGCTGGACCGGTTCTGCGACGCGATGATCGCGATCCGGGCAGAGATCGCCCGGGTCGAGCGGGGTGACTGGTCGCAGGACGACAACCCGCTGAAGGGCGCCCCGCACTCGCTCGGTGAGGTGACCGCTTCGGCCTGGAAGCACGGCTACTCGCGCGACGAGGCGGCATACCCGGCCGAGCACCTGCGGGCCTTCAAGTTCTGGAGCCCCGTGGGACGCGTGGACAACCCGTACGGCGACCGGAATCTGCAGTGCACCTGCCCGAGCGTGTCGGACGCGTGCGAGGCGTGACCGATGGGTCGTGAAGACGATGTGATGCGGGCGTGCGACTTGTTCGCCGCCCGTTTTTCATGGCCGCACGCGGTCCATGGATGGGCTTCGGGGCGCGTCAACCTGATCGGCGATCACGTGGATTACCAGGGCGGCGTTGTGCTGCCGATGCCGATCGGTCTGGGGTGCGCGTGTGCGGCAGGGCCGGCGTGCGAACCCGGGCGGGTCCGGGTGGCTTCAACGGCGTTTGACGGGGTGCACGCGTGCGACGGGCGCGACGCGATGACGCCGGGCCTGGGCGTGCCGATCGGTCATTGGGCGTCGTACGCGGTGGGGGTGGTGGCGGAGATTGCGGCGCTGGCGGGACGGGAAGAAGAGGGCGTGGATCTGGCGCTGGCGGGCAGCGTGCCGGTGGGCTCGGGGCTGTCCAGCTCGGCGGCGGTGGAGGTCGCGGTGGCGCGGGCGGTGTGCGGGTTGTGGGGGGTCGAGTTGGAGCCGATGGCGGTGGCGCGGCTGTGTCAGCGGGCCGAGCACCGGTTTGCTGGGGCGCCGTGCGGGCTGATGGACCAGGCGACGGCGGCGGTGGGGCGGGCGGGATCGCTGCTGCGGCTGGATTGCCGGGATGCCTCGTTCGAGCACGTGCCGCTTCCGGACACCGCGGCGGTGTTCGTGATGGACACCGGGGTGCGCCACGCGGTCGCGGGCGGCGCGTACGCGGCCCGGCGCGCGGCGGCCGAGCGGGCGGCGGCGATGCTCGGGGCCAGGTCCCTCCGCGACGCGGTCGGGTCAGACCTCTCGGGTCTGCCGGACCTCGAGCGTGACGCCGCGACGCACATCACCCGGGAGATCGGGCGGGCGGTGGCGGCCTGCGAGGCGCTGCGCGGCGGAGATCTGACGACGGTCGGACGGCTGATGGACGAGTCGCACCGGTCGCTGCGGGACCTGTACCGGGTGTCGTGCGCGGAACTGGACGCGGTGGTGGAGGGGGCACGGGGGCTGCCCGGGGCGCTGGGCGCCCGGATGACCGGGGCCGGCTTCGGCGGGTGCGCGGTGGCGCTGGTCGAGGCCGGGGCCGCGGCCCGGTTCTCCGCGCTGGCATCGCGGGCGGCCGGCGCGGCGTGGGTGATGCGGGTCGGCTGAGCGGGTCGGAGACCAGCGCGATACCCTGACGGGGAACACCGGCCGCGGTCCGGATCGGGCCGGACCGGGACGCAACAGGCCGGACGAGGCGCAGGACCGGGCAGGGCGAGGGGGTGCGGCGTGGCGTGGAGGACCGGCGGGTGGGCGTTTGCCGGTGCGATCGGGCGGCTGCGGGCTGCGCCGCTGGCGTATGTGGCGGCCTGGCTCGGGATCGAGGCGTCGGCCGCCGCGGCGTTGACGCCGGCGGCGTCGTGGGCGACCAACTGGCTGATCGGCCGGAGCGGGCGGTACGCGGTGGCCAACAAGGACATCGCCGGGTTTCTGCTCTCGCCGGCGGGTCTGGGCGTGCTGTCGTTGGCCGCGTTGGTGGCGGTGTTCGGCACCGCGCTGGGACGTGCGGCGACCATGGTCGTGGCGTCGGAGTGCGAGCGCCGCGGTCCGGGCCGCGGTCCGGGCCGGGGGGGCGGAGCGCCCTGGCGCGGCATGGCGGTGCGGGGGGTGCTGGACGCGCTGCGTCGATCCCCGGCGATCGCGGGCCTGGTGGCGCGGCAGCTCGGCCTGCTGTCGTTGGTGCTGGCGCCGTTCCTGCTGGTGATCGCGGGGATCGGCTGGTGGGCGGTGCGCGGCGTGGAACTGTACTGGGTGGTGACCACGCGGCCCGCGCGGTTCTGGCTTGCCGTGGCGGGCATCGGCCCGGTGGCGCTGGCGGGCCTGTGTCTGGCCGTGCCGCTGGCCATGCGGTGGTCGCTCGCGCTGCCGGTCTGCGTGCTCGAAGGGCGAACGCCCGCGGAAGCGATGCGGATCAGCTCGGGGCTGATGCGGGGTCGGATCCGTGACGCCATGCTCGTGCGGCTGGGCTGGTTCGGCGGGGTCACGCTGGCCTCGTTCCTGCTCTCTTCGCTCGTCTATGCGGGCTCGGTGGCGGCGGTGTCCGTGGAGTTTGGTTCGCTCCGGGTAAGCGCCTTCGTGGCGGGGCTCGTGCTGCTCGTTTCCGCCGCGACGCTCACGGTGGAGGGCGTGGTGCTGCGGGCCGGGGATGCGCTGCTGGTGTTCAGCATGTGGCGGCGATGGTCGCCGGGCGCCGAGCCGGCTTCGGGTGCGCAGGATGGGGGTGTATGCGCGGCAGTTGAGACCGCGCACCGGGTGGCGGGTCGGGTGGCGGGTCGGGGCGGGCTCGGGCTGCTCGCGTGCTGCGTTGGGCTGTTGGTCGTGGGCCTGGTGGTCTCCGGGCGCCTGGTGGACGATCTGGACAGGCCCCTGGAGATGGAGATCACGGGGCACCGGGGCGCCGCGTCGGTGGCGCCGGAGAACACGATCCCGGCGGTGGAGATGGCGGCCCGGCTCGGCGCGGACCGGGCCGAGATCGACGTGATGCTGACCGGCGACGGGCGGGTGGTGGTGTTCCACGACACGGACATGCGTCGGCTGGGGCGGGACCCGCGCCGCGTGGCGGACATGACGCTGCAGGAGCTGCGCGGCTTCGACGTGGGGGCCTGGTTCGATCCGGCCTTCGCCGGCGAGCGGGTCCCGACGCTCGACGAGCTGCTGGGGGCGATGCAGGCGTGGGCGCCGGAGGGCTTCTCGCTGAACATCGAGCTCAAATCGCTGCGTGGGGACGAGGAGCGGCTGGCGGCGGGCGTGCTCGATGCGCTTCGGGTTCATGGCGACCGGGGGTGCGTGATCACCTCGCTGTCCGTGCCGGCGCTCGCGGCGGTGCGCCGCATCGATCCCGGGCGTCGCGTCGGCATCGTGCTCAGCGCGTCGGTGGGCGACGTGGCCCGGCTGGACGTCGACTTCTATTCCGTCCCGGTGTCGGTGGCGACGCCGTCGTTTCTGGCCGACGCGGCCCGCCGCGGACGCGGGGTGCACGTGTGGTCGGTCAACGACACGGGCACCATGACGCGGCTGGCGCTGCGCGGGGTCGAAGGGGTGATCGTGCACGACATCCCGCCGATGGTCGAGCGGCTGCGGGAGCTCGGGGAGCTGGAGCCGCTGGAGCGGTTGCTGCTGGCGTTCCGGACGCGGCTGGCCGGATAGCGTGGGCGCGGAGCTGGCCGGATCGGGCGGGGAGGGAGGGCCGGAAAGGACGGTCGAAGCCACGCGGCGTGGTCAGACCAGGCGCTTCATGATCCTGCCGCAGGCGAAATCGATGATCGTCACGGCGATGATGACCATGATCATGATCGTGGCGACCTCGGTGAACCGGTAGGCCTTGAGCTTGGCGTCGATCAGGAACCCGATCCCGCCCGCACCGACCAGACCGAGGACCGAGGCGGACCGGACGTTGGACTCGAAGCGCAGAAGGCTCTGGCTGACGATGTAGGGCATGACCTGCGGGATGATCGAGTAGGACACCGTCTGCACGGGGCCGGCGCCGACGGCGGAGATCCCCTCGATCTCGGGGACCTTGGCCGCTTCGATCGCCTCGCTGATCACCTTGCCCAGCACGCCGAAGGTGTGAAAGGCCAGCGCGAGCACCCCGGCGAAGGGCCCCAGCCCGACAATGGCGACGAAGATCAGCGCCAGGACGAACTCGTTGAAGCCGCGGCACACGTCGAAGACGCGGCGGGTGCCGAAGATCCCCAGCGTCCGGATGATGCGGCTGCGTCCGGCGGAACCGGGGACGAGGATGCTCATGCTGCGGTGGGCCCCGAAGACCGCGGCCGGGACGGCGAGCACCACGGCGATGAGCGTGCCCCACACCGCGATGGCGACGGTTTCGAGCAGCGCGGTCCAGTAGAGTCGCAGGTTCTCCCGGCCGGTCTCGGGCGGGAAATAGCCGCCGCGGATCTGCCCGAGCAGTTGGTCCTCCCGCGCGCGGATCAGCCGCTCGTACCCCTGATCGCCGATCGCCTGCCGACGCGCGGAGACGGCGTCCTCGAGCATGGCTTCGAACTCCGCGGGGACGGGGTCCGTCCGGCCGATCCCCAGCTCGGTCCGCAGCCTGGCTTCCGCGTCGCGTCGGACGGTCAGCTCCGTGAGTCGCTCGGCCTGTATCCGCGCGTCCGCCCGGGCGGCGGGCTCGATCGCTCGGCCGAAGATGTACTCCTGGGCCCGGGGCGCCCGCTCGATGAGCAGGTGGGGGCTCATCTCGGAGTCGCGCCAGGACCACGCGAGCAGGCCCAGGCACGCGACGACGAGCGTCACGCGCCATCCCCACTGCAGGGCGGGCCGGTTGCGGCCAACCGGCGGGGCCGGGGGCGTCGTGGGGGGCTGGACGGGCGGGCAAGGCGAGTGCGGGACCGGGGCGGACGGGCGGGCGTGCGGAGGCATCGGGGCGTCGGGGCGTTCAAGCACGGCGTCAGCCTCCGGAGAGTAGATCGGCCTCGATGGCCTGCAGGAGCCGGATGGGCTCGTAATCCTGATCGGAGGCCCGCGTGAAGCCGCCGCGGCTCATGGCCCGGAGGTCGTCGGGGCGGTCGTTCATCGAGAGCACCGCCTCGCGGACGGCGTCCTTGAGCGACTCGGGGATGTCGGACCGGGCGGCGATGGGCGAGCCCGGGATCAGATCCGAGGTCCAGACGATGCGGAAATCCTCGCGGTTGATCGAGCCGCCCTCGTGCATCGCGCGGAGGTCGAGATCGTTGGTGGCGGCGGCGTCGAGCTCGCGCCGGGCGACGGCCTGCATGGCGTTGCCGTGGGTCCCGGTCCAGACGATCTGTCCGAAGTACTCCTCGGGACGCACGCCGGTCTGCTCGGCGATCCCGACCGCGGGGACGAGATAGCCGGACGTGGAGTTCTGGACAACGAAGCCGAATCGCACACCCTGCAGGTCGGCGAGGGTCTGGTGCGGGCTGTCCTTGTGGACGATGAGGATCGATCGGTAGCCGGGGTTGCCCTGGGCGTCGAGCTCGCGCACGATGGCCTGCGCGCCGGCCATCGTCCGGGCCTCGATGTAGGCCTTGGGACCGAAGTAGGCGAACTCGAGCTGCTTGTTCTGCATGGCGGTGATCACGCCGATGTACTCGGTCGCGCTGCGGGCTTCGATGGGATGCCCGAGCTGTTCGGACAGGTGATCCACCAGCGGGGCGAAGCGTGCGACGATGTCCACGCCGCCTTCCGAGGGCACGAAGCCGATGCGGATGACCGGCGGCCAGTCCGTTCGGTCGTCCGACGCTGCGGGAGAGCCGGAAGGGGCGGACGCGGTGGACGCCTCGCGCTCCGAGCACGCGCCGGGAAGCAGTGCTGCGATGAAGGCGGCCGTGGTGAGTATCAGCCAGCGGGGGAGGGAAGCCATGCCTGCTCCTTGAGCGGAACGCCCGGGGCGCTGCGCGGATGGTGGTCGGGTTGATTGTGCTCGGCGCCCGCGGCGTTCTGGACGGGCGCGTTGGCCGTCTGGCTCTCGTCCCCGCGGTAGATGCGGTCGATGACGGCCGGGGTGAGGCCCTCGGGCGCTCCGTCGTAGACGATGCGGCCGGCGGACATGCCGATGACGCGGGTCGCGTAGCGGCGTGCGACGTCCACCTGGTGCAGGTTGACGACGACGGGGATGCCGCGCTCGATGTTGATGGCGCGGAGGGCGTCCATCACCGCCTCGGCCGAGACCGGATCGAGGCTGGCGATGGGTTCGTCGGCGAGCACCACCATCGGATCCTGGGCGAGCGTGCGGGCGATGGCCACGCGTTGCTGCTGTCCGCCGGAGAGCTGATCGGCCCGGCGGCCGGCGAGGTGGGCGATGCCCACGGTGCGGAGGGCGTCCATGGCCGCTCGCTTGTCGGCGGCGGGAAAGAAGCGGACCACCGACGGCCCGACCGTGACACACCAGAGCACGCACCACGCACCGGTCAGGCAGGCGGCGGCCAGGGCGGCGGCCCAGAGGAGCAGATCGGGCACGTCCATGATCGCGCCGGCCGCGATGACCGCGGCGAGCCACGCGAAACAAGGAAGAATCAGCCGCGTGACGCGTCGGGCGCGCGGGGAATCGAGGGTGTGGAATCGCAGGCGGCCGGCGAGGACATTCTGGAACACGCTCAGCCTGCCGACGAGCCCGAACTGCTGGAAGATCATGCCGACCCTCCCGCGGACCGAGCGCAGCTGCGCACCTTTCTCGCCGTGGATCAGTTCGCCCGCCACTTCCAGCCGACCGCTCGTCGGCCGGACGAGCAGATTCATGCAGCGCAGCATCGTGCTCTTGCCCGCGCCGCTCGGTCCGACGACCACGATGAACTCGTGCGGGCGGACCTCGAGCGAGGCGCGGTCCAGCGCGACGGCACCGCCGGGAAAGATCTTGCGCACGTCCGTGAGCCGGATGAGCGCTTCGCCGGTGGTCGGGCTCTGACTCGGATCGCGCAACCTGGATTCCATCCGTGCTCCCCGCGGGACCGTGGGCGGCGGGCGCTCAGATCGCCGCGCCCGGACATCCCTGATTCATGACGGTCAGGAGGCGGAAGACCCGGCCGGCGCATGCTTTTTTCGCATCTTGACCGATTCTTTACGGGGACGGTGCCGCGGATGATCGAAGCGAATCGAGCAGGGCCGGGCGGAAGGTCTCCAGATCGACCTCCGCCAGCGTGGCGTCCTTGCCCGTATCGTCAAAGTGCCGGAGCGTCACCGCATCTTCCCAGAACGGATCGGCCTCGAAGCGCTCGACTTCCTCCGGCGACATCGGTCCGCCCTGCAGTTCCAGGCTTCTCCGCGACGCGTCGCTCAGGCCGGCCATGTAGCCCGGGTGCACGGCGCAGAGGTATCGCTTGGCCGCCACGTGCATGCGGACCGGCTCGGTCACCGCGGGCGGGAACCAGGCGCTGAGCCAGGCCCAGCCGATGTCCTCGTGCCGCGCGTCGACGCCGCGTTCGGCGATGTCCTCGCCGAGATCGTGGAGCAGATGGCCGATGTCGTGGAGGAGCGACGCGGCGACCAGGGTCGTGCCGCAGCCTTGTTCCAGCGCGAGGGCGCCGCACTGCACCGCGTGCATCCGCTCCGTCACATCCTCGCCGTACAGCAGATCGCCGCGGGCTCTGAAGAGCTCGAAGATGTGGTCGATCAGCGCATGCGCGTCGGCGTTCGAGATCGCGCGGGCGGGGGGGGGATGCATGGTCATGGCTCCGGGCGCAGATGACGCGGTTCAGGCGGGTTGCACCGCGCGGCGGGAACGACGGTTCTGGTGGCTGATCCCCGCGCCGCTCCGATCTGATTTCTCCGAGCGGCAACCTAGCACACGGGGGTCCTCGCGGTCAACCGCGGTATCGTCGCACGATCTTGAAACTCACGTTAAATCGCGCAACGGGATGGTCCGGGCGCGCGGTCTCCGCCCGGGTGCGATGCTCGTGTCTGGCATCGAACTCCTGCTCTCACGCCGGGGTGGTGTCGGGCACGAACGCGGCGGGGGGGCGGATGATCACCTTCGGACCCCAGGCGGCGTCGAGCAGATCCGTCAGCGTCGCGGTGTCCATGCGGCGCGGGTTGTTCGCGAGCCGGACCGGATCGACTTCTTCGGCCAGCCGGGCGAGTTCGCCGCGGTCGACCCCGGCGGATCGGAGGTCGGGCGCCAGCCCGATGGACTCGAGCAGGTCGGCGAGGCACGCGGGCAGTTCGTCGGGCTCCACCCCCAGCAGCGCGGCGGCCCTGCGGACGCGGGCACGCAGCGTGGCTTGGTCGATCGGCGGGACACATTCGTCAGGAGTCGCTCTGGCCAGCGCCGCTGCCAGGTGTCCGACGGTCAGGGCGACGGCGTGGCCGTGCGCCAATCGGTATCGCATCGTCAGTTGGTAGGACAGGGCGTGTGCCGCCGTCGTCTTGCTGATGTTGATGGCGCGGCCGGCCAGGTGAGCCCCGAGCATCATGGCGCGCCGGGCGTCGGGATCGCCGGTGCGCACGCTGGCGGTGATGCTGCCGGCGACGAGCCGGCCGCCGGCCTCGGCCAGGCGGATCGATTCCGCGGTGGCGCCGACGGCCCAGATCGACTCCATCGCCTGCGCCAGGGCGTCCATCCCGGTCGCCGCGGCGAGTGGGGCCGGCATGGCCCGATGGAAGCGGTCGTCCAGCACGGCAAAGGCCGGCAGCAGGCTCGGATGGGAGACCGAGACCTTCCGGCCTTCGACATAGATCGCGGCGAAGTGGGTGGCCTCGCTTCCGGTTCCCGAGGTCGTCGGCACCGCGACGATCGGCAGCGGACGCGCTTCGGTGATGCCCTCGCCCCGCGCCAGCGCGTCGACCATGCGCGGGTTGCGGCAGCCAAGGGCGGCGATCTTGGCGACGTCGCAGCACGAACCCCCGCCGATGGCCACGACGGCCTCGGCATCGATCTCGGCCGCCAGCCGCGCCGCGGCGGCCCCGGCCTGCCAGCACGGGTTCGGCTCGAAATCGGAGAAAGCCTCGTGCACGCAGCCGGCGGTCTGGCGGAAGACCTCGCGCCCCATCCCGGCCGCCATGATCGCGGGCTGATCCACGACCAGAAGGACCCGGTGCGCGCCCAGGTCAGCGAGCAGCGAGCCGACCAGTTCCACGTTCCAGCAGACGGCCGGCGGGCCGTCGAGGAGGGTGGCGTGGGACGCGAGCAGCGAGCGACGCCATTCTGGCACGGAACGGCAGGAACCCTTCACGCTGCGGACCCTCCTCTCGGGGATGGGACGATGGAGATCACGGTACCACGGTTCCAAGGGGTGACAAAATTCACACTTGTTAAACATCTCGGGCCCGGGAAGCTTCTGCCCCCCCCCCCCCCCCCCTCCCCCCGGCCGACGTGGGTGCGCGTGCTGATGGGGTGAGCGGCGTTTGGCGGGATCTGAACACACGCGAAGTCCGCGGCTGGTATGCTCGGGCATGACATCAGGCACATCGCAAGCTCGGGTTGAAGGTATGGGATCCGGCCACGAGCCGGGCGTGTCAAGACGAGCTGTTCTGCGAGCGTCGCTGACCGGGGGTGTGATCGCCTGCGTGGCGGCGCCGGGATCGGCCCTCGCGCCGCGTGCCCCCAAGCGGGTGGCGCGTCTGGTGCACATGACCGACGCGCACGTCCAGCCGGAGAAGGCCGCGGGCGAAGGATTCGCGGCGGCGCTCGCGCATGCGCAGTCGTTGCCGGACCCGCCCGACTTCGTGCTCTTCGGAGGCGACAACCTGATGAACGTCGACGGATCCACGGGGGCCGAACGGGCCGATGTTCAGCTGCAGACCTGGCGCCGGGCGCTGGCGAACGAGCTCTCCGTGCCGAGCTACGCCTGTGTCGGCAACCACGACGTGCTGCGGATGCATCCCACGGATGGCAAGGCGTGGGCGGTCGACGCCTTCGGGACACCCGGACGGTTCTACGCGTTCGAGCGGAACGGGTGGAAGTGTGTGGTCCTCGACAGCACGAGCCCCCGCGAGGGAGGCTACAAGGGCGCTCTCGACGATCCGCAGTTCGAATGGCTGACCGGCGAACTGGCCGCGACCCCGCCGTCCACCCCGGTGCTGGTGCTCAGCCACATCCCGATCATCTCCGCCTGTGCGTATTTCGACGGCGAGAACGAGAAGTCAGGTGACTGGGTGGTTCCCGGAGCGTGGATGCACGTGGACGCGCGGCGTCTGAAGGATCTCTTCGGCCGTCACCCCAACGTCCGGCTGTGCCTTTCCGGTCACATCCATCTGGTCGATCAGGTGCTGTACAACGGCGTGACCTACTGCTGCAACGGTGCGGTGTCCGGCGGGTGGTGGGGCGGGCCGTACCACGAATGCACGAACGGCTACGGGGTCGTCGATCTCTACGACGACGGGACGTTCCGCAACGAGTACGTCACGTTCGCGTGGACACCCCGCGAGTAGCGGATCGGCGGCCGGCCCGGCGGACGGGTCAGACGCCCTCGCCCCCGCGTACCACCTGTTCCGCGAGGCCGAACGAGAGCGTCATACCCAGGCCGCCCACGCCGTTGATGACCGTGACGCCCGGCTCGGGCCGGGCGACGAGCGTGGCCCGGCCGTCGGTCCGCTTCAGATACACCCCGTGCCAGCGGTGGGAGATCTTCCACGTGGGTGGGGCGATGAGTTTCGCGACGTTGTCGAGGATCAGCTGGTCGATCCGTTCGTCGTCGAAGGGTGTGATCTCCCGGTCGTACACGTGCGAGTCGCCAAGCACCAGGTCGCCCGCCGAGTGCTGGCTGGCCATGATGTGGATGCCATAGCGGTCGAAGTCCGGCTGCTGCTCCGAGATGCGGGCGGCGAGCGCGGGCAGTGAGGGGCAGGCTGCGAAGCTTTTGTAGTGGCGGAGCGTCCATCCGCCGGCGACGTGGGCGCCGACGCGCCAGCCGCCCGGCTGCGGCACCGTGCGCAGCATCTGGAGCTTGCAGGCGACGAAGCGGTCCGGGGGAAAAAGATGGGGGTAGAGCGTCACGCCGTCGCGGCCCGCCGTGAGGAAGACCTGCTCGGCTTCGAACGTGCGATGGTCGGCCGTTCGGACAACGCCAGGGCCCGCCGAAACGACGGGGGCGTTGCGAACCAGGCGGATGCCCGGCTGGCGGGCGATCCAGTCCCACAGCGCCGGCAGCGCGGTGCGGGACTCGACGTTCAGTTCCGTCGGCGACCACATCGCGCCCATGAGACCGCGCGGATTGACGCCCGGGGCGCGCTCCATCGTCTGTTCCGGGCCGAGCAGCCGCAGGCCGCGGTCTGTGTCCTCCATCGCCACGAACTCGCGCAGCACGGCCAGTTCGTCCTCGGCGTAGGCCAGGTGCACCGAGCCGCAGCGCTCGATCCAGAATCCCGCCTCGGCCGCGGCCTCGAGCCAGAGTTCCCGGCTGCGAAGCGCGAGGTCGGCGGTGGCGCCGGCCGGAACTCCGACGGGCCACACCATGCCGAAGTTGCGGATCGAAGCGCCGAGCGGCGTCGCGTCCCGGTCAAGGATGACCACCGATCGGCCGGCCTTGAGCAACGCGTAGGCGGTCGCCAGGCCGATGATGCCGGCCCCGACCACGACGCAGTCCGACCGTTGCATCAGACCTGCTCCGGATGGCAGGGCAGCACGTGCTGCGACAGGAGTTCGCGGAGCGTGTACAGATCCGGAACCAGATGGGTGTGAGGATGACCGGCCAGCTCCTCCAGGGTGTGGGTGCCGTGACCGATCCCCACGACGAGTCCTGCGCCCGATGCCGTGCCGCATCCCAGGTCGGAGGGGGTGTCGCCGATCACCGCGACCTGCGCAGCGGCGTCGACGCCGGTTCGGCGCATGGCCTCGAACACCAGGTCCGGGGCCGGCCGGCCGCGGGCGACCTCGTCGGAGGCTACGACGGTGTCCCCCTCGAGGTCCGCGGCCTCGAGCACGCGGAGGGCGGTCCGACGCGAGAAGCCGGTCGTGAACGCCACGCGGACCCCGGCGGCTTGCAGATCCCGGATCAGCTCGGCCGCGCCGGGAAGGGCCGGCGCGGCGCCGGACTCGACCTCACGGTCGATCGCCTCCTCGAACGCGCGTGCCAGCTGCTCGGCCGTCGCGGGTGTGCTGCTGCCACCCTGCCGGAGGGCTTCCTGCATGACGGCGAGCTTGTGCACGCCCATCCGAGGCTTGATCCAGGCGGCATCCAGACCGAGGCCGTGTGCGGCGGCGACGGACAGGAACGCGCGTTCGACGAACCCGATGTCCTGGACGGTGGTGCCGGCGATGTCGAAGACGACCAGTTCGATCGCGGTGGTGGTTGGCTTGGGGCGATGCGGCGCGTCTTTCACGTGGTCGGCTCCGGGTGCGTGTTGAAACGGGGCGTTCGTATCGTGGCTGTGGTGGGGCGGCCTTCTGCGGACCCTTGCCGTTGTCAGTCGCGGCCCTTGCGGACTTCGAAGTGATCGAACAGGCGGCCCTGATCGTCAATGGCCTGGACCCGCAGGTGATCGCCGTTGACCGAGACGAAGCACAGATG
Source organism: uncultured Phycisphaeraceae bacterium (assembly GCA_964399525.1). Lineage (GTDB taxonomy): Bacteria > Planctomycetota > Phycisphaerae > Phycisphaerales > UBA1924 > UBA6054. The sequence goes on along the minus strand of CAYNRF010000013.1, from coordinate 12,511 downwards.
GTGCGTGCGGACTTTCTTGTCGGAGAACCACGGGTTGAACGGTGCGAAGTTCTCCAGACCGCCGCCGCCGCCGCCGATGGTCAGATAGATCACACCGTTCTCGTTCACGGCTCTGCTCTCACGGATCGGGAACGTACGCTCGTAGACGTGGATGTGGCCGTTGAAGACCACGTCCACGCCGTATTGCTCATAGAGGGGCACGATGCTGCGGACCTTGACATCACCGAGCTGCGTGGGGCCGGTCCAGCTGTTGCCGTAGTCGTTCTCGTCCGACGAGTAGGCGGGCTTGTGGTGGATCACGAACTTCCATCGGGCATCGGAGACCTTGAGTTGCTCTTCCAGCCAGATGTACTGTTCTGACCCGGGGCCCATCGGCTTCTGGCTGTCCAGCACGAAGAAGTCGGCGTCGCCGTAGCTGAACCGGTAGAAGTATTCCGGGTCGGGCAGCGACATGTAGTCGTAATAGTGCTGGGCGTTGCCCTCGTGGTTGCCCAGGGCGGGGAACAGGGGGACCCGGCTGATGAGCGGACGCATGTTGGGGAAGAAGTGGCCGGTCCAGTGGGACTTGTCCGCGCCGGTCGTGACCAGGTCGCCGGCGATGCTCACGAAGTTGGGGCGGTGGGACCAGGCGATCTCGGCGATGCGGCGGACCACCTCGGGCTGGGCCTGGGTGTCTCCGATCATGATGAAGTTGAACGCCTTGCCGCGGTCCACCGCGGTCTGGAAACTCATCAGCTCGGTCTCGAGCGAGCCGCCCTGGCCGTCCTCGGCCGTCACCTGGTAGTAGTACACCTCGCCCGGCTGCAGACCGTCGATCTCGAAGGTATGGATGCCCTGTGCGGCCGGGCGGTCGATCTGGCTGAACTCGCCCGCGGCGGTGCGGTAGCGGAGGCTGACGGCCGCCTCGACCGGGATCTCGCAGACGATCCGAACGGATTGCTGGTCTGCGAAGCAGACGAACGGCTCAACCGTCCACGAGAACGTCCGCTCGCTGAACGCCGGGAGATCGGTCAGGACCCGGATCCGTTCGAACTCGGACCGGATCGCGTCTTCGTCCGCGGCGACCGCGGCGACCACCGCCTGGCGGATCCGCCCGTTCAGGGGGTGGGTCTCGTCCAGATCCTTGTACGCCCCGAAGACGAGCGGGACGCGCAGGTCGTAGCGGATCTCCCCGGACTGCTCGGTGGTCTCGGCGTCCAGGCGGCCGTTGACGTAGAGTGACGTGCGCGTGCCGTCGTAGATGCCGGCCACGTGGTACCACCGGCCGAGCTCGATCGGAGTGCGGCCGTCGAGATACGTGATGCGGCCGTCGTCGGCGCCCGCCGTGGACAGGCCGAACGTGAAGGAATCGCGGTCGTACCCGAGCACCCAGCCGGACTCGCGGCCTCCATCATCGCTGACGGCGGAGATCAGGCCGCCCCACTCGGTGGTCTCATCGACACGCACCCAGGCGGAAAGCGTCATCTGCTGACGCGGCAGGTTCGGGATGCGGTCAAGCGCTGATGCCGCCTGAACCCACGCGTCACCCCCGGCAAAGCGCATGGAATGGCCATGGGCGTCGGGCACGAAGCGGGCAGACCCGATCACCGTCCCCGCCGGGCCGGCGACGGCGTTGAGCACCGCGCCGTCGGCGTGATCGGGGTGGAACTCATACGCGATGACGATGCCGTCCGGCACGTGCGCGTGCCCGGGATGAGCGGCGGCCGGCGAAATCGCGATCAGCGCGAGGAGCGCGGCGGGGTAGCGGGGCTGATGCATCGGGCCTTCCTTGCGGGTGCGGGAAAGGATGAGCGGCGGGTCAAGGTTCTGCAAAGAACGGTTCGTAGAAGCAACTTGACTCCGGGTCCGGGTCGTGTGTGCTGAACGCAAGGCTACACCGATGCGCCCGCATGTCCATGATTTTCACTCCGTTCCGCGCGAGATCTTCATGCTCGGCCGGCGAGCTCGACTCTTCGTGTGAGCGTCGTGTCATGATCCCGTGATGGGATATCACACTTTGGTCAAACGTTCGCGAATTCTCACGCGGCGTGACGCATGCTTGTCGCAAATCACAGTCCGTCCGGTACGCTTCCGTGCGAGGACGGACCGGTGAAACGCGGCCGATCGCGCCGCACGGTCCGTACCGTGGAACGGAGATCGGAGATCATGATGAGCAATCACAATGCACAGGCGCTGCTGGCCGTCGGCCTGCTCGCCGCGGCGGGCGGGTCGGTGGCGGCCCAATCGCTGGTGACCATCTTCAGCGAGGATTTCGAGTCCTTCCCGCTGTTCGTCAACCAGGAAGAGCTGGTCCAGACGGGCAGCACGGACCGCCGCGGCTGCTACGCCGAGGCGATCTTCGGCGACGGCGTGCAGTGCGGCCAGCCGAACGCGAACACGTTCTGCGGCGATCCGCCGGTGCCCGCCTTCATCGACTGCGGGGACTTCGTCAACACGCCCTTTGACGGGTTCTGGGGCTACAACGGGTGGACCCAGGAGTTCGGCTACGACTGGGACGACGCGGGCCCGTCGCTGCCGGCGCCGGCCGGCGTCGGCGTGGCCGAGTGGCAGGGCTGGGCGGTCGCGGACAAGGGGTTCTGGCAGAACGCCGACCGCCAGCTCCGCGAGGAGTTCACCAAGGGCAGCGGCCGTGTCGCCGTGGCGGACCCCGACGAGTGGGACGACTTCGACCCCTTCGGGATCGACCCCGATTCCACCGGCGTCTTCAACGCCCGGCTGACGTCGCCGCAGATCAGCCTCAGCGGCGTCACGGAGAGCACCGTGGTTGTCCGGTTCGACTCGAGCTGGCGGCCGGAGGACACCCAGAAGGTGGCCGTGTGGGCCTCTTTCGACGGAGGCCCGTTCACCCAGGTGCTGTTCTGGGATTCGGACGCGTCCTCGCCGAACTTCAAACCAGACGCGACGAACGAGACCGTGGTGCTTCCCGTCAGCAACCCGGCGGGCGCTTCGTCGATGCGTCTGCGATGGGAGATGTTCGACGCCACCAACGACTGGTGGTGGGCGGTGGACAACATCGTGGTGGCGGCGGAGGGCGGGGACCCGATCGATCCTCCGGCCGCGTTCGATCTGACCGTGCCCATGTTCAACGACACCCCGGCCGTGCCGGTGGCGTGGACGCAGTCGATCAACGCGACGTCCTACGACGTGATCTTCGCGAACGACGCGGACTTTACCGACATCGCGCTGCAGGTCAGCACGACCGAACTGCAGTTCACCACCCAGGCCAACCAGTTGCTCGCGGGCTCGTACTTCGTCAAGGTGATCGCCCGCAACAACATCGGCACCGCGGAGCGTTCGATGCGGATCGGCGTGGACAACGCCTGCCCGGCCGACCTGGACGCGAACGGGAACACCAACTTCTTCGACATCTCACGGTTCATCCAGCTTTTCAACCAGGGCTGAGCATGCACCCTTCCCCGCTCGCTGCCCGCGTGGGTGGCCGGCATCTGCCTGACTTTCACCAGGATCACACCAGCCCGGCGTCCCCAAGGACCGTCGGGTCAGGAGAACAGAACATGAATCGTGTGAACGGTCTTCGCCTCGCCGCCCTGCTGGCGGTCTGCGGCCTGAGCACCGCGGCCTCGGCCCAGAGCGGCCAGGTCCTGTACTTCGAGAACTTTGACGGCATCGCCCTCGGCCCCAACATCGAGGAGGGCATCCTGACCGGTACGGGCGGCCCCCAGACGAACGTCTGGACCCCCGACTTCCCGGCCGGCTGGGATCGCAGCTTCAGCCTGCCGGGCGTCGGCGTGCGGGAGTGGCAGGGTTGGCACATCGCCGACGGCCAGTGGTGGCAGTTCACCTGCGGCGATCAGCAGCGCGGTGACTTCACGCTGCTCTCCCGCGGCGGCCTCTCCCGCGGCGGGGTCGCCATCTCCGACCCCGACGAGTGGGACGACTTCGACGCCAACGGGCTCAACCCCGACGGCCAGGGCACCTTCGACGGCTTCATGACCACCCCGGCGATCAGCCTCGACGGGGTCGAGCCCGGGACCCTGTCGATCAGCTTCTTCTCGAGCTGGCGGGACGAAACGCCCCAGCAGGCCGCCTTGGAGGTGTCCTTCGACGGCGGCGCGACCTACGCGCCGGTCTTTGTGTGGAGCAGCGATCCCGCCAGCCCGAACTTCAAGAACGACGCGACCAACGAGGTCGTGACCTACGCGGTGGCCAACCCAGCCGGGGCTGCCTCGGCCCGGTTCCGCTTCGGCCTCACCCAGGCGGGCAACAACTGGTTCTGGGCGGTCGATTCCATCCAGGTGAGCGGGCAGCGGGCCGGCGCGCCGGCCAATGGCCCGGGCTTCAGCTTCGTCCAGGCTGAGACCTTCAACGACACCGCCCGCCCGGTGATCGAGATCGGTCCGGCGGTCGGGGCGACGTCCTACACCGTCGTGGTGGCCAAGGACGAGGCATTCGCCGACGTGCGGCTGGAGGCCGCCGCGGCGCAGGCCGGAGCCTTCCAGATTCCCGCCGTTCCCAACGGCATCTATTACGTCAAGAGCGTCGCGCAGAACAGCGTCGGCACGCGTGACTCGGAGAACGTCGTGCGGATCGTCGTTGACAACCCCGTGTTCGCCGATCTGGACGGGTCGGGCACGCTGAACTTCTTCGACATCTCGCGCTACGTCCAGCTGTTCAACGAGGGTTGCCCGTAACCCCCCCCCCGCTCCGCCCCCTCAGCGTCCCTCCCCGTCCCTGACGAGCGCTGCTCCGATCCTTGGGCGCGATCCGGTGAAAGCCGGTTCTCGCCCTTCCCCGACACATGTGAGCGAGCCGCAACGCACGAAGCGGTCGGCCCGACCACAGACAGGAGATCACAGATGCACATCCACTCCGGCAGAGCCCGCACACAAGCCTTCACCCTGATCGAGCTGTTGGTTGTGATCGCGATCATCGCGCTGCTGCTGGGCATTCTGCTGCCCTCGCTGGGCACGGCGCGCGACACGGCCCGGAACATCAAGTGCAAGGTCAACATGCGTTCGATCAACCTCGCCATGGAGCTGTACCGCGAGGACAACAAGGGGTTCGGGAACCGGCACACCAACCAGGGGGCCCGCTTCGATCTGGCGGGACGGCGTCTGGCCGCCGATGATCCGCTCGCGTACTGGGGCATCCCGTACGACGACTACATCAACGATGCGCTCGAAGTCTGGCAGGACCCCAAGTTCCAGATGATGGACCCGTACCCCTATTACAGCACCGACACCCAGTTCATCTTTGACACCCAGCGCTACCAGACCTATGGCATCAACGCCGTCTTCCCCGGGCTCGCCGATACCCAGAATCCCAACTGGAAGACGGGGATCTGGACCATCGTCAACGCCAGGCAGGTGGGACGCACCGGCGTGGTGGTGAATGTGCGGACCGCCATGCTCCGCCCGACCTACCAGATCGCCCAGCCCAACGAACTGATCATCTTCCAGGACGCCTGGGAGCACGCGCTGGACAACAACGGCGACACGCTGAACCGGCTGGCCCAGTACGACGGCGATTACGGGGGCTACTTCCGCCAGGTCTGGAGGAACGAATATTTTCGGCACGCCGACCGGTGCAACGCGTCGTTCGCCGACGGACACGTCGAAGAGTTTGCGCGCTCCGATGTGACGGACGCGGGCAAGCCGGAACTCCTGTTCCACTACACGGGAAACTATGACGATCGGGAGCCCTGATCCGACGGCGGGATGTTGTCCGGTCCGTCCCTGAACGCGCGTCGCACGGGAGTTCGGCATATGGAAAAGCAGAGAGTTGTCGTCGGCGGGATCGCACTGGTGGCGGTCGCGTTCGGAGTGTGGATGGTGGTCCGGGATCTCGGTCCGGGCGGCCCGACAAGGCAGGATCTCGAATCGGTCATGCATCAGCTGCCGACCGAGGACCTGATCTACCGTCGCCAGTTCATGCATGCGCAGATCGAGCAGGCCCGGGCCGGCGGGGAAGGACCCCGGCCCGATCTGCTCGCCAGCGCCGAGGCGAGCCTGGCAGAGTTGGACGCGCTCCTCCGGGAGCGGGGGATCGATCCGACCACGCTCGCAAACGCCAGGCCGGGAGAGGGCATGCGGCCGCGTGACGAACGTCCCTGAGCTGTGAGACCCGTGATGTCGTGGGATCCGCTCCGGATCCGGGCGGAGAGGCTCGGGTCCAGCGCCGGGCCGCTGTCCGACGCGGCGGGAACTCGCGCGACTTGCGGGTCCAGGCTGGCGGCCGAGAGGCGGCGCGCGTTTCGGTTCGCACGGCTCGGCAGAGCCGGTCGATGGGGCACGGATCGCTGGGGGGATCGCTGAACATCCCTTGATCGAAGCACAAGGGAGCATCGGTACGACGGGGGCCGATGCAACGCCGGATCTGCATGGCTGAAAGCCCGACCTGTCCAACGCGAAACGATGCAGGACGACGCGAGCGGACGCGATGGGGACCGGGGGCTGCGGCTTGTGGGTGCTGACTCCAACCCGTGCGACGGTGCGGACTTACGCGAGGGCGTGCGATCCGGTGCGGGGGAGGGCGAGAAAGCCACCTACTGGACTCGAACCAGCGACCTGAGCTTTACGAAAGCTCCGCTCTACCAACTGAGCTAAGGTGGCGCGGTCCGGGCCCTGGGGCCCGGAGGGGGAAGTATCGCAGGGGTGGGACCGTTTTTCCACCCGATCCGAAGAGCGGCACCAGGCCGGCCGGGAGCAGGGGATTGGGATGAAAGGGCTCGGAGCCGGGGGCCGCGGTTCGGCGTGCCGGCGCTGACCGAGAAGCGGGGGGCGCGGGGCCCGCCGCGTTCTTCGCGTGGCGGTGGTGCTTGGTCAGGGGCACCCCGCGTTGTACGCGTCGAGATAGGTGGCCAGATCGAAGAAGTTCAGAACGCCCGCGGGGGCGGCGAGGTCGGCGGCCGGGTCCTCGGCGTTGTAGAGCGCCAGATACGCGGCCAGATCGAAGAAGTTGAGGCTTCCGAACGGTTCGGCGAGATCGGCCTGGCAGGGCGGGGTTCCGTTGATGGAGAACGGCATGTCGGTGTCGTCAAAGCCCTCGTTGCCCTGAGAATCGCGGACCACGAGCCGGAGGACGCCCTGTTCGGTCGCGATATCCGGCACCTGCCAGTAATACGAACCGGGCTGCGGCGCGAGTCCCTCGGCCACGACAACGGGAAATGACTGCCCGCCGTCGGTGGAGAGCAGGATGTCCGCGGTGGAGGCGGGTCGGGGGCCGTCGATCAGCCATTCGACCGGGTGGAGGCTCCCGGGTTCGAACGAGCCGCCCTGGTTGAAGGTGGTCACGAACGCCGAAGGTCCGTTGATATCGGGCGACGCCGGGACGTGCATGACGATGCAGTGCATCACGCCGGCGGCTGTGACTATGGCCTGGCAGTTGATCTGCCGGATGGTCTTGTCCGGGAGCGCCTGCTGCCAGACGGACAGCGCGGTGGCGTTGTGCGCGGCGGCCGTCGTGTTGGTGTAGGAAGGAACGAGCACCAGATCGTTGCAGATGACGGCGTTGGTGAACGTGTAGTGGGTCCCGCCCGAACGCACGGCCGGCACGCGGAAGACCTGGAACCCGCGGGCCGCGAAGGCCGCGGCGGCGCTGTTGGAGGTCGCGGCCCAGGAGGATGTCGGCTCGTTGACCCATTCGGAGATGATGACCTTGTCGTCGGCGACCGGGATCATCCACATGTCGATGTGCTGGGTGGAGTCCACCGAAGACGGGTAGGGGGTGTAGAGCACGGTCTCGAGGTTCTGGTAGTCGCGCCAGTGCTGGATGATCTGGGCGGCGGTCAGGCCGGGGTTCTCGTTGACGATCAGGCGGGTGGCGTGGCCGGTGCCGGCGGGGTCGCCGGATTCGAGGTGGTAGTTGCCGCCCCCGTGCACCAGCGGCAGCAGGAAATAGGGCTCGTTGCGGACCGTCGAGGCCCAGTACGAGGGGACGAGATTGTCGTTGGGTCGGGGTCGGTTGTAGGTGTGGTCGACGATACCGCGGACGCCGCCGCGGCCCTGCCCGTCGACGCCGAGGTAGATGTATCGGGGCCCGTAGTCCCGGATCCAGATCGAGTCGGTCCGCCGGACCGTGAACTCGACCCGGGACATGTCGGCGCCGGCGTTCTGGATGGCCGAGGCGGCGGCGGCGCGGGCGGAGGTCGAGTTGACGAGTACGAAGACCTTCGCGTCGCCGACGGTGGTGATCTCGCGGGCCATGTTGGCCAGAATCGACAGCCAGCCCGACGAGCCGTTCCAGGCGATCATGATGCCTTCCATCGGGTCGTACTCGGCGGGGGTCCGGACCGTGCCCGGAGGAGCAGCGCGGGAAGGCTGGGCGACGATCGGCTCCCGGGCGATCAGTTCGGCCTCTCCCGGCGTGAGCGAGCGGGGAAGCGGGTCCGAGAATCCGGTGGGGGCTCCGGCCGCGGGCAGGGTCAGAAGGGCGGCCACCGCCGCGAAGGCGGACCGGGGGAACTGCGTGCGGATCATGGATCGGGCCTCTCCCGCCGGAATCGGCGTCGGAACCCGGTTCGCGGATCGTGGCGACCGGGTTGCCGGATTATGAACGAATGAAGGAGCGGGGGCCACGGGGACTTTTCCCAGTCCCACCTCTCGGGTGCCCGCGGATCACTGTTTCGGGGTGACACCGGCGTCGGCGAGCCAGCGCTCGATGTCGGGGTTGTCGATCGTCAAAACCGCGACGGTGTTGCCTTCCGCATCGGTGACGGTCAGGGTGCCGCCCAGGACCGGCGTCTCGTCCGGCCACAGATCACGGGCGTCGACGCGGGCGTCGTCCGGCAGGCCCCGCTCGGCGGCGTCGAGGCGTCGGTCGATCCGGCCGAGTTCACGCAGGAGCCGGTCACGCTGCCGACGGACGGAATCGAGCTCGCCCGCGGCAACCATGGTCGGGTCGTTGGGAGGGATGCCGACCGGCTCCATGACGCCGGCGGTGGCGTGGTGGCTCAGGACGCGCCACGCGGCGGCGAGCTGGGGATCGGCGAGCCGTTCGATCACCTCCTCGGGCGTGGCGGGCTCCGGAGCGTCCTGATGGGCGATGATCTCCTGGCGGCGTCGGGCGGTGAGCATGGCGGCGGTCTGCTCGTCGGACAGGGGCAGATAGAAACCGGGGCTCGGGTCCACGCCCCATGCCTCGGAGTCGTCGGTCCGCTGGATGATGCGGCCGGATGGCAAGGCGTACCGCTGCTCGGTGATCTTGAGAACGCCCGCGCCCGAGGGCAGCGGGCGGACCGACTGCACGAGCCCCTTGCCGAAACTCCGCGTCCCGAGAATGACCGCACGCCCGTGCTCACCGAGCGCGCCGGCCACGATCTCGGAGGCGCTGGCGCTCTGGGCGTTGAGCAGGATCACGAGCGGCAGATCCGACCGGGTTCCCTCGCGCGTGGCGCGGCGGACGTCGACGGCGTCGGAGCGGGCCTTCGTGGACACGATCGTCCCCTCGGCCAGGAACATGTCCGCGATGGAAACCGCCTCCTCCATCACACCGCCCGGGTTGAAGCGCAGATCGAGGATCATTCCGCCGAGGCGGCCGCCCGCCTCCTCTGTGGCCGCGTCGATGGCGGCGGCGAGTTCGTCCGCGGCCCCGGGCGTGAACTGACTCAGACGGACGTAGGCGATGCGGTGTCGGGCGTCGAGCAGAAACCGCCACCGTCCTTCGCCGGCATCGGCCCGGAAAAGTCCCTTGATGGGAACGACCTTGATCGGCTGGCGCGTGATCGGGATATCCGACCGTGCGCCGTCGCGTTCCACGGTGATGACCACCTCGGTGCCCGGCTGGCCCATCAGCAGGTCGATGCACTGCGGCACCGAAAGGCCCTCGGTCGGGCTTCCGTCGATCGCGACGACCCGGTCGTCGGCCATCACCCCCGCCGTCCAGGCCGGCGAGTCGTCCAGCGGCGACAGGATCGTGAACCAGCCGTCGCGCAGACCAACCTCCGCCCCGATGCCCACGTACTCGCCCGTCAGCCCCTTGGCGAACTCGGCGGAGTCGCGCGCGGGCACGAACTCGGTGTACGGATCGCCGAGCGTCTCGACCATGCCGCGGATGGCCCCGTCGAGCATCGCCCCGTCATCCGGGGCTTCGACGGCGTAGGCGCGGAGCAGCGCCCGGGTCTCGACGATGGGGTCGAAGAACGAATAGGGGTCGCGGGCGGCGTTGGTGGCGACGGCGATGGTCGAGCCGACCACGGCCAGGCCGAGGATGGCGATGAGGGGGCGGCTGGTCGACGGCATGCGTCCTCCGGATCGGGGCCTTGGCCCGATCAATCGTACGGTGCGGCGGGGTTGGGGTTCGCGGCGTCGCGGTTACGGGGCTTCGTCCGCCGATTCCGCGCCGGCGTGGGCTTCCGCGTTGACGCCACGGAAACTGAGGACCACCTCGTCCTCGACGAGCAGGTGGAACCAGGCCCGGGTCGCTCGGTAGGACACGGCCTCGGACAGCAGGTGGAGCATGCGGGCTTCCTGCTGCATGATGCCCTCGGGCTCGTTGCAGAACCGCTTCGTGGTCGCGAGCGGCCCGATCCGGATGCCGTCCTGGCCGCGTCGGATGTAGCTTCCGGTGATGCGGTTGCACCCGCTCGAGCCGGTGACCCAGGTCTCGTCGGGCTTGAAGCGGATCCAGGCACGCGCGCTTTCCAGCGGAGGCTGGCCGTCGATGGCGGCCAGTTCCCACTCCGTCCCGGCGATCCAGGGCCAGTCTTTCTGCGCCTGGCGGACGGCGTCGGCGATCGGCCCCGCCGGGGGCAGCGGTTCGGGCTCGGGCCCGGAAGAGCAGCCGGCGAGCAGAATCAGGGCGATGACGGCACAGGCGGACGTCTTCATGCGGACCTCTCGATGTCCCCGCAGCAGCATATCACACTCCGTCCAGTCGTTCGAGCAGCGGTCCGATGTGCTTCTCGTAGTGACGCCACCGTTCGCGGCTCGACCGGTAGATGGGGCGGCGGACCTGGGACATGCTGGCGGTGTTGACCGAAGCCTTGGCCTTGTGGTGCTCGAGACAGGCCGGATGGAACGGCATGCCGATGTGCTCGAGCAGGGCCCGGATGTGGGGCTCCGGGTCCGACGTGAGATCCTCGTAGACCGAATCGTGGATCGTGACGTCGAGCGTGCTGCGCCAGTGGTCCATCAGGCGGAGGTAGCCGCGGTACTGATCGGCGACCGACTCGAGACTCTTGGCGTACTTGATCCACGGCCCGAACTGCTGGAAGTAAATGGACAGGCAGGTGTCGCGGGCGTCGCGGCGGCAGTGCACGACATGCATGCCGGGCAGCATCCGTACCGCCAGCGCGAGATAGATGAAGTTCTCCGGCATCTTGTCGACGACCCGCGCGGCGGCGGGATCGGGCGAGCAGGTCGCGAGCATCCCGAGGTACTCGCGTGCGTACTCGTCGATCAGGGAGCGGTCGGTGAGCCGGTCGAGCGGGTTGCGATGGGCCAGGCGGTTGAGCAGCGTGCTCTCGCCCACCCCCGCGATTCTGGGATGGGCCGCGAGGATCATCTCGGTCAGCGTGGTGCCGGACCTCGGCATGCCGATCACCATCACCGCACGGCTGCCGTCGCAGCCCGAACGCGGGATCGAATCGATCCGCTCGCGGCTCCACGCCGCGATGTGGCGGTCGAAGTCCGCGGCGGGTTCGGGCCCGAGCATCGTGTTTCCGATCCTGTAGTACTCGAACGCCGTGTCATACTCCCCGATCGCGTCGTGGAGGTGTCCGAGCAGGAAGGCGGCCTCCACGCGCCGGCTGGTCGCGACGGCGGGGTCGTCGAAGATCGGCTTGGCCGCCGAGATGCCCTGCTCGTGCAGCTTGCGATGCAGACACAGGTCGGCAAGACACACGGACAGCAGGGGGTCCGGATTGACCTTTCGCGCCGTGCGGATGACTTCCAGCGCCTCGTCGACGCGGTTGGACCCCTGCAGCAGCCTGGCCTTGAACATCACGGCCCGCGTGTGGGCGGGATCCAGGGCCAGCGCCTGATCGACGAGCCGGAACGCCTCACGGGTCTGCCCGGCGGAACGGCAGATCATGGCGTAGTCGGTGAGGACCTCGAGGTTTCCGGGCGCCAGCTGCGATGCGAAGCGGATCAGCCGGAGATTCTCGGGTTCCTTGCTCTTGACCGCCATGTCCTCGTTGCCCTGCAGGGCGACGGCGAGCATCTGGAGAACCTGCACGTCCTTGGGCTGCTGCCTGAGCAGGTCGCGGAGCAGCACGATGGCCAGTTCGCGCTGGCCGGCGTTGATCAGGCCGGCGGCTCTGGACTTGGCTTCTTCGAAGACCGTGGCCACGGGGCCGGACGGAGGGAACGGGCTGAGCATGCGATCGGGTCCTGGGGATGTCGGAACGCCGCGGCCGCGTCGGACCGGACGGAGGGCGGTGGCGCAGACGGGCGCGGATATCGGCGCGCGGCTGCGTTCGCATCATAGAGACGCGGGCCGGGCGGCGGAACAGGACACGGTTGAACGGGTCGGGCGGACGGCCCCGGCCTGCGCGGCTGGCCCGTGGGCCGGGTGCGGGTGGCCGGGTGCGGGGGGCGGGGGGTGGGGGGGT
>CAYNRF010000012.1:0-32021 GCA_964399525.1 uncultured Phycisphaeraceae bacterium | reverse complement strand
GGGGGGCGGGGGGGGCGGCGGGTGGGCGGCGGCGATGCGCACGGGGGGGCGGCCGGCGCGACGCGGGTGGCGGGTGGCGATGGGGTTGCGGGGCGGGGTCGAAGCCGCGTCGTCGTGGTCGCGATCCGTCGAGCGGGCGGGGGCAGGGGAGGCCGTTTGGGCCGCGGATTGCTGGGCGGCGGCGACGGGGAGGGTGAAGGCGGGTTTGGGCTCGACGACGGCGTTGGCGCGTTGGACGACGAGTTCGGAGGGGTCGCGCGGCGCGGGGGCCGAGGGTCGCGCCGGAGGGGTTGTGCGGGATGGGGTCGAGGACTCGCCGGCGATGACGGCGTAGCGGTCGTCGTCGAACTCGGGGAGTCGGTCGCGGGGTCGGGGGCGGTGTGGGGGGGCGCGGGTTTTCTGGGCGGGGTCGCCGGCGGAGGCGGTGATCTCGACCATGTTCTTGCCGCCGAGACCGAACCAGGAGCCCACGCGGTAGGAGCGGGTGTGCAGGATCATGGCGTCAGGCCCGAAGTCCTTGCGGACGGCGGCGAGGGCCTCGGCCATGGTGGGTGCGGTGAAGGTTTTGAGCTTCATGGGTGGCCGTCCTGGCAGCGGGTTGCGTGATGCAGACTGTACCCGAGATCGGCGGGGGCTACCACTATGGGTTGGGGTGGGTGTGGGGCGGGGACGCTACCCCCCGGTTTGGGGAGTTGCGTTGGGTGGGTTGCGGGTAGGGGGAGTGGATTCGTTGCGTCCGCTCCTTGCCAGCCTTGGCGGGTTGAATGAAGAGGCCGCTCCCTGCCAGTCGCGGCTGGTTGGTCACGCGACGGCGGCGGGTTGTTTGTCGGTGACGGGGGTGACCAGGCCGACGGATTCGACCTCGATGCCGCTGACGACTTCGTTGTAGCCCAGCACGGCCAGGCCGGGGACGTGGGGGCTGACGATCTGGTGGACGACGGCGCGGACGGGGGGGGAGGCGCTGACGACCGGGAGGCGGCCGCGGGCGATGACGGACTGGAGGTGGCTGGCGACGCGTTCGGCGATCTGGCGTGCGACCTTGGCGGGCATGTGGAGGCTGGTGCCGTGGCCGCCGCGTTCGATGTAGGCGTCGATCTGATCCTCAAGGCCAGGGTCGAGCGTGACGCAGGTGAGGGTGAGCTTGCCGTCGTCGTCGGGGGCGGCGTACTGGGCGCAGATCGTGCGGCGAAGGGCGTTGCGGACGTACTCGACCAGCACGTCGGCGTCGGTGGTCTTGGCGCCCCAGTCGGCGAGGGTTTCCAGGATGGTCTCCATGTCGCGGACGGGGACGCGCTCGCGGAGCAGCGCCTGGAGGATCTTCTGGAGGTCGCCGAGCTTGACCACGCCGGGGACGGTGTCCTCGACGAGCTTGCCGGCCTTCTCCTTGAGGCCCTCGAGCAGGTTGTTGACCTCCTGGCGGGTGAGCAGCTCGTCGGCGTGGGACTTGACGATCTCGGTGATGTGGGTGGCGAGCACGGAGGTGGGGTCGACGACGGTGTAGTTGCGGGCCTCGGCGCGGGCACGCTGGGACTTGTCGATCCACCAGGCGTCGAGGCCGAAGGCGGGCTCCTTGGTGGGGATGCCGTCGATGGGGCCGGTGGTCAGGCCCGAGTCCATGGCCATGAGTTTGTTGGATTCGACGGAGCCGGAGGCGACGGGGTTGCCGCGGATCTTGACGCGGTAGTCGCCGGGGGGGAGCTGCATGTTGTCGCGGATGCGGACGGGGGGCATGACCATGCCGAGCTCGACGGCGAGCTGGCGGCGGACGGCGGAGATGCGCTCGAGCAGGTCGCCGCCCTGGTTGGCGTCGATGAGCGGGACCAGCGCGTAGCCGACCTCGAGCTCGAGCACGTCGACCTTGAGCAGGTCTTCCACCGGCGGGGGCTCGGGGCGGGCGGACTGGGCCTGGGCGATGTCGCGCTCCATCTCGTCGGCGGAGCGATCTCGCTTGAAGCGGTTGATGCCGAAGGCCACGGCGGCGATCGCGCCGGCGGTGACGACGAGGGGCGCGGTCGGCAGCGGCGTGACGGCCAGCAGCAGCAGGAAGCCCGAGGTGATGTAGAGGCCGGTGGGCTGGCTGGAGAGCTGGCCGGTCAGCTCGTTGCCCAGATCGGACTTGGAGCCCGACCGGGTGACGATCAGGGCGGCGGCGATGGAGATGATGAAACTGGGGATGATGCTGGTCAGGCCGTCGCCGATGGTCAGCTTGGTGAAGACCTCGGCCACCTGGCCGGCCGGCCAGCCGCGCTCGATCACGCCGACGGCGAAGCCGCCCGCGACGTTGATGGCGGTGATGATGATGCCGGCGATGGCGTCGCCCTTGACGAACTTGGAGGCGCCGTCCATGGCGCCGTAGAAGTCGGCTTCGCGCGCGATGTCCTCGCGGCGTTCGCGCGCCTGCTCCTCGGTCAGCATGCCGTTGGTCAGCTCGGCGTCGATGGCCATCTGCTTGCCGGGCAGGGCGTCGAGGGTGAATCGGGCGGCGACCTCGGCGATGCGCCCGGCGCCCTTGGTGACCACCATGAACTGGACGATCATGAGGATCAGGAAGATGACCACGCCGACGAACATGGAGTTGCCGGCGACGAACGAGCCGAAGGCCATGATGACCTTCCCGGCGGCGCCCATGGCCGCCTCGGGCGTGGCGGCGTCGGCGGTGAGGATCAGCCGGGTGGAGGCGATGTTGAGCACGAGGCGGAACAGCGTCGTGGCGAGCAGGAGCGAGGGGAAGACGCTGAACTCGAGCGCCTTCTTCATGTAGAGCGTGGTCAGCAGGATGATGATGGCCAGGGAGATGTTCAGGCTGATGAGGATGTCGAGGATGGCCGGCGGGAGCGGGATCAGGATCACCGTCATCAGCAGGATGAAGCCGATGGGGACCATCAGGCCGCGGTAGCGGTCGATGCGGGCGGAGATCGCCTGGAGCGGGGTTGGTGCGGCGGCCTGGGGCATGGTCTAATCGGTCGGGGTCAGACGCCGGCGGGGGTGCGCGGGCGGGTGGTGGACGGGGCTTGTGGTTCGGTCGGACGCTGAGGCAGGCGGTTTTCGAGGCGGTAGACGTAGGCGAGGATCTCGGCCACGGCCTCGTAGTGCTCGCTGGCGATCTCCTGGCCGACCTCCACGCCCCAGTACAGGGCGCGGGCCAGCGGGGGGCGCTCGATGACGGGAACGTCGTGCTTGCGGGCGAGCTGGCGGATGCGCAGCGCGATCTGGTCGGCGCCCTTGGCGGTGACCTTGGGGGCGCGCATGGTCGCGGAATCGTACTTGATCGCCACGGAGAAGTGCGTGGGGTTGGTGATGATCACGTCGGCCTCGGGCACCGCGACGCCCGCGCGCTGCATGGCGATCTCGCGCGCCATCTGGAGGCGTTTGCCCTTGATCTGCGGATCGCCCTCCATGCTGCGGCGTTCGTCCTTGACCTGCTGCTTGGTCATCTTGAGATCCTCGGTGTGCTGCCAGCGCTGGTACATGAAGTCCACCAGCGCGATGGCGAGCATGAGGGCGAGCAGGACGAGCACCAGGATCAGGATCAGGCGCGCCCCCACCGTCAGCGCCCCCACCGCCGTCAGCGCGGGCAGGGCCGCGATGGTCTGGGCGTTGGACACGGCGACCAGATAGCCCACCCCGATCACGATCGTCAGCTTGATCGAGTCGATCACGCCCTTGACCAGCCCCCGCTTGCCGAACACCCGCTTGGCCCCCTTGATCGGGTCGAGCTTGTCGAGCTTGGGCCGGACGGGTTCGGCGCTGAAGTTCCAGCCGACCTGGACGAACTGGGTCAGGAACCCGATCAGCGCGGCCACGCCGAGCACCGGGAGCATGATCAGCCCGGCCTCGCCGAAGGCCTGACGCGACGACTCGGCCATGCTCGGCACCGTCAGGGTCGTGCCGGCGGCGTCGGCGGTGAGCATCGAACGGAGCATGCCGGCCAGCGAGGCGCCGATCATGCCGCCGAAGAAAATCAGGATGATCAGGGATCCGAACAGCGTGCCCACGCCGGCGAGGTCCTGGCTCTTGGGGACCTGGCCCTTCTCGCGGGCCTCGGTGCGCCGCTTGCTGGTCGGCGCTTCCGTGCGCTCGCCGAGATCATCCGCCATGGCCGGTCCCTCCCGACAACGGCGGCACGCCCGCGCCCAGGCCGCGCAGCCCGAGCGAGCGCACCCAGACGCCCAGCATTTCGAGCACGGCCAGCTGCTCGTCGGACGCCACGGTGGCGATCACACTCAGCGAGACGAGCAGGATGCTCAGGCCGGCGATGATCTGCGCCGCAAAGCCGATGCTCATGATGTTGATCTGCGGCATGGTCTTCATGACGAACCCCATCGCGATCATCAGCATCGTGACCACGATCATCACGGGCGTGGCGACCCGTACGGCCAGCTCGAATCCGGAGGAAAGGACCGCGAGGAAGGCCTCGAGCGGGACATCGCCCGAGGCGAAGAGCCCGACCGGGGCGGTGCGGAACGACTCGGCCAGCGTGGCGAAGAGCACGTCCAGACCGCCGACGCTGATGAACATGAAGGCGGCCATGTAGAACAGCAGATCGCCGGTGACCGAGCCGTTGGCGTCGAGCTCCGGGTTGAAGCTCTCGGCCAGCGAGAGCCCGATCTGGTAGCCCATGAGGTAGCCGCCCATCTGCACGGCCAGCAGGGGCAGCGACGCGATCAGCCCGATGGCGGCCCCGACGAGCAGTTCCGCGAACAGCAGCGGAACCAGCTGGACCAGGTCCAGCGAGGCCGTGACGGGGATCGGGGGCACGAACGGGTAGATCGCCACGGCGAACATGAAGGCGAGCAGCGCACGGAACTGGAACGGGACCGACCCGCTGGCCAGGATCGGCGCGAAGATGAACAGCCCCGTCAGGCGGATGACGACCATCATCAGCGGCAGGACGTGCGGCAGGATGGGCTCGAGCGTGGGCATCAGTTCAGCGAGAGCATCTCGTGCGTGAAGGCCATCAGCAGTTCGATCATCCACGGCGTGAGCACGACCGCGACGACGACGATGATGATGATCTTGGGCACAAATGTGAGCGTCTGATCCTGGATGGAGGTGACGGACTGGAACAGGCTGATCACCAGGCCGACGACCATGCCGGCCATCAGCAGCGGCACGGCGATGGTCAGCACGACCAGCAGGGTGCTGCGGATCAGTTCGATGGCGGCTTCGTCGGTCATGCGGTTGATCCCGGCCTGTGCCTGAAGGTGATGCGGGGCGGACGCCGGGGGACGGCGGGCGGGCGCGGCGGCGGCCGTCGCTCGGTCGCGGGGTCACGCCGGATGTTCCAGACGAGAAACAGGCAGACGGCGGCCGGCACCGCGCTGGCGCGCGTGCTGTCGCCCTCGACCACGAAACTCTCCAGCAGCGAACCGACGATCAGCGTCCAGCCGTCCACCAGCACGAAGAGCATGAGCTTGAACGGCAGCGAGATCAGCACCGGGGGGAGCATCATCATGCTCATGCTGATGAGCAGGCTGGCGATGACCATGTCGATCACGAGGAAGGGAAGGTAGATCCGGAAGCCCATGAGGAAGGCGGTCTTGAGCTCGCTGAGCATGTAGGCGGGCACGAGCGAGGTCGTGGAGATCTCCTCGCGGGTCATGCGCTGCGGCTCGGACGTGTCGATGCCCTGGTAGTTGAGGACCATGTAGAGGCTCGACCAGTTGCCGGTGGCCTCGATCTGGTCGAACATGAAGTCGCGGACCGGATTCACCCCGCGGTCCCACAGCACGTCCACCGAACGGATCTGGCCGTTCTGGTAGGGAACCACGGCCTCGTTCCAGATCCGGTCGATCGTGGGCTTCATGATCAGGGCGGTCATGAACATGGCCAGGCCCGTGATGACCTGCGGGGGCGGGAGCGACTGGGTGCCCATCGCCTGGCGGAGCAGCGCGAGCACCACCAGGATCCGCACGAAGCTGGTGGTCATCAGCATGATCGAGGGGACCAGCGCGATGACCGTCAACAGCAGCATGATGTTGACGGCCACCGAAAGCCCCGGCGCTTCCGGCGTCGCATCGCCGGACGCGGGTTCGGCCGGACGCAGGCGCGACCCCAGATCGGAGGCCCCGCTCAGCATCGACCCCGCGTCGCCCAGGGCACGCAGCGGGTTGAACGCAAACGACGGGCCGACCGCGGCCGCGTCGGCCGACCGGGCCGCGCGGACCGCCTCGGCCGGCTGCGGGCCGACCGCCTGCCCGGAGACCGGCGTCGCGGATGCGGCGAAGACGCACGCGATCCAGATCGTCAGCAGACGCAGCCGGCCGATCATCGCCCCTCCCCGCCGGCCCGGAGCGTGGCCAGCCCGCGCCGCAGGACGCCCGCAGCCTGCGGCCCGCCCCGCTCGGCCTGGGCGTTGCGCCGGGGGGGCGACGTGCGCTGGACCACCGGCCGGACCGGCGTCGGACGGCGGATGAGCACGGGTTCGGGCTCGGCCGTGTCCTGGACCAGCCGCTCGGCCTCGCGGAGCGAGCGTTCGAAGGAGCGGGCGAGGGTCTCGCCCGCCTGATCGCGCGACTTGATCAGCACCGACGCCACGTCCTCGGGATCCTCCAGCTCGCTGAGGACCGTCATGGCCGGCCCCCCCGAGCGCGACCCGCCGGTCATCGAGCACAGCAGGACGCGACGGTCGAATCGCAGCACCACCAGCGTGTGCCGCGCCGCGACCGGGTAGCGGGCCAGCACCTCGACCACGCCGGCCGGGGCCCGCCCGCCCGCGCCCAGCGAGCCGGTCAGCCCGCCCGCCGCCCGCGACGCACGCTTGAACATCCACGAGAGCCCGAGGATCAGCGCGACGACGCCGGCCAGGGCCAGCAGCGTGCGGCCGAGCCCCTGCTCTCCCGCCGCTTCGGGTTCAGCGGCGCCGATCAACGCCGTTCCCGTACGCGGAGCGGCCGCGGCGGGCGGCGGCGCGCCCAGAGGCGTCCCTGCCGACTCCGGAGCGCGCAGCGCCAGGGCCGCGGCGAGCTGGGCGTCGATGGCGGCGAGATCCTGCTCCACATCGGCCGCGGGACGCGGTTGGGCGGGCAGGTCGGCCAGCCCCGGGCCGAACTGCGCGGCGCGCACGGCGGGCGGGGTCGTCAGGGCCAGCGTTGCGAGGCAGCAGGCAGCCAGAACGCCGGGCCGGATCGCTGCGGAAAGGGTGCGGTTCATGCTCGCCATCCTGGCATGGTGAACTGACGGGCTCCGCCGTCAGGATCGGAAAGGGTCACGCGGTTCAGCCGGCGCGCTCGGCCCCGGGGTCGAGGATCTCGCTGATGCGCACGCAGAAGCTGTCGTTGAGCACCAGCACCTCCCCCCGCGCCACGTGGCGGTCGTTGACGAACACGTCGACGGGGTCGCCGGCGAGCTTGTCGAGCTCGACCACCGCGCCGTCGCCGAGCTGGAGGACGTCCTCGACGTACATCCGCGTCCGTCCGAGTTCGATTCGCACGTGCAGCTGCACGTCGGACAACAGGTCCAGCGTTTCCTTCTTGGTGTTGCTCAGCGACCCCGCCAGGTCCCGCAGGCGGAAGGGCGCGGCGTCGGCCGCGCCGGGCCTGGCCGCAGCCGGGGGCGGTTCGGACGGCCGAGCCCCGCGGGGCGGCGGGGCGGCCGACGGCGCCTCGGCGGACGCGGCGGCGTCCGCGCCGCTGCGCACCATGTTGACGGCCTGCATCGCGGCGGCCAGCGCTTCGGCGGCCGCGGCGTTGGGGCCCGGAGCCCGGGCGATGTCTTCGGCGGCCCTGCCGGCGGCGTCCTCGGCACGCCCGAGGGCGTCTTCCGGATCCGGCTGCTGGTCGGGTTGGGTCGGCTCTTCGGCCATGGCGCTCTCCCGGCTTCCTGCTCTCGGCGCACAAACGGACAGCGGCCGATCCTCGGCCGGAGTGTCTATCGGCAGGCAGGGGGTGCGGGGCTCCAACTTTGCGCCCGGGAGCGCACCGGCGGCCGATCCGCGCAAGAAATGCCGGTCAGGAGTCCGCGGGGAAGCCCTTGCACTCCGAGATGATCACGCGGTCGATGCGGGGGATGCCGTCGGGGTCGGTCCCGAAGACCTCATTGAGGTAGGTCGAGAGCTGGCGTTGGATCGTCTCGAGACCGGGCTCGCGGAGGTGCCGATCATGGGCGCGGCGGAAGATCAGGGCGATGCCCTCCTTGATGGAGGCCTGGTCACGCTCCTGGATCCGCTTGACCTCGTCGGCGTTCTTCTGGCGCAGGCGCAGGTGGATCTCGACGTGCCATTCCCAGACCCGTCCGGTCTGCATGTTCTGGAACTTTTCGCTGATGAGCAGGATCTCCAGCGGGGCTTCCTGCCCGGCCGCCTCCTCGCCCACGAGCTGTGCCTCGGCCTCCGAGGGCCCGGACCCGAGAAACTTGACGAGGCCGAAGACCGCAAGCCCCTCGACGAGCATGAGCCCGGCGACGATGATGGGCAGCTTCTTGCCGCCCTTGGACGACTTTTCGGCGCCTTCGGTTTTCTTCTCGTCGTCGGGCATGGTGGTTTCTCCCGGTCAGCTTCCCGCGCCGGTGAAGTTGGGGTCGGGGTGGACCTGGTCGACGGTCCGGCCTGTCTGGTAGATCTGAACTCGGCGATTGGCGGCGTCGTCTTGTCCCGGCCCGACGGCGAAGGCCATCGGCTCGTGCATGCCGGCCGATTCAGGCCGCAGAATGGTCTCGTCGACCCCGCATTCTCGGACGAGGTAGGTGTGCACGGCCATGGCCCGCTGCCAGCCGAGCTCGTAGAACGAGTACCCGGACCGCCGGTCGGCGTCGCCCCAGGCGTGGCCGACGATGGGGCAGATGTATTTGTAGCCGGAGATCTTCGGGGCGACCTCGGTCCGGAGCATCTCCTTGGCCTGGCGCGTCAGTTCCGCCGTGCCGGGCTCGAAGAGAATCGAGCCGCCCACCGCCTGGCGGGCGCCCTCCTGGATGATGGCGGACTTCTCCTGCCGTCCGACCACGGACGGGTCGACGTTCTCGTTGGTGTTGCGCTTGTTGCCGTCGCGCTTGGCCTTCTCCTGGAAGAAGTTGACCATCGAGTTGCTGGTGGATTCCGTGACGGTGCTCAGGCCCATGCCCCCCTGGGAGCCGAGGGCCTCCTTGATGGCCTCGAGCACCTTCTGGTACTCGCGCGGCTGCTTGAGCTCGGAGAAGGCCGCCAGAAGGATGAAAAAGCACAGCAGCAGCGACATCAGGTCGCCGAATGTGACAACCCACTCGGGCACGAGCGCCTTGGGTGGTTCCTTGCGCTTGGCCACGCGACGCCTCCTTTACGCGGCCTGGGCGGCGAGGATCTCCGCCCGACGGCTCGGGGGCAGGTAGGTGAGCAGCTTGCTCTCGACCACCCGGGGGTTGTCGCCGGACTGGATCGACATGACGCCGGCGATGATGATGGTCTTGAGCAGGACCTCTTCCTGGTCCTTGCAATAGAGCTTGTCGCCGATGGGGCCGGCGAAGGCGTTGGCGATCACCGCGCCGTAGAGCGTGGTGATCAGCGCGATGGCCATCGAGGGGCCGATGGTCGAGGGGTCCTCCATGGAGGCCAGCATGAAGATCAGGCCCAGCAGCGTGCCGATCATGCCGAACGCGGGGGCGTACTTGCCGAACTGGTCGAGCACCATCTTGCCCTTCATGTGCCGTTCCATCAGCCCCTCGAGCTCGGTCTCCATGATGACCTTGATCAGCTCCGGGTCGGTGCCGTCGATGGCCATCTTGATGCCGCGCACGATGAACTCGTCGCGCATGTCCTGGACGTGGTTCTCCAGGCTGAGGATGCCCTCACGCCGCGCGATCTCCGCGTACTTGACCAGATCCTTGATCGCCTCGGCCGGATCGGCGTTCTGGCCGAAGATCGCCTTCATCACCAGCTTGGGAAGGCTGAGCGAGACCGCCAGCGGGAACGCCGCGATCACCGCGCCGGCCGTGCCCCCGAAGACGACGATCAGAGAGGGGATGTTGATCAGCGCCAGGGGGTTGCCGCCGCCCATGACGATGGACAACGCCACCGCGATGAAGGCAATGCACAGACCTGCGACCGTTCCGACATCCACGGGCCGACCTCCATGACGCGAGCGGCGGCATCCCGCTCGGGGCCGGGGGTTTCATCGGTCCGTGCCGTGCGTGTCTTCATGCCGTTCGGGCCGTTCCGGTCCGATCGGCGGCCGGTCCCCCCGGCGGACGCCCGCTCACGACGGCGGGACGAGCGACCGCAGCAGCCGCCCGTACTCGATGACCTTGGCGACGATCTCCCGGGCCGATTCTCGGACGATCAGGTGTTCGCCGGTCACCAGCGTGATGATGGTGTCGGGATTCTGCTCGACCGTGCGGATCAGATCGGCGTTGAGCACGAAGGGCTGGTTGTTGAGTCGCGTCACGCTGATCATCGGCTCGCCCCGCTGGCTCCTGTGGATTATCGGCCCAGGACCAGCAGCTGCTGGATGAGCTCGTCGGCCGTCCGGATGACACGCGACGAGGCCGAGTATCCGGTGGAGGTGAGGATCATCTGGGTGAACTCCTCTCCGAGGTCCACGTTGGACATCTCCAGGGCTCCGGCGACGATCGTCCCGGCCCCCAGGGTGCCGGGGTTGGCGATGACGGGCGGGCCGGCGTTGGGACCCGCCTCGAACAGGTTGCCCCCGGAATCGACCAGACCGCCCGGGTTGGTGAAGTTGGCCACCACCACCCGGCCGAGCGTGCGCACCGCCCCGTTGGAGAATCGGCCGAAGATGGTGCCGTCGTCTCCCACCCCGAAGGTCGACAGTGTGCCGGGCGGGAGGCCGTCCCAGAAGACGCCCTGCATGGCGCTCGTGGTCGCGGTGGACGTCAGCTGGCCGGCGCTGTCCATGAAGCTCAGCGTGAAGCTCAGCGGCTGGTTCGCCCCCGTGCTGTCACGGTCGATGGTCACGGAGATCTCGGAGTTGTCCGGGTCGATCTGGCCCTGTGTGTCGAACCGCAGCGTGCCGGTTCCCAGCGCGGTCGCCAGGTCGGTGTCGTCGCCTGACTCGAGGTAGTAACGCCACACCGGGCCGGTGTTGGGCGTCTCCTCGAGCACCATCGTCACGTCGAAGGACACGGACGCGCCCAGGGAGTCGTAGATCACCATGGTCGTGCGCACCGACTCTCCGTCGGCGGACTCGACCTTGTCGGTATTGAACGCCTGCCCACGCGAAACGCCGGCGGTATCGAGGACCACGAGGTCGCCCGGGCGGAAGACGAGATCGTTCTGGGTCCCGGTGTTGCCGACGATGGAGATGATGCCGGTCGCGGCGTCCACGGTCACGCCGGGCGTCGATCCGTCGGGGTTGGGCGAGCCGGTCTGCTGGATGCCCAGCGCGGCGACCAGAAAGTCCATCAGGTCCTGCACGGTGGTGGCGCCGGTGATCTCCAGCTCGGCCTCGGGCACACGGGCTCCGCCCTTGGTGGCGCCGTCGAGGCGGAGCGTCTCTCCGGCCGCGAAGGCGGGCGCGCCGGACCCGGGGTTGGAGGGATCCTCGACCGCGGTCAGCAGCGTGCCGGCGCCGATGAAGCCGCCCCCCACCGCCAGCAGACCGTCGGTGGCGTTGGCCAGCAGGTTGATCAGCGAGCCCTGGGTGGCGATGTCGCCCTCGGAGTTGAGATTGCCCGCCACCACGGCGTTCTGGGTGGCCTCGGCGATGGTGCGCTTGCCGATGGGGATGTTGACGGGGACGAGCTGGCCTTCCTGGATGTTGAAGCTGTCGTCGGCCATGTATCCCATCAGCCGCTCGCCGCCGATGGTGATCAGGTTGTCCTCGGGGTCCTGGCGGAAGCTGCCGGCGCGGGTGTAGAACTGCTGGCCTTCACGTTCGACGATGAAGAAGCCGCTGCCGTCGATGGACAGATCCCGCAGATCGCCGGTCGCGCTGAACGCGCCGTTGTTGAAGTTGCGCTGGATCCCGCCGATGGCGACGCCGTTGCCGATCTGGCGCGGGTTCGTCCCGCCCATGACCTCCGAGGGCGACGATCCGAACGAGAAGTTCCGGGAGAACAGAGACTCGAACATCATCTTCGAGCTCTTGAACGCCGTGGTGTTGACGTTGGCGATGTTGTTGCCGATGACGTCGAGCCGCCGGGCGTGGGCGTTGAGCCCGGAGAGACCTGTGAACAACGCGGTCGTGGAAGCCATGGTCGATCGTCCTCCGTCAGGGGGCGCCGTCCTCAGATCCGGCCAGCACCCGCAGCAGCGACCCGTTTCGCACAACGCGTGCCGGTCCGTCGGCCTGGTGGGTCCCGCCGCCGCCGCCCCGGCCGTCGGCCGTGGGGGCGCGCACGACGCCGTCGATGCCGACCACGACCTGCGTTTGCGCTGCGGGCGCATCGATCACGGTCCGCGTCGCGACGTCCACGCGGAATGTGCGCTCGCCCGCCATGACGAGGACCCGCTCGGCGCCCTCCGCCGCGGCCAGATCGGCGGCGGCGCCGAGCCGGTCGAGCATCGAGGCATCCACCGGCTCGGACAGACCCGGAGCAAGACGCAGGGGCAGACCGGACCGCAGCGTCCCCCGCGTCGCCTGCTCGAGCAGCGCGCCGAACTCCGACGCTGCGCCGGCGTGCGGGACCCCCGCCGCGGACGCGGCATCCCCGTCGAACCCGCGCACCCCCGAAGCGAGGCGCCGCAGCAGGCTGACCGAGGCGTCGCTCATGTCATCGCGTCGCCGGACCGAACTGCAGCGGGGTCATCGGGTCGGCCGGGTCGGCCGGATCGGCCGGGGATGTGGGATCGGACTGGATCGGCGGCACCACGATCAGCGGCGGCGGCAGCACGTTGCTGTTGCCGGGCGGTGGCGGCGGCGGCTCGTTGTTGTCATCGTCCGGCGGGTCCACCGGGTCCGGGTCGTCCAGCGGTCCGATGACCTCGTCCACGTTCGAGAAGAACATCCGCGACCCGTCGAACAGGTTGAGGACGGGTCCGTTGTCGGTCATGGACACCGAGATGACCAGATCGGCCACACGCCGGTTGTCCAGGCTGACGCCGGACACGAGGCTGCCGATCAGCCCGGACGCCGCGGCGAACTCGTTCTGCCGCACCAGCGTGGAAAGCTTGCCGGACAGCTGGGTGTCCGACTCGATGGAGCGGATGGTCGCCAGCTGCTCGAGCATCGCCTGGGAATCGTTCGGCTCGAACGGGTCCTGGTTGGCCAGCTCGGTGAAGATGATCTGCAGGAACTGGCCGCTGGTCAGCTCAGTGAACGCGTTCGAGTTGGTGTTGCTGAAGGAGCTTGGCGACGGAAACCCGGAAATGGCGCTCATCCGAAACCTCCCGAGCGGTCAGGCGACCGCGTCGATGCCGACCTCTGTCCAGATACCGCGGGCGACCGGGGTGTCCGGCCCGGCCTCTCCGCGACCGGCCCGTGCGGGCGTGGCGGTGTGTGAACCTTGTTCCTGCTGCTCGTGGCGGCGGCCCCCGCGTCCGTCCGCATCCGAGCGTGGCTGATCGCCCGCCCGCGTCTCGGCCGTGTCGATGACGAGCGACTCGACGCGGATCCCGCGGCTTTCCAAAGCGGCCCGCAGCGAATCGAGACCCGACTCGAGCGTTTGCCGGGCGGCCTCGGTGGTCGCTGAGAGACGGGCGTTGACCACGCCGTCCTTCGCCTCCATGCGTACGCGGACCTCGCCGAGCTGCTCCGGCCGCAGAACAACGGTCATCCGCCCGCCCCCCTGCGTGAGCACGGACGCAAGCCCGCGCTGCACGCTCGCCAGCACCTGCTCGCGTGTCGCCCGCGGCGCCGGGTCCGGCGTCGCCAGGTTGGCGCGTGCGGGTCGCGGGTCGCGGTCGATGGCCTGGCCACCGGCCCGGTCCACGCCCGCGATCGCCCCGCGGGCGGCCTCGGCGGAGCCTGTCAGCCGCGTGAGCAGTTCGGATCGGCCGACCGGCACGGGGCCCGCCTGCGGTTCGGGCCGGGCGCTCGCCTGCGTCCGGGCCGCCTCGGCCCGCGCCAGCTCGGCCGAGGCCGCGACCGCCATCTCCTGGCCCGTGGGACGGGCGGTGTCGGTCCGCGGGGCGGCCCGCGGTTCAGGCCGCGGAGGCTCCGTGCCCATCGGTTCCGGACGTACACCGGGCTCCGGCGGTGTCGTGCCCGAGCTGGCAGAGAGATTGGGATGGGGCGGGGCCGCGCTCAGCGGCGGACCGGATCCGCCCGGGAACTTTCCGGGCAGTTTGGTCTGGAGCTTCACCGGCTCGGCGACCAGTTCGTCGCGGGCGAGCCGGGCAAGATCGACCGTGGCCGCGTGGGTCAGCTCGCGCTTGATGCCCTTGATGGTTGCCGCCTCGGCGTCGACATGCCGGGCCACCGGCGCCGCGACCGTCCGGCCGGTGTCGGCCGAGGGATCGGCGGTGTCCTGGCGGGCGGTCTGGGAGGGTCGGTCCCCGGCGGTGTCGTCGGATGTCTCGCCAGCCTGCTCACCGTCCTCGGACGGGGCGTTCTGGGGATCCGTCTCTTCCGGCGCGTCCCGGACGGTGTCTTTGTCGGACGTGTCTTCCGGGGCGGGGGACTCGGGCCCGGCCCGCTCGGCGAACAGGTCGGCAAACGATGGCGCACCTTCCGCGCGGTCCGGGCGCAGGACCGACGCGGCGTCGTCCCTGGGTTGCGCGATGCGGGATGTGATGCTCGCTGCGGTCGCGTTCATTCGCCGTTCACTCCGGCCACGACGGGTTCCAGCCCGCGTGTCCGGAGTGATTCAAGCAAACCGGCTGCCAGATCGACGTCCCCGGTCTTGACAAACTCGGTGACCACCTTAGCGCGGTGCCGTTCGTCGAAGGCCGCGAGGTACGAGATCACCTCTTCGGACTTGCCCTCGGCCATCATGGCGTTGAACACCGGCACGATATCGGCCGGCTTCATCCCGTTGAGCACCTCCAGAGACTTGCGGAAGTACTCGGCGCCGTCGATGGCGTACAGCCGGTCCCGCATGGCCTGGAAGTCCGCCTTCTCCTGCTGGAACTGCTCGCGGTCCCGTTCGAGCAGCTGCCGCTGCTGGCGCAGCTGGGTCTGCAGATCGCGGACTTCGCGCTGGAGCCGCTCGAGCCGTTCCCGGTCGATCATGGTCAGTTCCACCCGCGCGTCGTTGCGCTGGTCCGCGGTGGACATGTCGCCGTCGGCCAGCGGAAGGGGGGCGTTGGCCGCCTCGGCCTCGAGACGGGCCGCCTCGATCCTCTCGGCTCTCTGCTCGGGCGTCTCGCCGACGATCGCCGTCAGCTCGAGCACCCGCTCGCGGTCGAGTCGCCCCTCGGCCAGGAGCCAGCCGGTCACCCCGAGCAGCGCCAGCAGGTTGACCACCGCCATCACGCCGACGATCCGGATCAGTGTCTTCATCGTTCACCCCGCGCTCGCATGACCATCAGATCGTCCAGATCGAGCGCTTCCCTCCGGTTCTCTTCGGCCCGGAACCGCTCCAGGTCCCGGTCGCGCAGCAGCTCGATGGCCCGCCGCCTCGCCGCGGCCAGCGCCAGATCGGCGCGGGCGGATTCGAGCCGGCGGAGCAGCCCCGCCAGCTCGAGGGCCGTGCGGCGGGCCTCCTGGTCGTCGCGCATGGTGGCGCCCGCCTGCATGCGGGCGGCCCCGAGATCCACCCGACCGCTGCGCAGCGCGGCCGCGATCTCCGCCCTTCCCCCCACGATGCGCCCCTGGCACGCCCGCAGGCGGTTCTCCAGCCGGATCCGCTCGCTCTCCAACGCGGCCACCGCGAGCATGCGGTCCTGCTCCTCGCGTTCGCGCTGGGCCAGCACGGGCCGGAGTCTGAAGCGGAATCGGGCCACGGCTCAGACGCTCCTTTCGATCATCGTCCGCGTCCGCGCGTCGGCGCCGGCTGCTGGCCCGCGGCCCGCATGGCCCGCCGCTGCTGGATCATCTCGCCCGACTGGAACGCCAGCTTGACCATCATGTCCAGCGCCTTGTCGAAGCGACCGGGCTCGTCGGACCGCTGCCTGAGCAGCTCGTTGAGCGGCTCGACCAGATCGATGGCGGTGTCGGCCTCCGGATCGGCCCCGGCGGCGTAGGCCCCGATCTGCACGAGCTCCTCGATCTCGCGGTATTTGGCCAGCAGGCGCAGCACCTGCTGCCGCGCCGCCGCGTGCTTCTGGTCCATGATGTGACCGGCGACCCGGGAGACCGAATCGAGCACGTCGATCGCCGGGAAGTGCCCGCGCTGGGCGAGCTTGCGCGAGAGCACCACGTGCCCGTCCAGGATGCCGCGGGCCGCGTCGGCCACGGGCTCGGTCATGTCGTCGCCCTCGACGAGGATGGTGTACAGCCCGGTGATCGAGCCGCCGCCGGACCCGTCCTGCTGTTCGACCGCGCCGGCCCGCTCCAGCAGTACGGCCATGCTGGTGAACACGCTGGGCGTGTACCCCTTCGAGGCAGGGGGCTCGCCCACGGAGAGCCCGATCTGGCGGGCCGCGTGGGCGAAACGGGTCACCGAATCCATCATCAGCAGCACGTCGCGCCCGGCATCCCGGAAGTACTCGGCCGCCGCGCACGCGAATCGGGCCGCCCGTACGCGCATCAGGGGCGACTCATCGCCGGTCGACACGACGACGACCGACTTGGCCAGGCCCTCGGGCCCGAGGGCGTCGTCGATGAACTCGCGGACCTCGCGTCCGCGTTCGCCGATCAGGGCGATCACCGACACGTCCGCGTCGGTGCCCCGGGCGATCTGACCGAGCACGGTGCTCTTGCCCACGCCCGGGCCCGCGAAGACGCCCATCCGCTGGCCGCGACCGACCGGCGTGATCAGGTCGATGGCCCGCACGCCGGTCCGCAGCGGCTGCACGATGCGACGCCGGGCCATCGCGGGCGTCGGCTCGGGATCGAGCGGGCGCAGAACCGTCTCGGTGATCGGTCCGAGGTTGTCGATGGGACGGCCCAGCCCGTCGACCACCCGGCCAAGGAGCCGGTGCCCGACCGCGGCGGACTGGTGCACCCGCTCGAGTTCGACGGCGGCGCCGGGCAGGATGCCGCCGGGAGCGCCCAGGACCATGATGGCGGCATGGTCGTGGTCGAAGCCGACGATCTCGCCCTGCACCGACCCCCCGCCCGCGAGCCGGATGCGCACAAGCGAGCCGACCGGCGCGGGCAGCTCGCCGGCCAGCACCGTCAGCCCGCGGACCACACGCACCCGCCCGGTCAGTCCGAGCGGCTGGGCCTTGGCCACGGCGTCGAACTCCGGGGCCAGCAGCCTCACGCCGCATCGCCCCGCGCCGGTCGCGCGATGCGGATGCTCGACTCGGCGGGCATCAGGGCCGTGAGGATGCGCTCGAGCTGGGCGCCGATGCTGGCGTCGATCCGTCCGCCCTCCTCCGTCGTGGCCACGCAGGACCCGCGGCCGAGCGAGGCGTCGGCGACGAGATCGGCGTGGCGGCACAGATCGAACCGGGCGGTCAGACCCGGCAGCTCGGCCCTGGCAAGCTCCAGATCCTCGGGGTGGACGCGCACGATCAGCCTCGACGGACGCACGATCGCCCCGAGCACCGCCTCGATCTGCGGCAGCACCGCCTCCGCGTCCAGCTCGACCGCGCGACGCGTCACGCGGGAGGCGATCTCGGCGGCGAGGCGGACCACCTCGGTCCGCGCGGCCTGCAGCAGGTCCTCGCGGACCGACTCGAACCCGTCGAGGGCGGATGTCCACGCGGCCTCGACGGAGGCAAGCGCGGCGGACTGGGCGGCGCGGGCTTCGGCGACGCCCCGCGCGACTCCCTCGGCGTGGCCCCTGGCCAGACCCTCGGCGTGGCCCGCCCTGAGCCCCTCCTCCCGGGCGGTGGAGATCAGACGCTCACGCTCGGCCTCGGCCTGCCGCAGGATCTGCTCGGCGCGGGCGTCCGCCTCGCGGACCAGGGCCTCGCCGCGGGCGCTCAGGTCGCCCAGGTCCATGACCAGCGCATTGCGTGCGGCGTCCGCGAGATCGGCCCGTCTGATCATCCCCATCGCACGCTCCCCGGCCGGTCAGACCAGCATCTCCGATTCGCCGCCGCGGCCCTCGATGATCACGTCGCCGGCCTCCTCGAGACGCCGCACGATGTCCACGATCCGCTGCTGGGCGGCCTCGACGTCCGACACCCGTACCGGGCCCATGAACTCCATGTCCTCCTTGATCAGGCTGCCGGCCCGCTCGGACATGTTGCTGAAGATCTTCTGCTTGAGCTCGTCCGAGGCCGTCTTGAGGGCCAGGGCCAGCTCGTCGTTCTCGACCTCCTTGAGCACGGCCTGGATGCCCTTGTCGTTGACGAGCTTGATGTCCTCGAACACGAACATCAGGCGACGGATCTCCTCGACCAGATCGGGATCGTCCGCCTCCAGACCCTCCATGATGCTCTTCTCGGTGGCGCGGTCGGTCAGGTTGAGGATCTCCGCCACCGTCGGCACGCCGCCGGCCTTCTCGGTGGCCTGCATCAGCATGCTCGACAGCCGGCTCTCCAGGCCCTGCTCGACCTCACGGATGACCTCCGGATTGGTCTGTTCCATGTTGGCGATGCGCTTGATGACCTCCAGCTGCTTCTGCATCGGCAGACCGACCATGATCTCCGACGCCTTGTGGTGCGAGAGATGGCAGAGGATCAGCGCGATGGTCTGGGGGTGCTCGTCCTGGATGAAGGTGAGCAGGTTCTCGCTCTCCGCCCTCTGGAGGAACGAGAACGGGGTCTTCTGGACCTGCGTCTGGATCTGCCCGAGCACGCGTTCGGCCACGCCCGGATCGAGCGAGGCCATCAGGAGTTCCTTGGCGTAGCTCAGGTTGCCCTCGTTGGCGTACTGGGTCGCGATCGAGATGTCGTAGAACTCGCTGACGACCTCGTTCTGCAGCGAGTCACGCACGCGTCCGAGCCCCGCCAGCTCCCGGGTCACCTCCTCGACCTGGGCCGGACGCAGGTGCTTGAGCAGCTTGCTCGCGTTGGCCGGCCCGATGGCCAGCAGCAGGACCGCCGCCTTCGAGACCCCTTCCAGGTCCCTGGCCCGCTCCGCGATCGGTTGGTTGGGTTTGCGTGCCATCGCCCGTGCTCACTCGTCCTCGCTGATCCAGCGCCCGACCAGCGACGCGGCCGCCTCGGGGTTGGTGTTGATCAGGTCCCCGACCAGCTCCCGCATCTTCTGGACCTTGACCTCGTCCTCCGAGATCTCGATGCCCGCCATCGCAGCTTCCGATTCGTCCGCCTCGCCGACAAGGTCCCCCGCCACTTCCAGGGCCGGCGGGATGCCCACGAGCTCCTCGGCCGTGGGAAGATCGGACTTGCGGCCGGCCCGCTTGACCATGGAGAACATCATCACCACCGCCACCAGACCCAGGGCGCCCAGCACGAGCGTCTCGATCATGCCCGACGCCGAGAAGATGCCCCCGAAGCCGCCGCCGCCCGCCAGGCCGCCGCCGGCGCCGAAGAGTCCGGCCTGCGAGAACCCCGGGGCAGAGCCCGCGGGCATCGGGGCCATGGCCAGCTCGACCTTCCCGCTGCGGATCTGGCCGTCCGCATCGACCGTCTGGAGCCGGGTGAGGATCGAGCGCTCGAGCATGGGAACCAGGCCCTCGAAGAACTGCTGGGCCTCCTCGTAGGTGACCGGTTCGGACGCCTTGTCGGCCGCGCGGTTCTGGCGGACCAGGGCCTCGACGAAGCCCTGCGGCACGATCACCGAGGCGCTCAGGTGCGTCGGCATGCCGCGCGGGTCCACCACCGAGGTGGTCTCCGAGCCGACCTGCACGGTGAACTGCGACTCCTCGGTGGTCTTCGTGCTCGTCGTGCCCGAGGCGCTGTTCCCGGCGTTGATGTCCGCGGTGGCGAACGAGCGGGTGCCCGGCTCGGCGGCGCGAGAGGCCTGCGAGACGGAGTCCTCGGTCGATTGCAGCCGGTTGGCGATCGAGACCGTCCCCTGGTCCTTGGGCAGGTACTGCTGCCGCGTGCTCGCCACCCGCGTGACGTCCACCACGGCGCTGACCGAGACCACGACACCCTGGATGTGCGAGAGCAGCCGCTCGATCTCACGCTGGATGTGGCGTTCGACCTGCACCTGCTGCTCGAGGTAGCGGCCGGCGGACACGGTGTCCTCGTCGGAGACCTGGTGCTGCCTGCCCGTCGTGGCGTCCACGACCGTCACCCGGGCCGCGCTCAGACCCGCCCTGGATCCGGCCACGAGGTTGGCGATGGCGTCGACCGTGGCCTGCGACAGCCCGTTGCCGCCCGTGGTTTCCACCGAGACGGACGCGCTGGGCTCACGCACCGCCCGCCCGAGGCCCGCGGGCTCGGGGATGTCGAGCAGGACCGTCGCCGAGCGCACCCCGCGGAACCGCGCGATGACCCGGCCCAGCTCGTTCTGCAACGCGATCACGGCCTGCTGGCGGTGCTGCTCACGCGACGCCTTCCAGTCCTGGGACTGGGTGAGGTTGTTGAAGAGGATCTCCGTGTTGCCCGGCAGCAGCCCCGATTCGCCGAGCAGCCCCAGCGCGGCGTACTCGCTGCCGCTGGGCACCATCACCTTGCCGTCCACGAGCCGCGCGTCGATGCCGGCCGCCTGGAGGGCCCGGAGAACCCCCGGATCCGACTCGAGCGCCATGAAATCGACCATCGCCGGCTTGGCCGCGTACTGAGAGACCAGGAAAAGCGTCATCGCCGCGATCACCGCGAGGGAACCGAACAGCAGCTTGTGGGTGGCCGTCAGCCCCCCCATGCTGCGCTGGATGTTCGCCATGGCCTGGCGAATCTGTTCCATGGTGACCCCGGCTTCCTGCCGCCTGTGACGCGCAGTCCCCGCGCGTGCCGGCACGGATCCTGCCGGTACGCGGCAAGATCGGCCGACCAGGCCGGATTCCTTCACAAGCGGTCGAAACTAGCGGCGGGCGGCCGCCGGCACGGCATTTCCTGCGCCCGCGGTGGACGATGTGGATGAACGGTGGAAACTCGGACAGTCGCGCCGATCCGGTCCGGCACGCCCCAACCGCGCACGCCGCAGGCGAGATCTGCCGCCGATCAGACCCGCATCTGCTTGATCTCGTCGTACGCCTGCATCACCTGGTTGCGCATGGACTGAAGCATCTTGAAGGCCACATCGGCCTTCTCGGTCGCCACGATCACACCCTCGACATCGTCGCGCCGTCCGGTCATCAAGTCCTCGGTGGCGCGGGTGGCATCCTGCTGCAGGGCGTTGACCTCGGAGAGGTTCTTCATCAGCACGGCCTTGAAGTCCGGGCCATCGCCCGGGGCCGGCGTGCCGGAACGGCCGGGATGCATCGCTCCCTTGCCGGCCAGTCCTGCGAGTCCGATGGGGTCCGTCATGGCCTGTCCGCGCTCCTGGTGCCCGATCCGCCGGGCCGCCTCTCCATCGTACCCGTTCCTCAGGCGATCAGCCGCAACGCCTGCGACATCATGCTCTTGGTGGTCTCGGCCGCGGCGACGTTGGCCTCGTAGGCCCGGGAGGCCTGCATGGCGTTGACCCACTCCATCGTCGTGTCGATATCCGGCACCATCACATACCCGTCCGCGTCGGCGAACTTGTGCCCGGGCCGGTACTCCGGGCGCAGGGCGTCGCGGTCGATGTCGATGTCGGCCACGTGCACGCCCATCGCCCGCCCGGTCGACTGGGCGGCGTTCGGATCGCCCGGGGCGAACATGGCCGCGCGGCGCAGGTACGGCTCGTACTCGCCCCGCGCATTCTGGAGGGAGTTGACGTTGGCGATGTTCGAGGCGATGACGGACATGCGTGTCCGCTGGGCGATCATGCCGCTGGTCGAGATGTCAAGGGCGCCGTACACGCGTTCCTCCTTCTCTCAGGCTCATCCGACCCGCTGGGCGATGGCCGTCATCAGCGTGCCCCGCTGGGCGCGGTACAGATCGGTCGCGACCCGGTAGGCCGAGGCGTTCTCGACCATGTCCTGCATCAGGCGTTCCAGGTCCGACGCGTTGCGGTCGTGCGCGAGCACGCCGCCGTGGGCGGCCCGGGGGCTCAGGCGGAGCGACCCCGGGTGCTCGCCGGCACGCAGCTCGCGGGTTTCCCGCCATTCGAGGGGGCCGAAGGCGCCGGCGGTCCGCTCCCGCCGCCGGTCGACCGCCTCGCCGAGCACCTCCTGGAACGACCGCGGCTCGACGTCCGTGGCCACGAAGTTCGGGGTGTCGATGTTCGCGATGTTGTGGGCCAGCAGCCGCTGGCGCGCTCCGGCAAAGCGCACGGTCATCTCCAGCGCTGGCATGGCCCCGGATGTCGACAGGTCGCGGATCTGCACGGTCGTATCCTCCGCAAGCGGCGTGCCGCCCGGATCCCGTCTGGTCAGAGATTGGCCGAAACCAGGCTCTCGTCCTTCCATTTCTTGAGCTTCAGGCCCAGCGTGCGGACGCCGATCCCCAGCGCCTTGGCCGTCCGCTGGCGGTGCCCGTTGAATCGCTGCAGCGTGGCGACGATGGTGTCCCGCTCGATCTCCTCCAGCGTGCGGTCGCCCGGCAACTCCAGCGGCTTGACCTCGGCGAAGCTCGCGGCCGGGTAGACCGCCGGAGACGGCGTGAACGCGTGCCCGTTCCCGTTCCCGTTGGACCCGTGTCCGTTGGCGTAGGGCTGGGCCCCCGGGCCGGCCGGCGATCCGTGAGCCGCGTTGAGCGGCACCGCCCGCAGCGGCATCGCCTTGACGGGGGCCCGATGGCTCAGCAGCCAGGGTTCCACCAGCTCGCGGGTCACCGCGCCGTCCTTGGCGCCCGAGAGCACCACCGCACGCTCGCAGATGTTCGCCAGCTCGCGGACGTTGCCGGGCCACTGGTACCCAGTCAGCAGGTCCATCGCGCCGGGTTCGATGACCGGGCGCCGCCGGCCCTCGCGGGCGGCGAACAGGCCGGTGAAGTGCTCGGCGAGCACCGCCACGTCCTCCAGACGCTCCCGCAGCGGGGGCACCTGGATCGGCAGCACGTTGAGCCGGAAGAACAGATCCTGGCGGAACTCGCCCATCGACGCCGCCCGCGGCAGATCGCGGTTGCTCGTCGCGATCACCCGCACGTCCACACCGATGGTCTGGCTCGACCCGACGCGTTCGAACGCCCGCTCCTGGAGGACCCGCAGCAGCTTGGCCTGGATCTGCGGGGAGACCTCCGAGACCTCGTCGAGCAGCAGGGTCCCCTGGTCCGCCAGCTCGAAACGGCCCTTGCGCAGCTTCTCGGCCCCGGTGAAGGCGCCGCGTTCGTGCCCGAACAGTTCGCTCTCCAGCAGCGACTCGTTCAGCGCCGCGCAGTTCACCGCCAGGAACGCCCCCGAGGCGCGGGGCGACATCTCGTGCACCGCCCGGGCCACGACCTCCTTGCCCGAGCCGGACTCCCCCGTGATCAGGACCGTGCCGTGGGAGGCCGCGACGGCCCGCACCTGCTCGCGGACCTTGCGCATCACGCCCGAATCGCCGACCAGCCGGTCGAGCCCGCGTCCGGACGCGGTCTCGGCCCTGGCCTGCTGCGCCCGGAGCACCGCGTTCTCGCGGACCACGCCGGCGTGCTGGACGGCCCGCTTGACGGCGATGATCAGCTCGTCGCCCTCGAACGGCTTGGTGAGGTAGTCGAACGCCCCCCGCTTCATCGCCTCCACCGCGGTCTGCACGGAGCCGAACGCCGTCATGAGGACCACGGGGAGTTCCTCGTCGAACCGCCGGATCTCGCCCAGCAGGTCGACCCCCGTCATGCCCGGCATGCTCAGGTCGGTGACCACCGCGTCGGGCCGGCGCGCCGCGATCTCTCGCAGGGCCGAACGGCCGTCGGACGCCGTCCGGACGCTGAACCCCGCCCGCGTCAGCGTCGAGCCGACCGAGTCACGCATCATCTCTTTGTCGTCCACGACCAGTACCGTGCAGGCCATCAGCGGCTCCCCTCGGCGACCAGACCAATCCCGCGACGGACCACGACATCCGCCGACACACGCGCCGCCCGCAGCGGCAGACGCAGCTCCACCGTGGCGCCGGGCGACCCGGGGTCGCCGTCGGCGTTGTTCATCACCAGCACCCGGCCACCGTGCGCGTCCACGATGCGGTGCACGATGGGCAGGCCAAGGCCCGTCCCCGCCGCCCGGGTCGTGAAGAACGGGTTGAACATCCGCTCGACGACCTCCGGGGCCACCCCGTCGCCCTCGTCCCGCACGCGCAGCACCACGCCATCGACGGGATCGGGATCGGCCGGATCGACCGGCCCGCGCACCGCGCCGATCCGAACCGCCGCACGCCCGACCGCCCGGTTGGCTTCTCCGGCGTTGCGCAGCACGTTGACGAGCGCCTGATGCATCAGGCCCGGGTCGCACTCGAACTCGATCGGGCCGGGCGCGTCCGGGGGTGGATCAGCGATGACCCGCCCCAGCTCGGCGCGGCAGGCGTCGGCCGCCCGACCGAGCAGCTCGTACGCATCGGTGGGCACGGCCCGCACCCGGATCTCGCGCGAGAACGAGAGCACGTCGCCGACCACCGCGTCCAGCCCCCGCACCGCCGCACCGATCTTCTCGGCGACCGTCCGGCAGGCCGGGCGATCGGCGAGGTCCTCCTCGAGCATCCGCGCGTACAGCCCGATGGAGCCGAGCGGGTTGCGCACCTCGTGGGCGATGCCCGCCGCCATCTCGCCCAGCGCGGCCAGGCGCTTGGACCGCTGCAACGCCTCGTTGGCGTCGCGCAGTTCCGTGCTCAGCCGGCGCACCTCGGCCCGCAGCTGCGCGTGCGTCTGCTCGAGCTTGGCGGTCACCTCGTTGAAGGCCGACATCAGCTCGGCCAGGTCGGCGGGCGACAACGCGCCCGCGGGCGTCCCGCCGGATCCGGCGGGAAGATCGCCGGCTCGGACCCCGCCGTTTGGAGCGGCCAGGGCGCTCATCCGCGTGAGTCCTGCACGATGGGCGCCACCGGCCGGCCCGAACCCGAGTACGCCCGGTTGGCGGCCCCCGCGGCGTTGGCCGTGACGAGCCGGGACGCGAGCTCGTCACGCCGCCGCTGCAGCTCGGCGCGGGCCTTGCGGTCGCGCTCGCGGATGCGGGCCATCACCTGCTCGAGCTGGGCGAGGCGGTCGCGGATCTGGGCGTGCTCGTCCTGCCCGAGCTGCCGGGCCGAGGACGGATCGTCAAGGATCGCGCTCAGCTCGTCGCCCAGCCGGGCCAGCTCGGCCACCAGGGGCTCACGCTCGCCGAGCAGCGCGACCACGGCGTCGGGCTCCTCGGACACGACGCAGGTCGACAACGCCGTGCTCAGGTCGTCCAGACGAAGACACCGATCGCGCATCTGCAGCGCCAGCGTCCGCACCCGCGCCGCCGGCCCGCCCGGCCCCCACTGCCCGCCCTGTCCGTCCATCCGATCGGCCATTCCATGACCCCTGTCTCGGGGCTCCGCCCCGGTCTGGACATGGTTATCGGCAGTTCTTGCCGACGGCTCCAATCTCCGCGCGATTTCAGCCGCCCTGGGCCAGCAGGCGCGAGGACGCGTCCAGCCAGGCCTGCCAGTCCCGCCGGTCCATGGGCAGCGTCGGGTCCTCCCAGGTCTGGTCGGGCAGCGACAGGAAGAACCGCCGCGCCCGCTCGTTGGCCGTCCTGGCCCGCCGCAGGTCTCCCTGGGCCATGTGCATGTTGACGATCTGGATCAGCGCCACCAGCGTCGCCGGCTCGCTGTCGTACCGGTCGCGGGCGAGGTCGTAGGCCCGGATGGCCTCCTCGTAGCGGCCCAGATCGCCGAGCAGGTCCCCGATGTAGAAGTGGGCGTTGCGCAGCGACAGATCCTCCAGACGCGTCCGATCGGTCTCGCGCCGGGCGTTGAGATGCACGGTCGAGGACGTGTAGCGGGCGATCGCCTCCTCGCGGTGGGCGATGACCTGGGCCGCCCGCTCCGCCCGGGTGGTCGGCGGCAGCGACTCGTTCAGCGAGGCCTCGATCTCGTCGGCCAGCCGGCGGTTCGCCTCGCCGAGGCGGTACTCGAACAGACCGATCTGCCGGTCGTCCGGGTAGCGCTCGATCAGTTCCTCCAGGCGTTCGATCGCGCGGGTCGAGCGGCCCGTGCGGTCGTAGAGGAACGCCAGCTCGGCCAGGGCGTCGCGGAACATCCGCGTGGATGTCCCGGTCATCGTCCCGTCGACCGCCCGGGTCAGCAGGCGCTCCGCCTCGGCGTCGTTGGCCGGGTCCTCGTCGTACAGGTACGCCTGCGCCAGCGGGACATAGCTGGCGTCGGACCAGGCGCCGATATCCGCACGCGCGGTCGTGTCGCGCGCCGCGATCAGGTCGCGGTAGGCCTCGGCCGCGGCCTGGAACTCGCCCCGGGCCCGCAGCGCCTCTCCCGTGCGGAACCGCGCCTCGGCGTAC
This sequence comes from uncultured Phycisphaeraceae bacterium, assembly GCA_964399525.1. Classification (GTDB taxonomy): domain Bacteria; phylum Planctomycetota; class Phycisphaerae; order Phycisphaerales; family UBA1924; genus UBA6054. Next base: position 5,772 of record CAYNRF010000012.1, on the reverse strand, counting down.
CGCGGGTCGCTGGGCAGCGAGTCCGTGAACGCCTTGTACGCCTGGACCGCCTCGCGCTGGTCGCCGGCGCGGTCGAACAGGTCGGCCGCGCGCCAGAGCGAGTCGGCGTACCGGTCGATGTCGGCGAGCACGAAGCGTTCGGCGTGCAGCCGGCGGTTCATCGCGGCGGCGATCAGATGCCGCTGCACCTCCACCCGCGTCGAGGGGTCGAGCCCGAAGAGCGGGTCCGCCCGCGTGGTCACGCCGGCGACCAGTTCCTCGGCCACGCGCTCGTGGGCGAGGCCCACGACGTCGATCAGCTCGGTGGGCAGCTCGCGCCCCCGCATCAGCCGCTCGGCCAGCGCGGTGTACCGCAGCGCGGTCCGCGGGCTCTCCAGCGTCAGCTGCTCGCCGGCGCGTTCCAGGATGCTGGCCACGATGCGCTCGCGGGTGGGTTCAACGTCCACGCCCAGCGCGTCGTACTCGGTAGCAAGGGTCGCGTACGCCTCCAGGCTCGGCTCGGTGGACCCCAGCGCCGCCTCCGTCTCACCGACCCCGACCAGCGCCCACGCGAAGGCCGGCGAATCGGCGTGCCGCGCCACGAGATCCGAGAAGGTGTCCCGCGCCGCCGCCGCGTCGCCGCTCCGCTGTTCCAGCCGGCCCTTTTCGAGCAGGACAAAGGGGAAGTGCGGGTCGCCCGCGGCGCTGAGCGACTCGGCCAGGACCACCTGAGTCATCGCTTCGCGGTCGGCGTTGAGCAGCCGGTAGGCCCGCGCCAGCAGCAGGTGCAGCCGGGCCCGCCCGTCCTTGCCCGCCTCGGTCAACCGTGGGATCTCGCGGAGCAGCCGGGTGATCGTTTCGTCCGTGTACCCCTGCTCCAGCCGGATGCCGGCCTGCGTCTCCACCGCCCAGACCCGCTGGTCCAGGCTGATCTCCGCGTCCGACAGCACGTCGGCCAGCAGCGCCAGGGCACGGGCCCGGTCCGGCGAGGGCGGGCGCATCAGCAGCGTCACGGCGCGACGCACGACCGGCTCCTTGAGCGCGTTCTGGCCGGGGGGAAGCGTCGCGATCCGGCGCAGCGCCGCGTCCAGATCCCCGCGGGACAGGTACGTGTCCGCCATCGCCACGATGTCGCGCGGGCCGAGCACCAGCCCCTGCCGCTCGGCCTCCATGTACTCGCGGATGATGTTCACGTGGTTGCGGTCGTCGTCGATGCCGAGCCGGCGCTGCCCGAGGTAGATCGCCCGCGCCTTCGCGCCGTGGTATCGCTGGCGGTCCACCGCCGACAGCCCGCCGCCGTCGCCCGTGAACGGGTGGACCTTGGCGTTGAGCAGGGCGATGGCGTCCTGGTATTCCTCCCGGTCGATCATCCGCTCGGCCTGGGTGAGCACCGGCCCGAACTCCGGCTCGGGCGCCGTCGCCACCGAGAAGGCCACCCCCAGCAGCAGCACGCCGGCCGCGACCAGCAGGGTCGGCACCTGCCAGAAGCCCCGCCAGCCGGCGCGGACGCGCTCGACCGCATCGGTTGATTCCTCAACTCCGGGCGCGGCGTCGGGCTGGTCGGGCGTCTCGGCCATGGGCAGCTGGGCCCGCCACGGGCGTGCGGCCGCCGCGCACCCGTCCGGGTCCCGCCCCGGTTATCGACCAGATCCGCCCCCGGGTCCACACAAGCCACCCGCGCCGTGGCCAAATGCCCGGGTCAGGACACCCCCGCCCGCCGAACCACCACCGCCCGGGCCGCCGCGTCCCCCCGATGACGACCCTCCCGGTCGAGCAGCGCGAGGGCGGCCACCGGCGGGATCATCCATTTCACGGTTGAACGGACGAGCCCCCAGAACACCCCGAGACGGACCGGAGCCCCGCCGGCCGACGCCGGCTGGCCCCGCACAACCCGCAGACCGACCAGGAACTTGCCCGGAGAATACCCCAGCAGACCCTCCCACACCCCCATGGCCAGAGACCCGCCCACCATCACCGCGGGGATCGCCATCCAGGCGTGGCCCTCGACCATCAGCACCTGCAGCGTCAGCACCTCGCGGACCGTCACACCGAAGGCCGGCGCGACGACCCAGAGCATCAGCAGCGCATCGAGCGCCGTGGCCAGCAGGCGGCGGCCCGGATCGGCCAGCGCGTACCCGTCGGGCACCGTCCACGCGGCCTCCCCCGCCGGACGCACGATCACCAGCAGCGAGGCCACCATCACCGCCAGCAGCATCCCCACGATCAGCCGGAACTCGCCCACCGAGACCGGCGCCCGCTGTCTGACCGGCCCTTCGTGCAGCACACGCCCCGAGTCCAGAGACATCTCCGAGGCGTGCACCTCGCCGTCCGCCGAACGGGCGACCAGCACAAGCCGGCCGCTGGAGGCCAGCACCACCGGCGCGACCGCGTCGTCCGCCGCCGCGTCCAGCCGCCCGATCCGCCACGCCCCCTCCTCTCCCACCGTCCACACGCCGGTGCCCGCCCCCTCGGCCACGCCGATCACCACGCCCCGCCCGTACCCTCGACGCCAGGACGCGGACCAGAACCGCTCCCAGTCGGCCAGACGCACCGCCTGCCAGGCGCCGTCCTCCCGCAGCATCCAGCCGGAGGAGGTCTCGCCCTCGCGCACCGCCAGCAGCACGCCCGACCCGAACGACACCAGCGCCGCGCGGTCCGCGTCCGGGCGGACCGTCGGCAGATCGACCTGGGTCCAGGCATCGCCGCTGAGCCGCAGCAGCGACAGCCCGTCGCGCCGCATCAGCGCGTGCAGGCCCCCTGCGTCTCCGGTCCCCCCTCGTCCTCCGGCCCCGGTCGCCCCCGCCACCGCCAGATCCAGGAGCACGCCGTCGCCCGGCAGCGCCGGCGCCAGATCGAACACGCCAACGGGCACGTCCGTCCAGAGCCCGGAGACGCCGGCGGGCAGCGACCGCGCCGTCAGCACGCGGCGGATCCGTCCGCCCGGCGTCTCGGTGGGCGCAAAGACGGCGTACACCCGATCGTCCAGGCCGGCCAAGGCCTCGGGCGACTCGCGCAGCGGACGGACCATGCGCACCAGACCCGCCGGGGCGCTCCCGTCGCCCACGTCCCGGGGGGGCGCGTGCGCCATCGCGAGCTCGTCGCCTTCGCCGCGGACCGTCATCCACGCGTGCGAGGGCCGGTCCGACTCGGCCGGCCCGACCGACCCGATCTGGGCCCGCGCGGCGCCCGCCGTGCAGGCCAGGCACGCCCAGAGCACAACACGTCCCACGATCCCCGCTCGGCTCATGGAGACTCCCGCCCCGCATCGTCCGGGTTGATGTCACGGTCCAGATCCACAACCTCGCCGACGCGGTAGGCCCGTCGCAGCCGGTCCGGGGAGAACACGGTCGCGTTGATCGGGCGGACCTGCGGCTCGCCCAGCTGGACCCGCACGAACCCGTCGAACCCCGGCACGCGGATCTCCAGACGCTGCGGGACCCGGCCCACGGTGGCCACACCCTGCGCATCGAAGACCGGTCCGTGCAGCCCCAGCGACGCATCCGCCACCACCGCTCCGTCCGCGTCGAAGGCGGTCGACCCGACCAGTTCCAGGCTGCGGGGATCGAACCGCAGCGCCACCGAGCCGAACCGCGACGGCACCGTCAGCACCGCCCGGCCCTCCTCGTCCCGCACCGGCCCGGACACCGCCCCCAGCGGCAGGAGCCCCATGAGCAGGGGCAGGTCACGCGGATGGACCGGCAGGCCGAGCGACTCTGCCTTTTCCGGAGTTGAGGCCTCCTGCGCGCCCAGCAGCATCACCCGCCGCTCGCTGTCGGACACGTCCACGAGCCAGTACTGCGTCTCGTTGGCGCCCAGCGCGAAGTACACCTCGCCCAGTTTGCCGACGGTCACCGCCACCCGGTCCGGGCGTTCGACCTGCAGGTGGCCCTCGCCCTGCTCGGAGAACTTCGACCCCTCCGCGTCCCGCCCCTCCACCCGCACGCTGGTGCGGGCCCACAGCCGGTCGAGCCCGGCGATGCGGTCGTTGTGGGCCTGCACCACGGTCGCCGCGTCCGGCAGATCGATCGGACGTTTGGGCGCCGAACAGGACGCGTTCAAGACCAGGCAGACGCTGAGCAGAAGTCCGGGCGAGCGCCTCACGCGCTGTCCTCGTCGAGCTGCATCACCCGGCTCAGCTCCTCGGTGGCCTCGGCGATCGACTTTTCGTCCAGCCCGGGGTCGGTCACCAGGTGTTCCTCGCCGCCGGGCCGGCCCTTGAGCCGGAGGACGTCGGGACGGTCGGGCAGCGCGCCGTCATACACCAGCCGACGCTTGCGCATCAGCAGCAGCGCGATCAGGTAGCGGAACGCCACCTGCTTGGGCTGGTCCGCCTCGGCGAGCTGTTCGAACAGATCGAACAGCTCCTCCACGGACACGATCGGCGCCCGGGTTCGCTGCTCTTCCCCCGCCACCCGCTTCCAGTAGCCGAACACCCGGGCCGGGGGCTCGGGGCGGGCCCCGGCCCCCCACGCCTCCATCGAGAACAGCACCCGAGCGAGCGCCTCGTCGCCGGGCGATTCGACCAGCACCGCCATGTGCTTCTCACCCGGCGCGAACACCCGCCCTGTTGCGGCGCACGCCTCTTCCCTGCGAACGATGTCGTACGGCGCTGACGAACCGATCATGACCGCAGTGTACGGCCCGGCCCGCGCCCCCGCCGACCGAGGTCAGCAGGATACCTCGAAGAACCGCTGGCTGGTGCCCCCGGGGCCGACGCGGAAACGGACCCGCTTGCCGCACCGCGGGCAGACGGCGTGGTACGCCGTGCCCTCGCGGTTCCTTGGCACCCGGAGGTACGCGCCCGCGCAGAGGAAGCGCACGCCGATCCATGGACGCGGGCCCGACCCGGAGTTCTCCCCCGTCGGCTGCCTGCCCGGTGCGGGTCCATCGCCCGGATGGCTGTGCAGGAGCGAGATGGTCCGCCCGGTGTCGCCCATCGTCCTCTTTTCGGCCCGGACGGGCCCTGTTCTTGCGTCCGTCCGAGAACAGGACCCGAACCGGAGATTCCCCGATTCCTGGTCAGCCTCCGCCTTTGCAGGGCGGAACCCCTTCGGGCCGAGTGATTTGGGAGTATCATCCCGACCTCGGGTCCCGCCCGCAGTCCCTGCTCCGGCCGACTGCCGCTCCGTCCGCCCGGCCACCCCGCCGGCCAGCCGTACCGTTTTCGATTGATTGCATGCCCTCCAACCTGACCATCCTTCCTGACCCACCCCCCCCACCGGCCCCGATCGGACTGATCGCCGGGGGCGGCCGGCTGCCGATCTTCGTGGCCCGGGGGCTGCGGGACATGGGATACACCGTCCACGCGGTCGGGCTGCACCGCCAGTACGACCCGGACCTGCCCGGCTGCTGTTCCTCGTTCCGGGATGTGGGCCTGCTGCGGATCGGCGCCTGGGGCCGGGTGCTCCGCGCCCACGGCGTCCGCCACGCCATCATGGTCGGCAAGGTCGACAAGGCCAACCTGATGCACGACAAGTGGCGGGTGTTCAAGAACGTCCCCGATGTGGCCACCGCCCTGATCTGGTACCGCCGGCTCCGGCACGACCGCCGCTCGCACGCGGTGCTCAAGGCCGTGGCCGATGTCCTCGACCGCAAGGGGGTCCAGTTGATCGATTCGACCGTGCCGATTCCCGACCAGCTCGCCACCCCCGGCGTGATGACCTCCACCCAGCCCTCCCGCGAGCAGCGGGCGGACATCGAGCTGGTCTGGCCGATGCTCGCCGAGCTGCTGCGTCTGGACATCGGGCAGGCCATCACCGTCCGCGACCGCGACGTGATCTCCGTCGAGGCCGT
>CAYNRF010000011.1:0-32241 GCA_964399525.1 uncultured Phycisphaeraceae bacterium | reverse complement strand
GGACGAGTGGCAGGGCCGGCGGTATGTGCTGGCGACGGCGGCGTACTCGGACGCACTGCTCGCGGCCGCGCGAAAGGCGGAGGGCGTGCTGATCGCCGGGCGGTTGTACGGGGCGGGAGAGGGCGGCGGGGATCAGGTGCTGGTATGGGTGGACGCGGAGGGGGTTGAAGGGGCCGATGGAATACTGCCAGAGGGGGATTGGGGGGTGTGGGGGTGGTATGGGTCGGGGATGGTGGCGAGGATGAAATGACGCAAGTCAGAGCATTGCTTTGAGATATCGCCCCGTGTGACTCGCCTTGTTCTTCGCCACCTGCTCCGGCGTGCCTGTCGCCACGATGGTGCCGCCGCCGTCGCCGCCTTCGGGGCCGAGGTCGATGATCCAGTCGGCGCACTTGATGACGTCGAGGTTGTGCTCGATGACCACCAGGGTGTTGTTCGAGTCGGCCAGGCGGTTGAGGACTTCGAGGAGTTTGCGGATGTCCTCGAAGTGCAGGCCGGTGGTGGGTTCGTCGAGGATGTAGAGGGTGTGCTCCGTGCTGGGGGTGCCGTCGTAGCGGGTTCCCTTGCCGAGTTCGGTGGCGAGTTTGACGCGCTGGGCCTCGCCGCCGGAGATGGTGGTGCTCGGCTGGCCGAGGGTGATGTAGCCCAGGCCGACATCGCGGAGGCACTCGACGAAGCGGACGATCTTGGGGTGGTTCTCGAAGAAGCCGCAGGCATCCTCGACGGTCATGGAGAGGACATCGGCGATGGACTTGCCCCGATACTTCACCTCGAGGGTTTCGCGGTTGTAGCGGGTGCCCTTGCAGACCTCGCACTCGACGAAGATGTCGGGCAGGAAGTGCATCTCGATCTTTTTCAAACCCTGGCCCTGGCAGGCCTCGCAGCGGCCGCCGCCGCCCGCCTTGCCGCCTCGTTCGGCGGACACGTTGAAGCTGAACCGCCCGGGCTGATAGCCGCGGATCTTGGCTTCCTTGGTGCCGGCGAAGACCTTGCGGATGTCGTCGAACACACCCGTGTAGGTTGCGGGATTGGAGCGGGGCGTGCGCCCGATGGGGCTCTGGTCGACCTCGATGATGCGCTGGACGTGCTGGAGGCCGTTGACGCGGCTGTGGGCGCCGGGCAGGTCGCCGCCGCCGGTCAGGTGCTTGCGGACGGCCCGCAGCAGGATGTCGTTGACCAGGGTGGACTTGCCCGAGCCGGAGACGCCGGTGACGCAGACGATGCCGCCGAGCGGGAACACGGCGTCCACGCCCTTGAGGTTGTTCTGCCTGGCGCCCTTGATGGTCAGGGCCTTCTTCTCGTCCAGGGTGCGTCGGGACGTGGGCACCTCGATCCGGCGGCGGCCGGCCAGATAATCGCCGGTCAGCGAGCCGGGGGTGTCGATAACCTGCTGGACCGTGCCCTGCGCGATTATGCGCCCGCCGTGGACGCCGGGGCCGGGGCCGACATCGACGAGATGGTCCGCGGCCCGGATCATGTCCTCGTCGTGCTCGACGACCAGCACGGTGTTGCCGATGTCGGTCAGGTGGCGGAGGGTGGCGATCAGCCGGTCGTTGTCGCGCTGGTGCAGGCCGATGGTGGGCTCATCGAGCACGTAGCACGCGCCGACCAGGCCGGAGCCGACCTGAGTGGCCAGGCGGATGCGCTGGGCCTCGCCGCCGGAGAGGGTCGCGGTGCGCCGGTCGAGGCTGAGGTAGTCCAGCCCGACGCTGGTCAGGAAGCGCAGGCGGTTGCCGACCTCGCGGAGGATCGGCTCGGCGATGGTGGCCTGCTCCTGCGTGAGTTTCAATCCCTCGATGAAGGCGATGGCGTCTGTGATGTTCAGGCGGCTCAGTTCAGCGATGTTGAGCATCGTGCCGTCGTGGACCGGCCGGCCGATGACGGTGGGCGAGGCGGCCCGGGCAATCTCGGCGTGGTGGGTGCTCTCAACAAGCACGTGCAGGGCCTCGATGCGCAGGCGGTCGCCGTGGCATGCGTGGCAGACGGTCTCGCGCTGGTACTGGTGCAGGTGCTCCTTGACCCAGGTGGACTCGGTCTTCTCGAACCAGGCGCGGAGCATGGGCAGGACGCCGTCCCACTGGGCCTTGTGCTTCTTGGCCTGCTCGGGGGTGGTGCCGCGGAGGAGGATCTCGTAGATCTCCGGGTCGAGTCGGCGCATGGTGGTGCCGGGGGCGACATCGAAGGCCCGGCAGAAGCGGCGGAGGTAGCGCGGGTAGATCATGCCGCCGGGGCCGTTCTTCTTCCAGGGGGCGATGCCGCCGGAGAGGATGGCCTTGTCGGGGTCGGGCACCACGAGGTCCTCGACGAACTCGAGGATCGCGCCCAGGCCGTGGCAGGCGGGGCACGCGCCGAAGGGGGAGTTGAACGAGAACAGGCGGGGCGAGAGTTCCTCGAGTGCAACCTCCGGGTGGTCGGGGTCGGCGAAGCGGGTGGAAAAGGATCGATCCACAAATGTCCCGCCCTCTTCCACGCTGGCGATCACCGAGCCGTCGGCAAGCCGCAATGCCGCCTCGACCGACTCGGCCAGTCGCTGGCGGCTGTCCTCGGCGATCGCCAGCCGGTCGATCACCGCGTCGATGTCATGCTTCTTGTGGCGGTGCAGGTCGAGCGGATTCTCGCCCTCGTTCTTGAGGACCTCGCGCAGGTCGACCGTCTGGCCGTTGACGCGGGCGCGGGCCCAGCCGTTCTGGCTGAGGGATTCGAGGGTGTCCTTGTGAAAGCCCTTCTTGCCGCGGACGACGGGGGCGATGACCATCAGGCGGGTGCCGGCGGGCAGGTTCATCAGGTGGTCGACGATCTGGCTGGCGCTGGAAGCCTGGACCTTCACGCCCGAGCGTTCCAGCACCGTGCCGTCCTTCTTTTCCTTGGTCACCGCCCACGACCGCGGCGTGCCGCAGCGGGCGAAGAGGAGGCGCAGGTAGTCGTAGATCTCGGTGGTGGTGGCCACGGTCGAGCGGGGGTTGTGGGCGCTGGAGCGCTGCTCGATGGCGATGGTCGGGGGGATGCCCTCGATCTCCTCGACGTCGGGCTTCTTGAGCTGGTCGAGGAACTGGCGGGCGTAGGCCGACAGCGACTCCATGTACTTGCGCTGGCCCTCGGCGAAGATCGTGTCGAAAGCGAGCGAACTCTTGCCCGAACCGGACAGCCCGGTCATGACCACCAGCCGATCACGGGGGATGGTCAGGTCGATGTTCTTGAGGTTGTGCTCCTTGGCGCCGCGGACGCGGATGACGCGTTCGGCGAAGGCGTCCGGACGCGGCGCGGGGGCGGCCGCCGGCGCTGGCTTGGCCTCGGCCTGCGATGCGGGCTTTTCCCCTTTGCCGGCCTTGGATGCGCGGGTCTTCTTGGTTGGGTTGGTCATGGTGGGTTGGTCGGTGGTGGTGGGCGACATCGAACCGCAGGCCTTTCCTGGGGGTGACCGGCGCGTGGCCCCGATCGTAGGGGCCCGCGGCGCAACCCGCACAAAGTCCGTTCGAAATGGGGAACGAAACCGATGCTCCCCGCCACCCGAACACGGCGGACCGGTACCATCCGCCACCCCATGACATTCCTGATCGAAACCATCCGACTCGGCCTGGCCAACCTCCGCCTGCAACTGCTGCGGAGCATCCTGACGGCGTTGGGCATCATCTTCGGCGTCTCGGCGGTGATCACCATGGTGGCCATCGGCGAGGGCTCCACGGCCGAGGCCCTGGCCCAGATCGAGCGGCTGGGGGCCCGCAACATCATCATCCGGTCGGTCCAGCCGCCGGAGTCGCCCAACCAGGCGGGCGGGCAGCAGACCTCGCGCATGCTCAAGTACGGCCTGACCCGCGAGGACCTGCGGGTGATCGAGGAGAACTTCCCCGACGCGTCCGCGGTCGTGCCCCTGAAGGAGGTGGGCTCGCAGGTGCTCCGCGGCGCCATCGCCAAGACCTCCCAGACGTTCGGCACCACGCCCGACTTCGCGCGGGTCGCACGCCTCAACGTGGCCCGCGGCCGATACCTCAACGAATCCGACATGCGCGACCAGGCCCTCGTCGCGGTCATCGGACCCAACATCGCCGACGCCCTGTTCCCGCTGGAGGACCCCCTCGGCCAGACCTTCCGGGTGGACGAGTTCGTGCTTCAGGTGGTCGGCGTGCTGGCGCCCATCGGGCTTTCCGGCGGGGCGGGGGCCGCCCTGGTCGGACGTGACCTGAACCAGGACATCCACATCCCGATCACCACGGCCCGGGCGGTCATGGGCGACACCGTGGTGCGGCGCTCGTCGGGCGCCTTCTCGATGACCGAGGTGGAGGTCCATGAGGTCTACCTGGAAGCGCCCGACCGCGAGCGGGTTGTTCCGGACGCGTTGCGGGCCCGCCGTCTGCTCCAGACGCGGCACCCGCGCATGGACGACGTGACCATGATCGTCCCCTACGAGCTGCTGGAATCGGCCCGGAAGCGGGCCATGACCGGCCAGTGGATCTCCGGCGCGATCGCCGGCATCTCGCTGCTCGTCGGCGGCATCGGCATCATGAACATCATGCTCGCCAACGTGACCGAGCGCACGCGGGAGATCGGCATCCGCCGCGCGCTCGGGGCGACGCGCAAGCACATCGTGGCCCAGTTTCTCGTGGAGACCTCGGTGCTCTCGGCCATCGGCGGGCTCATCGGTGTCGCCCTGGGTGTCGGCCTGTCGCTGAGCATCGGCTGGGTGGTCCCGCAGCTGCACCGGCTGCCCTACGTCGGCGACTCCATCCCCAAGGACGCCTCGCTGCCCACCGTGCTGAGTCTGTGGTCGATCGTCGTGGCGTTCCTCGTCGCGGCCGCCACCGGCCTGATCTTCGGGCTGTACCCCGCACGCAAGGCCGCCCGACAGGATCCGATCGTCGCGCTGCGGCACGATTGAATCAAGCACCTGCGCGACCGGCCCCCTAGGCCTCAAACGCCCTGTCGCCCCGCATCACACCCCTCGCCCGCCCCGACCCCGACCCCGCACGGAGATGGACACGATGGCCCGGCTGATCGCCTTCGCCCTTATTTCGTGCCTGGTCTGCCAGGCTTTCTGCGGTGAGTCGAGACGCTTCCGATCCGCCGCGTACGACATCACCACCGATCTGTCCGAGGACCAGGCACGCGAAGTGGCCGATCACATGGACGCCGTGTACAAGGAGTACAGCCGACGCTTTGCGGCCTACGGCAAGCGGAACGCCGAACCGCTCCGGTTGTGGGTCTTCGCGACGCGGGAGGGCTATCTGGAGTTTCTGGCCGGGCATGACATCAACGGGTTCGGCACCGGCGGGATGTTTTTCCGCCGGGACGATGCGTCCGGACTGGTCTCCTTTCTCGGCGGCCGCTCGATGGACGACATGCTGGAAACCCTGCGGCACGAGGGTCTGCACCAGGTGGCCTATCAACGGATCGGCGACCGGCTCCCCGTGTGGCTCAACGAGGGCATGGCGGAATGGTTCGGTTACGCGATCGAGTCCCGGCGCGGCTTCGTGATGGGCCTGGCCGATCCGCGCGCGGTGGCCCGCCTGCAGACGGCTTCCGAGCGCGGGGCCCTGCTCCCTCTGCCCGAACTGCTCCGCATGAAGCAGGCGGACTGGAACCGGCTCGTCCAGACCGGGCAGGCCGGATCGAACTACGACCAGGCGTGGTCGGTGGTGCACTTCCTGGCCAACGCGGAGGGCGGCCGGTACCAGCCGATCCTTGGAACCCTGCTGGACGCGTACTGGGCGGGGAAGAACGATGACCAGGCGATCCGAGCCGCGTTCGGCTCCGATCTGGTCCCGATGGAGACGGCCTGGAAGGCCTACGTGGCGCAGCTCAGGCCGGACGAGTTGTACGCCGCGCAGGACATCCTGGAGGTGTATCGCGTTCTGCTGATCGCCCTGGATGAGGTCGGCGTGCGTCCACAGAACGCGGACGAACTCGATGAGGCCCTCGCGACCAACGCCGAACGATTGACCCTGCCCGGAACGGTGTCGGTGACCGGCGGCGAGCGACCGCTGACGACCGACGGCGCGGCGTGGTGGCGGACGCCGCCGGTGGCGGCCCGGACGGGGCGCCCGGCGATCGTGAGGTTCGTACCCGACCGGCGGGGCAATACACCGCCGGGGGTTGAAATCCGCGGGCTGAATCACCTCGCCGGCCTGACCTGGAGCCGGGACCGGGCGGGCGTGATGAGCCATGCGATCACGATCGACTGAGGCCGTCCTGCCGCGCGGTCCGACGGCGGACCGGGCGCACGAAAAACGCCGGGAAGGCCCGGCGTGATCGGTCGGAGCAGGCGGTCGAGGATCAGATCTCGCCGAGCAGATCGGCGACTTCATCGTCGACCGGATTGTTGGCGCGATCGTCCTTGGGGCCACGCTTCTTCTTCGGGGAGCGGTCCTCGGACTCGTCGCCGTCGTCGTCGCCCTCCTCGGCCTCGATCTTGGCGTTCTGGGCGGCGACTTCGGCCTCGAGCTTCTCGAGGTCGTCCTCTTCCTGCTTGCCTTCCTTGGCCAGCCGGGCCTTATACTGCTCGATCTTGGGCCGGTCGGGGGCGAGCACGAGCGTGATGGCCCGACCGACGCCGCGCGGCGACATCTCGACCTTGGCCACGTCGCTCAGATCCTGGCAGATCTGGTACAGACGTTCCTCGCCGAGCTGCTTGTGGGCCATCTCGCGTCCGCGGAACCGCTGGGTGATCTGGACTTTGTGACCGGCCATCAGGAAGCGCCTGGCCTGATCGACGCGGATGCCCACGTCGTGCGGGTCGATCTTGACGGACCGGCCCAGGCGGATCTCCTTGAGCTCTCCGCCGTGCGTGCGGCTCTTCTGTTCACGCTTGGACAGTTCGTACTTGTACTTGCCGTAATCCATGATCTTGCACACGGGCGGACGGGCGTCCGGAGAGATCTCGACCAGGTCGAGCCCTACCTCCTGCGCCATCCTCATCGCCTCGTGCGTCTCGATCACGCCCACCTGCTCACCGTCCTGATCGATCAGGCGGATGGGGGAGAGACGGATCATGTGGTTGATACGGGTCCGCTGAACGGGTCCCTGCATTCGGTAGAAAGGTCTGCGAGCGATGTCCAAGACTCCTTGTGTTCGACCCGGCGAGGGGTCGGTGATTCGGTCCGGCTGGGGACTCCCCCGCTTCCCGGACAGGAAGCATACCACGCGAAACCCGCCCGGGAACCCGGATCTGCCGCATCCGGCGGGGAATCCGCCCGGCCGCCCCGGGCAGAACCCCGAAGCCGGCCCTGCCCCGGAAGGCTCAGGCTCCTGAGCCCATCTTGATGATGTTGATGGCCAGCGAGATCACGAGCAGGACGACGAGCACGAGAAAAGGTGGCCACGCGAGGTGATCCACCCAGCCGGGAGATCCCTTCTTGGCCCTGGAAACATCCTGGGGAATCTCCGAAGTGACAGCCGCGGCCTCGGCGGCGGCCAGGCTGGCCAGTTCGTTCTCCGGCAGCACGTCCTTGTGGGCGATCGGCGGGGTCTCCCCCTTTTTCAGGGCCCGCAGGTCGATGAGCAGGTCGCCGCAGTTGCGGTAGCGGCTCTGGACCCGCTTGGCCATCATCATCTCGATGACCTCGGAGATGCCCGCGGAGAGCTTGGGATTGACGTGGTCCGGCGGAACCAGCTCGCTCTTGAGATGCTTGTGCATGACCGCCGAGGGGTTCTTGCCCTCGAAGGGCACCGATCCCGTGACCATGTGGTAGAGGGTCGCGCCGAGCGAGTAGATATCGGCGGCGGGCCCGACGTCCTTCTCGCCGCGGATCTGCTCGGGCGAGATGTAGTACGGCGTGCCGAACGCCCGACCGGCCTCGGCCTCGGCGGCCTCTTTGTCCGTGATCGCCCGCGCCAGACCCATGTCGGCCAGTTTCACGACCCCTTCCTTGGTGATCATGATGTTCTTGGGCTTCACATCGCGATGGATCAGACCCCGGCCGTGCGCGTGCTCGAGCGCTTCGGCGACCTGGATGCAGATGTTGATGGCCTCGGACTCGCTGTACCGCTTGTGCTTGGCGATGTCGTCGTGGACGGTGCGCCCCTCGACGTACTCCATCACGAAGTAGTACAGATCGCCCTCGTTCCCCACGTCGAAGGCCTGCACGATGTTGGGGTGGTTCAGCGCGGCGGCGGCCCGGCCCTCCGCGAAGAACCGCTCGATGAACTGCGGGTTCTGGCTGTACTTCTCGGGCAGCTTCTTGATCGCGACCATGCGGTCCAGCGAGATCTGCTTGGCCTTGTAGACCGTGGCCATCGCGCCGGCGCCGAGCTTGCCCAGGATCTTGTAGCCGCTGATCTTCTGCCCGGACCGCTCGGCCTCGATCGCCTCGCGCAGGCGGGCGATCTGCCGGCTGGTCACGTACGACCGTTCCACCAGGATCTGTGCGAGCGAGCGGCCTGCTTCGGGCTCTTCGCCGGCCCGGGAAAGCGTCATGCAGTGCTTGACCTCGTCCGCCGTCGCCAGGCCCTGATCGATGACCAGACGCCCGATGAGCGTGTCGAGATTGGTCCCGCCCTTGGTCGCCTCCAGGATGGACTTTTCCGCGTCGGCGACAGTGACTTCCTCGGCACCGGCGGCCCCGAAGGGCGCGGTGTCGTCGGGCTGCAACAGGTCATCGTCTGCGAAAGGCTCTTTCATGGGCTTCATACACAGATCGGCAAGAGAAGAGGGTGTCTGGCGGTCTTCTTCACAATCCGGCCGGCCCCGGGGGGCGTGTCGGCCCGCGTGGGCCGTGGTGCTCATCCCTCTCCTTCGATGCCCGTCCATACGGGGCCAAAGCCCGAACGGATCTGACGCGCTCGACCGAACCGACTCGGCTGGCCCGGGATTGGGTCCGAATACCCATGCTGGCAGGCCCGGGAGCGGAGATGATACACGCGGTCAACCGGACATGCACGCTGATCGGACGGCCCGCACCGCCGCCATCGACCTCGACAGATCCTGGCCGGAGCAGACCGGCGGACGGGCCGGTCCGGGCGGGTGCGCCCCTACCCTCAGGCGATGAATGGACTCTCCGGTTCCGCGCGGAGCGCGACTTCGATGGACGAACTGCCCGATTTCATGCCGGTTTTCGACGATCCTCCCGCCTCCGACGAGGCAGGAGAAGCGTCCGTTCTCGCGGGGTTGACAGAACCCCAACGCGAAGCCGTCCTCTGCACGGAAGGACCGTTGTTAATTCTGGCCGCCGCAGGTTCCGGAAAGACCCGTGTGATCACCCGGCGGATGGCCCATCTGGTGAGCATGGGCATCCCGCCGTGGTCCATCCTGGCGCTGACCTTCACCAACAAGGCCGCCGGCGAGATGCGTGAGCGCGTGCTCCACCAGATCCTCGGCCCGAACGCCGATCCGGACGCCGCGCGGGCCGACCGGCGCACCCGCGGGTTGACGGTCACGACCTTCCACTCGCTGTGCGCCCGCCTGCTGCGTCGCTATGCCGACGCCGCGGAACTGCCGGGGCTCAAGCCGGACTACACGATCTACGACACCGCCGATCAGACCGCCGCGATGAAACGCGTGATCGGCAACCTCGGGCTGAACACCACCAACTGGCCGCCGCGATCGGTGCTGGCGGCGATCAGCAACGCCAAGAACGAGCTGCTCGACGCGGACGCGTTCGAGGCCCAGGCCAGTGATTTCTACACCAAGCAGATCGCCAAGATCTACTCGGCGTACAGCGCGGAACTGCGCAAGGCCGGGGCGATCGATTTCGACGACCTGCTGCTCTACACCGCGCGCATGCTCGAAACGCGGGAGCAGATCCGCTCCGAACTGGTGGGACGCTGGCGCTACCTGATGATCGACGAATACCAGGACACCAACAGCGCCCAGTTCCGCATCGCCTCGCTGCTGGCGCCGCCCGACCCGGCACGCCCTCCCAACATCTGTGTGGTCGGCGACCCGGATCAGGCGATCTACGGCTGGCGGGGGGCCGACATCTCGAACATTCTCGACTTCGAGACGCACTATCCCGGCGCCAGGGTCATCATGCTCGGCGAGAACTTCCGTTCCACCGCCCCCATCCTGGCGACGGCCGACCAGCTGATCAAGCACAACACCAAGCGCAAGGACAAGCCGCTGTTCACCAGCCGCGACGGCGGCGACCCCATCACGCTGGTCCACTGCCGGGACGAGCGGCACGAGTCCGAGCTGGTGGCCGACTGGTTCCGCCTGCTGCACGACGAGCACGGGATCTCCTGGAAGGACATGGCGGTGTTCTATCGCACGAACGCGCTGTCCCGCGTCATGGAGGACGCGCTGCGGACGAACCAGATCCCCTACTCCATCGCCCGGGGCACGGCGTTCTTCGACCGCGAAGAGATCAAGAACGCGGTGGCCTATCTCCGCGTGGTGGCCAACCCCGCGGACGGTGTGTCGCTCAACCGGATCGTCAACACGCCCGCGCGCGGCATCGGCAAGACCACCATCGACACGATCCAGGCCGCCGCCGACCGCGCCGGCATCACGCTCTGGGCTGGCCTGAACCGCTGCAAGGAGCTGGGCCTGGCAGCGCGGGCGACCAACTCGATCGACAAGTTCGTGGAGACCGTCAACGCGTGGACGGGTTCGGGCTCGTTCCTGGGCGCGGATGTGCCGACCACGCTGCACGATCTGGTCGAACGCGTCATCGTCGAGTCCGGCCTCGAAGATCACTACAAGAAACAGGCCAAGACCAGCGGAAGCGAGTCCGACGCCGAGCGGCTCGACAACCTCGCCGAACTCATCTCGTCCGCCCGCGAGTTCGAGAACGAGTACGACCCCGCCGACGACCCAGCGGCATTCACCGACGTCGAGCGGGCCGCCCGGGGCGAGAGCGCCCAGACCCCCCCCCTGCTGGGCATGCTCCGTGCGTATCTGGAATCGATCGCCCTCGTGGCGGACGCGGACGCGGTGGACCCGGCGCAGGGGGCCGTCACGCTCATGACGCTGCATGCCTCCAAGGGCCTGGAGTTCCGGGCGGTGGCCATGATCGGCCTGGAAGAGGGCTGCCTCCCGCACTCGCGCGCCAACGACTCGGACGACCAGCTTGAAGAGGAGCGGCGCCTGGCCTTTGTGGGCATTACGCGGGCGATGGAGCGGCTGCACATCACGAGTGCCCGCCGCCGGACCGTCCGCGGCATGTCCGAACGCACGATTCCAAGCCGATTCCTCGACGAGCTGCCGCGCGAGCATCTTCTCGTATCCGACCAGGCCGACGAGTCGCTGGACTTGGACCGTGACGACGACTTTGCCCCGACGCGGGAACGATCATGGGACCGCGGCGCGATGGCGCTGGACCGGACGCTCGGAAAAGGCTGGCGGGAGGATCTCGAACGCGCAAGAGAACAGAGGCTGGCCTCGGTGGATGCACGCCCGGACGCCGCCGCCGCGAGCTTCCCGCCGGGCTGCCGCGTGCGTCACCCGCAGTTCGGCGCCGGCACCATCGAGAAGGTGACCGCCGGCGCCAACGCCCGGGCGGTCGTGCGCTTCGACTCCGTCGGCGTCAAGACGCTGGTGCTCGAGTACGCCCGGCTCAAGCGGGTGTGATGTCCTCCGCCTGCGGACGGCCCGAGGCACCCCCGGAGGCCTCCGCGTCAAGGCGCGACCGCAGGATCGCGACCTCCTGCGTCAGACGCCGGCTGCGCATGCTGACCCGGTTGAGTTCGCTGGTGATGCGGTGCATGTAGAGGAACATCGAGACGAAGAGCGCCGCGAAGAGCAGCACGAAGGGGAACGCCACGCCGATCGCCTGCGAGAGTCGGTAGGTCAGCCTCGGGAACACCACAAAGAACACCGGCAGGAGCACCACCGCCGCGAGCATGGCGATGTGGTACAGATCGAACCGGCCCGACACCGCCCGCTTGAACAGCAGCCACAGGTAGAGAAAGCCGCAGAGGCAGATGACCGCGATCGTGACCGGGTTGGGTGCGACATACGGCGCCGTCTGTGCCAGCATGGCTACTCCTTGCCTTCCCGCGGCGTTCGGAATCGCGCCAGCAGGATGTAACAGATCACTCGGAACATGTAAAGCAGATTCCGGACGCCCCCGATGCTCGACCGCCCGTGAGCGCGGGCACGCATGGCGACCGGGACGTCCGTCACGGTCAGGCCGTGGCGGATCGCGACGGAGACCGAGATCGGCTCGGGGTAATCGAAGGGGTATTCGGCCGCAAAGAGCAGGATCGCCTGCCGGTCCATCAGCCTCAGACCGCTCGTGGGATCCGAGACGCGGGCACCCCGGAACACCAGCGCGATGGTGGCGCTGATGATCCTCGAGCCGAACCGTCGCATCGCCGTCGAGCGATCGCCCCGCGCGCCCGGCAGGTAACGACTGCCGATGACGATGTTCTGACCGCCCTGCTCCTGCGCGGCGATCAGCCGGTGCAGCTCGGAAGCGATGTGCTGACCGTCGCCGTCGATCTGGCAGCAGAACCCGAACCCTTCCTGCCACGCCACCTGGATGCCGGTCTGCACCGCGCCGCCGATGCCGAGGTTGATGGGCAGAGAGATCACCCGGGCGCCGTGCTCGGTCGCCCTGCGCCGCGTCCGATCGGTGGATCCGTCATCGATCACGATGGGAACGAACCTCGGGCCCAGGGCCCGGACCTCTTCGATGACGCCGCCGATCGACGACTCCTCGTTGTAGGCCGGGATCACCACGAGGATCTGCCGATCGCGGCTTGGCTCCGAAGGCGGATGCTCAGGCATGACCACCCCCACTCCCCCCCGCCGCCCCGGTGACCAGCGTGCGCACCCGGAGCAGTCCGACGCGACAGAGCACGAACAGAACCCGGCGCGGCAGGTTTTCCATCTTGGTCTGCGGCCGCCCCAGGACAGCCCGGATGCCCTGGAGCCACAGGTCCGGCCCGCGCCGCAGTTTCTCCGCGAAGAAGACCCGGATCATCCGCCTTCGCGCCGCGTCCACACGGCCGAAGTCCGCCCGGCCCCGGGGCGTGAAGCTCGGCAGCGAGGCCAGCGCCCCCCGGAGCTCGATGCGCTGATCCGCGTACAGGCGACTGCCCGCGAACGGCGCCACGATGAAGATGGCCGCTTCGTCCAGCCCCGCGCGCACCATCGAGCGCAGGTAGGCAAGCGAGGCCGCACGGTCGTCTTCGGTCTCCGCGGGATGGCCGACCAGAAAGCACGCCTGGGTGCGGATGCCGTGGCGCCGACAGGCCTGCACCAGGCGCAGGCCGTGGTCGTAGTTGAACGGCTTGCCGATGGTCTTCATCACGGCCTTGCTGCCCGACTCCGGGCTGATCGAGATGAACCGGCATCCGGCCCGCGCGAGCAGCTCGACCTGATCGAGCCGGACGGTCTCGGCCTTGGTGCCGCTGACGAAGTAGAAACGGATCCCGGCACGCCGCCGGATCAGCTCCTCACAGATCGCGGTCCAGCGTTCCGACCGCACGGTCGGATTCAGATCCTCCACGTGAAAGTCATGCACGCCGAACCGGTCCCGCAGGCCGATGAGCATGTCCACGACGGCCACCGGATCATCGCCGCGCCAGTGTCGGTCGTTGGTCTCGGGGACCACGCAGAAATCGCAGGGGTACGGACATCCCCGGGAAGTCAGCACCGGGAGATACCGCCGCTGCTTGGGGCCGTGGGCGTAGGGCAGACGCCAGTAACCCTCAACCGGGAAGAGATCCCACGCGGGCGGCGGATGGCGGTCGACGGGCTCACGCGGCCTGGTCCAGCCCGCCGGGTCTTGGTCGCGGTCTGCAGCCAGACGCAGGTTGGGCGGGATGTCGTCCGAGCGGCCCGTGGCCGCGGCCTCGATGGCGGTCCAGTGGATCCAGGCATCGCCGATGACGACACCCGTGGCTCCGGCGTCGAACAAAGCGTCCGCCACGCGGGGCAGGCTGTAGGCCGTGACGGCCTGCGGGTTCTCCATCACCAGCACCGGGAGTGTCGGACGACGCCCGCGGAGCGACCGGACGATCTCCAGCACCTCCGCGTGCGACATGTACGAGATGGCATACACGACCGCGATCTCGGCCGTCGCCACCGCCCGCGCGTGGCGATCGTCACCGAGCGGCACGCCCTGCAGATAGTGGTCGCCGTGGTCGGAAAGGCGGGTCGGATCGGATCCGAACAGGTCGAGCACCTCGACCTCACGCCCGCCGGCACGCAGATGCTCGGCGAGCACGGCGAGTTCGAGGGGCCAATAGGGCACACCGGAACCCAGGAAGTCTCCCTTCTGGATCGCCAGCCTTGGTGAGACGAGCAGCACGCGCATGGTTCAGTCGAGCACGGGGTAGTGGGTGGTTCGTTCGCGTTCGGACTGCCACGCCTGATCGACGGGGCGCTCGCCGCGCTGTCCGGCGGTGAGCCACGCGGCGCAGCCGTATCCGATGTCCATCGCATCAAGGGTGCCGATGTAGTTGTACGCCCCCTGGCGCCCGATCGAGCGGAAGTTGGGGATCTCATCGAGGCACGCCAGCGCCTCCGCCAGCACCGGCTCGTGGCCCACGCGGTACACCGGGTACGATCGCGGCAGCCGGATCACCCGCATCCCCCGCTCCTGCGGGACCGCGCCGAACAACCGGGCGATGCCCGCCCGGCACTCGGCGGCCAGCTCATCGTCGTTCTTGTCCGCGTTGGGCCGTCCCGGGCTGCTCATGATCTCGCAGCACACGATCGTGCCGTCGGGCGTCATCGCGGGATCGAACGACTCCTGCTCGCTGATGCGGTGGAACGCCACCGAGAGATCCGGCACGAAAATCCACGAATCGTCCATCAGTCGCGGCGTTGCAAGATGGAAGAAGACCAGCAGCAGGTCGTTGAGCACCACCTGCGACCGGATCTGATCCAGCCGTTCCGCGCCCAGGTGCTCGGAGAGCATCGCGGCGGTGGGTCCGAGCGGCATCGAAGAGATCACCGTGTCCTCCGGCCCGATCGCGATCGTCTCTTCAACGCCGTCACGCTCGGTCACGATCTCCGCGACGCGACCGCTGCGGACCCGGAGCCCGACGACCCGCGTCCCCAGCAGCCAGCGGCCGGCGTCGCCCTTGCGTCGGATCGCGTCCCAGAGCCGAGAAAGGCCTCCCTTCGGATACCGGAAGGTCAGCGCCTCGAACGTGCTGGTGTCCGACCGGCGTCCGAGCGCGCTGCGGACGGCCTCGCCCAGCGGGGGCGTCTGCACCCGGGCGCGGGACAGCCGCGCGTCGAGCCGGGCGGGATCGCCCCAGAGCTTCTCGGCCACGGGTCGGAACATGGCCTCGTACAGAGGGGTACCGACGCGGCTGCGCAGGTCCGCCTCGAAGCTGGCGTGCTCGGCGGTCCGCCGCCCCGGGATCACCGCGGCCGCCGCGTAGCCCACCCCCATGCGCAGGAACCTCGGCAGGCCGAAGGCGCGGATGAGGTCCGTCGCCGCCGGGGGATATCGCAGGTAGTGATCGTTGATCCAGATGCGGCTGGACTTGTCCCGGGTGATCCACTCGTCCGGCCCCAGCAGCGCCTCGACACGCGCCTGGAGCGCGGCGTCCGTGGTGAAGACCTTGTGCGGGCCGAGATCGTGATCGCCGTGGCCGTCCCACCGGTGCGTGGCCGCCAGACCTCCCAGATGATCGGCGCGCTCGATCACGACGAAGTCGGACCGACCCGCGTCGACCAGACCGTCCACCACCGCCAGCCCCGTGGGGCCCGCTCCGAGCACGTAGACGGTCACGGTCTCTTCCTCGCGATCACGGTGGTCTGACTGGCGTAGTAGGGCGCGGGGACGGATGCCAGCCAACGCGGGAGGATCCGGCCGACACCGCCCGCCAGGGGCACGCCGAGGTGGGCGGCGATCCCGAACAGGTACCCCAGTTCGAGCACCTGCCAGTGCCGGGAGACGACCCGGACCTCGAATCCCGCCTCCTCAAGCAGCCGACGCATCGTCCGCCGCGTGAAATAGCTGACGTGGACGGAGAGCAGCCACCAGAAGCGTTTGCCGGCCAGCCGTGCCTGCCACGTCCCCGAGTCGGGGAAGTTCAGCAGGAACGTGCCCCCGGGTCTGAGCAGATCGTGGACCCGCGCGACGGCATCCCGCGGGTCGCAGAGATGCTCGATCACATCCCACATCGACACCACGTCGAACGACTCCCCCGCGAAGAGCCCGTCGGCCAGCGTCCCGGCGCGGACATCGAACCCCCGCGCGCGGGCGGCGCCGGCGAGATACTGCGACGGCTCAACCCCGAACGGCGTGTACCCGAAATCCCGCGCCGCCTCGAGGAACGCCCCGCCGGCGGTCCCCACGTCGAGGATGCGTGCGGGGGGTTCCGGAAGATGGCGTGAAAACCGCTTCAGCGACCAGGCAAAGCTCTTCACGCGCATGTGATGCTGGCTGTCATGACCGGCGTCGTCCGCCGATGCGTAGCCGGCCACGATGGCCTCCTCGGGCAGGCGGGGGCTCTCGTACATCATCGAGCACCGCCCGCAGCGGACGATCCGCTGCGTGCCGCGGATGCCCGACGCAGCGCCGTACAGCCGCTTGGGATCATCGATCCGCTCGGTCGGCTCGAGGACCACGGCGGGCTCGTCGCCGCCGCACAGGGGGCAGGGCACGGGGCGCCGCTGCCATGCCGGAGCCGGGGGAGAGGAAACGGGAGGACCCGAGCCGGGCTTGGCTCCGATCGCGGCGGTGCTTGAATCGGTCATTGGCTCCCCTTCGGGTTCGGGCGGGTCCGCCGGCAGTGTTCCAGTCGTCGCTGCGCGTCCTGCACCGCCATCTGCGTGTGGGGCAGCGCGGATGCACGGTACGCCTCGGCCCTGGCCTCGATGATGCCCGGCTCGGTGTCGGATGAACCTCCCAGGCGGCAGTCCCAGACAAGTTCGAGCAGATCGTAGTAGGCAGCGGCCTCCGGACGTGGGTCCTCGGCCCGGGCGGCCGCGAGGACCCTGGCCACCATGTCGCCGTCCACCGACCAGGCCGAGGGACGGAGCAACGACGCCTCAAAGTAGCGGGTCTGCAGCGTCCGCTCGACGCGGAACGACGGCCCGATCAGCGCGGGCAGCGCATTCTCGAGCGCCTGGTACCGCATCGCTTCCCGGTCCTGGGTGAGCTGCTCGAACGCGGAGGTAACGATCAGATCGGCCGCGAGAAACTGGTCGATATCGATCGGGCGGTCAAAGAAGCCGACGCGTTCGAGCACGACGTCACGCCGCCCGAGTCGCTCGAGCTCCCATCCGACGGTCTGCGAGTGGAATCCCCGGTGGTCGTGCACCATGAACGCCACACGCACGGGCGCGCCGTCCTCCCGGACGGGAAAGGTCCGGTCGATGAAACGGGCCAGCTCCACGTTCCCGGTCGGCCGATGGTCCGGGGCGCCGAAGAACCCGGCGAGCGGCGTGCGGATCCACCGGGGCGTGTCGTGGAAGCGGATCAGGCCGTTGGTGACACCGAGATGGACGATCGGCCCCGCGAGCAAGGCGACGGCCAGCCCGAAGCCGGCGAGCCGAACGCCCAGACTCCGCTTCACCAGCCCGGGGTCTCCCGGCGAAGGACGGACCGGCCGCCACGCGATGCTGTCGAGCATCACGACCACCGCCGGCACGAACAACACATACTGCAGGTGCCAGCGGACCTCCCGCCCGAGCCCGATCAGAGAGAACACCACGCCGAGCACCGCCACCGTGCCGAGCGCGGCAAAGACCAGCCACTCCGCCGCCGCCAGCCCGGGACGCCGACGGACGAACCAGGCGGCCCAGCACCCGGCGATGAGCACCATCACGCCTGTCTGCAGCAGCGGGAAGACCTGACCGACGACGCGCGTGATCATCGAGACGATGTCCCCGGGCGATCGGGCCACCTCCAGATGGCCGACATCGATCAGGCCCCGCAGCCCGGTGCCGGCGCTCGCCGGCCCCGTCGCGTTCTTCCAGTACCACGGTCCCGCGAGCACGGCGACGATCAGACCCGCCAGCGCAAAGCGCGCCAGCACCGGGCCGAGGCGGGTCTGCCCCGCCCGCCAGCGCAGCAGCTCGCGCACCGCGACCAGGGCCAGCAACACCCCGGTGTACATCAGGAAGTTGAACTTGGTGAGCATGCCCAGGCCGACCACCACCGCCGCCCAGATCCACCAGCCATGCCGCCCGGTCTGCACGTACGCAACAAACGCGTAGACGAGCAGCGCCGTGAGGAGGAGCAGGTAGCCCTCGAGGAGCACGAACCGCTCCGCCTGGATCACCAGCGGGCTGCCCAGCAGCGCCACCGCGCACACCGGACCGTTCCGCACCCGCCCCGTCGCGCGCACAGTCGCGGCCGAGAACACCAGCACCGCGGCGGATGCCGCGATCGCGCTGACGAGGCGTGCGGCGATGAGCGGGTTGGCCCCCAGGTGCATGAAGGCCAGCATCACCGCGTAGGCCAGGGGCGGATACCGACCATTGCCCCCGTGATAGGCCCGAACGAAGGAATCCCAGGCGGTCAGTCCCGAATCCCAGGCCTGCCCGAGGCCGAGAGCCATGCTCAGGTGGGCCGGTTCATCGCCGAAGGGGGCTGCGCTCTCGTTGACCAGCCAGTTGAGCTGGACCAGCGCGACGAACACCACGCCGATCCAGATCCAGCGATGGCGGAGGATCCCGACGACCCGTTGACCGGCCCCCGGCGCCGGCACGCCGGCCGGGACGGGTGCGGACACAGCTGCGCTCGCAGGATCGCCGGTCATGCAGGGCGGATCCCGCGCTGCAGGCCCATGACCCGCTCGCTCTCCGACTTGCGGACGGTCTCGAGCACATGGCGCGGGATGCGCCAGGCGCCTTCCTCTCCCGTGACGCTCGCGCAGTGCTCCGTGATGCAGCGGTACAGGAACTTGAAGGCGTCCCGGGGCTGCTGCATGTGGTCCAGGGCGTCGACCAGATCCTGCCGTTCGACGTCCTCCGCGAACAGGTCGGCGAGCGAGATCGTCTCGGCGGTCACGGGCCGGCAGGTGGCCAGGCGGGCGTTGCACAGGTCATAGAGCATCGCCCCGGTCCAGCTGAGGCGCTCCACAAGGTTCTGCTTGTCGAGCCGGGCCTCCTGGAAGAACGCGCTGGACTCCTTGAACAGCGCGTGACGCAGCTCGATGGGCAGCAGCATCTTGATGGCCAGACCGTCGTGCTGGAGAAACTTGTGGCTGAGCATCGGCCACACGATCGACCGCATCCGCTGCGGGTCGCCGCGGACGAGCGTGGGTTCGTCGACCCGGTCCATCAGCACGAGCACGGTGGGGAACCCGAACGCCGCCGCGACCCGCTGCAGCCGGGCCAGCATGGCGTAACGGACCTCCTCCGAGCCGCTGACGGGCAACGCGTCCGTCGGAGCGATCGAACGGTCGATGCGGGCCAGACTGGCGGCCAGCGCACCCGGAGTCCGCGGAACCATCCGCAGCTGCTTGGCCACGCGCTGGGCGACATGGCGGTCCACCACCCGATCGATCAGCGTGACCTTGAGCAGCAACCCGAGCCAGGCGGCCAGCAGCACGCCCGCCCCGATCAGCAGGCCCGTCCTGGTCGCCTCCCCGAGCCCGCTGAAGAACTGTCCCCACACGAACAACGCGACCGCCGGCGTCCATCCGACCCAGACTCCTGTGGCGACCAGGGCTCTGGGACCGGCGGCGGAGAGGCGCAGGATCCGCTTGAGCGCGGCGGTGCGGGCGCCCGTCGTATCGCTGGTGTCGTAGAGCGCCTGGAGCAGCAGCAGCTCCCTCCGGACGGACGGCGGGAGCCTGCGTGCCCGGCGTCCCGCGTCCTCGATCAGCGCCGGCGGGGGCCGGTCCGAGCCGGTCAGCAGCGCGTTGACGATCCGCCCGAGGCCGATCGACACGATCGCGTCGAGGTGATCCACCAGCCGCACGCCCGCGAACGGGTCGTCCTTTTTCCGTTCCGCGCCGGTGATCCGCGCGTAATGGTCGAGATGCGCGTTCAGGTCGTCGTACGGGATCAGCAGCACGCGGCGCTCGGGGTGCTCTTCGTTGTGCCGGGCGATGCGGTCGGCGATCTGCAGACGGATGGCGGTCTTTCCGCTGCCCTTTTCCCCGAAGACGATCGAGGTCGAAGGCCGATCAGGCTCGCCCAGGATCTTCTCGAACTCGGCGTGCGTCGCGGGGGTCGCGGGCCGCACGAGCCGCACGCGGCCCGGCGGGCTGTCCTCGGCGCCGCCCGGCGCCGATCCATGCCCACCGGCGATGCCCATCCGGGCGAAGATCGTGTCCGTGCGGGCTTCCTCGCCCCGGAACGGGTTCTCCACGATCGCCCAGTGCTCGAAGAACTGCGAGAGGTTCATCCTGCCCTCCGCGAAAGCCGCCGGGCCCCACCACATCCGCCGGACCGCACGCGGGATCCCGGCCAGTCAGTGTATCGGAATCGGCGCCCGGCGGTGTCACCGGCCCGGATCCCGCCGGCAGGCAGGTCCGGCCACAACCCGACCCCGTCCCGCCCGCCTCAGTGCGCGGACAGGTGTCCCAGCATGGGCGAGATCTCCGCCACGATCCGGTCCAGAATGGCCTTGTCCCTCGCCTCGGCGTTGAGGCGCAGCAGCGGCTCGGTGTTGGACTTGCGGATGTTGACCCACCAGCCCTCCTCTTCGAAACAGTCGATGGTCACGCCGTCGAGGAAATCGACCTCGGCCCGGTCGCCGTACTCGTCCTGGACGGCCTCGAGCGCCGCGTCCTTCTCTTCGATCTCAAAGTTCATCTCGCCGGACTGCACATAGCGCTTCAGCGGCTTGACCAGCTTGCTCATGGGCTTGCCGGCGGCGGCGAGCACGGACAGGAATGTCGCCATCGCGATGACGCCCGAGTCGGCGTTGAAGTTGCGGGCGAAGTAGAAATGCCCGGACAGTTCGCCGCCGAAGATGCCCTTGTGCTCGGCCATGAGCTGCTTCATGAACACATGGCCCACGCGCCCGCGGATGGGCTCGCCCCCGGCCCTGGTGATCTCCTCGGCCACCGCCTTGGTCGAGCGCAGGTCGTAGATCACCGCCGCGCCGGGCCGCTTCTTGAGGAAGTAGGGCGCCAGCAGCGCGGTCATGATGTCGCAGGGCACGATCTCGCCCTTCTCGTCCACCGCCACGCACCGGTCGGCGTCCCCGTCGAAGCAGAGCCCCAGCTGGGCCCCCTCCGCCACGACGCGCTCCTGCAGCTGCACCAGATTGGCCGCCACCAGCGGGTTGGGCTCGTGAACAAACTCCCCCTTCGAGTTGTCGAAGTTCAGCTCGACGATCTCCAGACCGGGCGTGTGCATGCCCCGGCGCCCGAAGATCTTGGGCAGCGCCGTCCCGGCCATGCCGTTGGACGCGTCCACCACGATCCGCATCGGGTTCTTCTCGTCGTGCCCGCCCAGATCCAGGAACGAGAGCACGTGCTTCTTGTAGGGCTCCCACAGGTCCCGCTGCTCGATCGTGGTCCCGCCGACACGCTCGGTCCCCTTGTCGACCATGGCCGCGTGCTTGCGGACCTCGGCCAGCCCGGTCGCTTCGCCGACCGGCTTGGCCTTGCGCTTGGAGACCTTGAACCCGTTGTACTGCGGCGGGTTGTGGCTGGCCGTGACCACCACGCCCCCGGCGCAGTCCAGGTGATTGATGGCAAAGTACATCATCGAGGTGTCGATCAGACCCAGATCGATGACCGACCCGCCGCAGGTGGTGATGCCGCGGATGAGTTCCTCGCAGAGCTTGGGCGAGCTGGTCCGCATGTCCCGACCGACCAGGATGTTCTTCATCATCGGGGTCGTTTCGCCGGCCGCGGCCGCGTCGTCGAGCAGGTATTTCGCCACGCCGCAGCCGATCTGCCAGCCCATGTGGTCGGTCAGCAGATCCGGATAGGTCCCGCGGATGTCATAGGCTTTGAAGACGCGTCCGAGCATGATCACTCCATGGCGGTTGCCGTTGTTGGCCGTCCCACCCCCGGATCCGGCCCAACTCGTCCGCAAGCCGGCACATGGGGGCTTTTCTCCCTTGGGAGGGTCCGGATGGTAGGACAGGAACGCGTGCAATTCGAATGGTTCGATGTAAGTCTCTTGCAGGAAATAGCTTATAAGATCGGGGCTCGTTGCCGCCGACCGGCTTTCACGGGGATCCCATGACGGACTGGATCACTGAAAACCGGGTCATGCTGCTCTGGATCGCCGGATCCTCGGCCGCGTTGTTCGTGGCCACGCTCGCCGCCGTGCCCTGGGTGCTCCGGTCGATCCCACCCGATTACTTCACGCACGACCGCAGGCCCGCGAGTCGCTTCGCCCACCATCACCCCGTCTGGCGATGGACGCTCCGGGTGCTGCGCGCGGCGTTGGCCCTGGTCTTCGTCGTCTCCGGCCTCGCCATGCTGGTGCTCCCGGGCCAGGGTCTGTTGACCCTGCTGGTCGGATTCCTGCTGCTCGAGTTCCCCGGCAAATACCGGCTCGAGCAATGGTGCATGGCCCGGCCCCGCGTACTGCGGTCGGCCAACGCGCTGCGGCGCAGGCTCGGTCGCGGCCCGATGCTCGCGCCCCCCGCGCACAGGACGCGGGGTTCAGACGCGGCGGCGACGTCCGGAGCAGACCGCGGCGATCCCCAGCAGCCCGACTGACCCAACGGCCGGGACCGCCCGGATGTTGTCCACCCCGATCCGGCCCGGATAGGCCGGCGCTCCGCCGGAGGGGGCCGGGGCGCCCGGCTGGTGCCTCAGGTGCATCCTCCAGATGTCACCGAACGACTCCTCGTATCCTGCGAACCCTGCCACCTGGGTCATGCCCGAGGCCGAGATGTCGAATGTGTAGGTTCTCCAGACGCCGTCGCTGGCGACGCTGTGCGTCGCGGTGCTGGTGAAGGTCGACCCGCTGTTGCTGATGAACAGCAGGCGCAGCTCGGCCCCGGCCCCTTCAAAGCCCGCGATATCCATCCGCACCGAGGTGATGCCCTGGGCGAGGAAGTCGCCCGTCCATTGGGCGTCGTTCCACGCGCCCAACCGTGAGCCCGGGCCGCTCGCTGCGCCGGACGAGCGGATCTGCAGATAGGGATCGGATGCGCCGCCGGGCCCGCCGCCGTCGATCCACGCGGCGGTCTGATGGCCGAACGAGTTGTTCCAGTCCATCACACCCGAATCGAAGGTGTCGACCTGTCCCAGCACGACGGAGCCCGACCCGATACCGGCCGCCACCGCGACCACGACGCACGAAATCCGGATGTTCACAGCGCTCTCCTGCCCGCGACACGGCCGCGGATCCAGGAGCGTACCACATCCCCGACCAACCTCCAAGACCGCTTTTCCACCCAGCAGGCGGCCCCCGCGCCGGCCTACCCGGCGGGATCCGCGATCCGGTGCACCTCCACGCCCCGGGGCACGGCGGCCAGGAACGAGCGTCCGTACCCGGTGGTCACCAGCCGCGGATCCAGCACCACCACCCGGCCGCGGTCGGCCGAGGAGCGGATCAGTCGGCCGAAACCCTGCTTGAACCGGATGACCGCCCGCGGCAGGGCATCGTCCCTGAACGGGTCGCCGCCGCGCTCGCGGATCCGCTCGCTGCGGGCTTCCACGATCGGCCGGTCGGGCGGGTCGAAAGGCAGACGCGTGATGATCACGTTGCGCAGCGCGTCACCGCGCACGTCCACCCCCTGCCAGAAGCTGGCGGCCCCGAACAGCACGCCGCGCGCCGAGCGACGGAACTCCTCGAGCATCTGGCCGCGTGAGCCGCTCCGGCCCTGGATGAACACCTCCATGCCCATCGCCATGAACGCCGGGCCGAGGCGGGACGCCGTGCGGTTGAGCAGCGCGAAGCTTGTGAAGAGGACGAATGCGCCGCCGTCGGTCGCCACCACGTGGTCGTGAACCCGCGACGCGATCGCATCCTCGAACGACTCGCCGCGGCCGGGCTGATCCGGTCGGCCCTTGGGGCTGGGCACGGTCGTGTCCACGAACAGTTCGACCTGCGAGGCATAGTCGAACGGGGATCCCATCTGCACCGTCCGGGCCCCTTCGCACCCGAGCCGGCTGATGGTGTGGTGGAACGCCGTCTCCTGGTGCTCGACGGGCTCGTCCTCCCTGACCTTGCGTGTCGAGAGCGTGGCGCTGGTCAGAATGACCGAGTGCTCCCGGCCGAACAGGTGCTCGCGGAGCATCGGCCCGACTTCGATCGGGGAGCAGGCCAGCTTCACGCGCGCGGAGAACCGTGACGACTCGTCGGTGTCCTTGGTCTCCGCCCAGTAGACGTACCCGTCGAGCGTCTGGGAAACCAGCACCTCGGCCGCGTCGGCGATGTCCGATGCGCGCTGGATGTATGCGGTCAGCTCGTACCGATCAGGCTCCTGATCCACGAAGTCCTTGACGCGCTTGAGCGCCAGGACAAGGTCGTTCATCGCAGGGGTCAGCGGGTTGAGGATCACGTCCGCGCGACGAATCCGGCCGCCGGGCGCGCCACCGGACTCGACCAGGCGGACGACGTCGTCGAACAGCGACCGGGCCGCCCGCTCGGCTTCCATCACACGGGACACGGCCCGTTCGATGGGCGCGATGTCGCCGGTGGCCAGCTCCAGCTGGGCCAGATAACCCTTGCCGGTCTTCTGGTGGTACAGCGTGCCGAGCAGGTGGGCCACCTTGCCCTCCGACAGCGAGACCCCGAAGTGGTCGCTGGCCACGTCCTCCACCCCGTGCGCCTCATCGAGAATCACGTGGTGGTACTCGGGCAGGAAGCCGGTCCCCCGCATCCGCAGCGCCATGTCGCTGAAGAACAGGGCGTGGTTGCACACGAGGATCCGTGCCCCCTCCATGGCCCGGCGGGCGTTCTGGTAGAAGCACTCGTTGTGGTGCGGGCATTTCCGCCCCATGCAGTTGGCGTGATCGCTCTGGACCTTGTCCCACACGCCCGGCCGGTCCAGCGGCGGCAGGGTGCTCAGCGAGCCGTCCACGGTCTCGTAGGCCCAGTCCTCGATCACGTGCAGCGAGCGGCGGGACGCGGCGTCGGGCAGCAGCCGGTCCTGCCGCTGGCTGGCCAGCTTCAGACGGCGGATCGACACGTAGTTGCCGCGACCCTTGACGAGCACCGCCTTGCACACGCCCAGCTCGCCCAGCGCCGCCTGCAGCAGGGGGATGTCCTTGCCGACCAGCTGTTCCTGCAGCGCGATGGTGTTGGTCGCCACCACCACCGTCTCCTGCATGATGGTCGCACGCACGATCGCGGGGACCAGATACGCGAAGCTCTTGCCAACACCCGTGCCCGCCTCGACCAGCAGGTGCGAACGGTCGGCCAGACACTGCTCGACAAGGCCCGCCATCCGGAGCTGCTCGGCACGCGGTTCATAGCCGGGCCCGAGGGCTCTCGCGATCGGGCCCGCCGCCCCGAGGAGGTTCGCCGCGGCGGTGATCACGCCCGACCCACCCGGCCCACCCCCAGCGGCGAGCGCTTCGGCTCGCCGTCCCCGCGCGGGTACATCTTCGGCGTGTCCCGCAGTTTCTCGATGACGACCAGTCGCCCCGTCGGCGTGTCGACCGTGCCCGCGTGGGCCGCGTGCAGCATGTGCAGCGTCTGCTTCGCCTCGGCCAGCTCCTCGTCCGCCTTCTGGCCCTTGGTCAGGACGATCAGCCCCCCCACCTTCGCCAGCGGCACCGTCAGCTCGAGCAGCGTCGCCAGCCGACCGACCGCCCGCGACACCACCGCGTCATAGCACCCCCGATGCCCGCCCACGCGCCCGGACCCCGTCCGCTCGCCGCGGTCCTGGCCCAGCCGCTCGGCCCGGTCCTGCAGCACCGTGACATTCGTCAGTCCCAGCGTCGCGGCGGCCTCACGCACGAACTCGCACTTCTTGCCCGTCGCGTCCACCAGCGTGAACCGCGCCTGCGGCATCACGCACGCCAGCACCAGCCCGGGAATCCCGCCGCCCGTGCCGACGTCGACCACCTCGCAACCGGCTCCGCCCTCGGGCAGTTCGGCCAGCACCGGCACGATGGTCAGCGCGTCGAGGATGTGCTTCTCCCACGCCTCCGCGGCGTCCCGGATCGCCGTCAGATTCATGCGCTCGTTCGCATCGAGCAGCAGACCGAGATAGCCGCCCAGGCGCTCCAGTTCGCCCGGCGCGAACCGGACCCCCAGCGCTTCGACACGCTCGACCCAGCCCGCGGGCGGGCTCAACGGTTCGACCACTCCTGCCTTCCTTTCGATGGCGCCCCGCGGACGCACGCCCGGGCCTCACCAATCATATCCCTACCGCGTCAGGGCCCGCCCGGAGAATCCCACGGACCTCCCGTACGGCTTGACGCTCTGCATGGGGTCCGGGCCGTCGTCGTCCGCGTACTCAAAGGAGGCCCGGAACGGCGGCCTCGGTTTGTGCATGGCCACGTTGACGATCAGCCCTGTCATGATCCAGCTGGCCAGCAGGCTCGAGCCGCCATAACTGACAAACGGCAGCGTCACGCCGATGATCGGCAGGATGCCCAGGTTCATCCCCATGTTGATCACCGCCTGCACCCCCACGAACGCCGGCAGCCCGGTCGCGATCAGCCGGCCGAGCGGATCCCGGCAGGTCGCCGCCACCAGCAGAGCCCCCAGCACCCACACGAGGTAGAGACCCATCGTGGCCAGCCCGCCCAGCAGCCCGAACCGGTTCACGATCACGGCCAGGATCATGTCGTTGTGCCGCTCGGGCAGCCGGTTGTAATGCACCAGCGCCCGCGACGCCGCGTCCCCCCGACCCGAGATCTCGCCCGCGCCGATCAGCCGCTGCGCGCGGGTCGACTGGTAGTTGACCCCCTGGTCCGTCGTCGTGTCCCCCTGGAACTGCTGGTAGAGCGCCACGATACGCGTCTTCTGATGGGGCATGAGGAACGGCCAGGCGGCCGGCGCCGCCATCGCCGCGAGCAGCACGATGAGCGTCAGATGCCGCAGCCTGGCGCCGGCCGCGATCAGCACGGCGAACAGCGCGGGCACGAAGAGGATCGCCGTGCCCAGGTCCGGCTGCAGGGTGATCAGGCCGACCGGGATCGCCGCGATGAGGCCCGGCACGATCAGCCCGCGGAACCGGCGGTGGTGCGACCGGAACCGCAGGTAGCGCGACACCGCGAGAACAAAGGCGATCTTCGCCAGCTCGCCGGGCTGGAAATCCACCGGCCCCAGATCGATCCAGGCGCGTGCCCCGTTGCGCGGCCGCACAAGCCAGGACGGCACGCCCGGCAGGAGCAGCAGCACGAGCAGCGCGATGCACGCGGCGTAGAGAGGCCAGCTGACCAGCCCGAGCAGGCGGTAATGCGGAAGGGCGACCGAGAGGCACGCCAGCAGACCCACGACGAGGAACACGGCCTGCTTGGCCGACTCGGCCGAGACGTCCCAGCCCGATCCCGGGCCGCCGGAGACGTTCTGGCCGACATCGATCGCGTACACGCCGAGGATCGAGAGGGCCAGCGAAGCCAGCACGGTCAGCCAGGAAAAGTTCACCAGCCGCACGGCCTTGCGTGCCGGCTCGCTCGTCGCCACCGAGCCGCGCAGCAGCATGCCCGTCACGCCCCGCAGCGCCCCGACCGCGCTCAACGCGCACCTCCCGCGTCCGCGCGTGGCGCCGAACCGCGGGCGTCCTCACCCACCCGGAGATAGCCCTCCTCGATCAGCGCGTGGACGATCTGGTTGGCGATCGGTCCGCTGACCCGACCCCCCGAGCCGCCGTAGTCCACGACGACCGCGACCGAGTACCTGGGGGGGCCGCCGTCTTCGCCGACCAGAATCACGTACCACGAATGGTCGCCGTCCCGGACAATCACCCGATCCAGGGGGCCATCCCCGTCCGGGTCCCACCCGACCGGCGAGGAGTCGGCCGTTCCCGTCTTGCCCCACACCGTCACGCCCGGCGCGTTGAAGAACCGGTCGCGGGTGCCGTCCTCCAGCGTGAAATGGTGCCCGGTTCCGAACTGCGGGTCGTTGGCCGCCTTGCGCAGACCCTCCATGACGCTGCGGACAGCGCGTCCGGGGATCTTCAGATCAACGGCCGGCGGCGGCGCGCCCCCGTCCGTGACGAGACGGGGCGCGATGCGGTATCCGCCCCGCGCGATCGTTGCGTACGCGTCGGCCGCGTGCAGTGGCGTCCAGGTGATGGGCCCCTGGCCGATGCCCAGCAGAATCGCGTCCTGACGCGTCAGGTCAGATCCGTCGTTGACGCCGTTGGTCAGCCCGCCGATCGAACCGGGCCACTCCGCCCCGAGCCCCAGCCCGAACGCCTCGCCCACGCCGAACCTGCGGTACACCTCCGCGACCCGCGCGTTGCCCAGCCGGTCCGCCAGCGTGAAGAAGAACACGTTGCCCGACACCATCAGCGCGTCGACCTCGTCCGGATCCCGTCCGAGCTGGTCCGAGTGCGTGTACGCGCCCCCCGTGGACTTGTAGATCCACGAGCGGAACAGGTTGGGCTGGTTGGGGAAGTAGTGGCCCGTGTCCCGGATCCGCTCTCCGACCGCGTACTCGCCCGCCTGCACCGCCCCGCACAGGATCAGCGCCTTGACGACCGAGCCGGGCTGATAGGGTTTGCCGATCGCGCGGTTGACGAACGGGGCATGCACCGCCAGGTATTTTTCCAGCTCCTTGCCCTGCAGCCCCCGTTTCGACCAGTCGCCGTCGCGCGGCGCCTCGGGCATCGACACCATGGCGAGGATCTCGCCCGAGGCGATGTCCAGCACCACGGCGGCCGCGTCCAGCTCTGTCCCGACGGGCAGGTACTGGTTGTTGTGCCAGGGCTGGACCACCGTGAGGCCCACCGACGGATCAAGGATCGCGCGCACCCGCGCCTGGAGCTGGATGTCCACGGTCAGGCGGACGTCCCGCCCCGGCTCGGGGGCTCGTTGGCTCACCTCGCGTGTCTGGAGGTTCTCCCGGCGCACCCCCCGCAGCCCGCGCAGCGTGTCCTCCATCGCCGACTCGATGCCGGTGTGCCCGACGCGATCGCCCGTCAGGCTGTACGCGCCGGTGTCCCGACCGAACTCGGTGACCGCCCGCGACCGCATCGACTGGTCTTCCCGAAGACGCTGCGCCCGCCGGTCCACGTCTTCCTTGAAGACCTGCCGGCGCACCGATCCGAGCATCAGCCCGGCCAGATCCTCCAGCTCGACCTGCATCGCCCCGTCGGCCCGGATCGGTTTGGGCAGCGTCGACCGGTCGATCTCCACCCGCATCGAGCCGAACGGGTACACCCGCTCCGTGGCGTCCTCGACCCGCAGCCCGGGCAGCAGCGGGGGCTGCTCGTCGAAGGCGGCCTCTCCCACCTCGGCCGCCGAGAACAGCGGCGCCGTCCGCTCCGCGAGGCGCATGAACCGGAACCCGACCTCGTCCGACACGCTCCGAACGATCGTGTGGGCGATCGTCCGTTCTTCGATCGGTGCCGCGGCGAGCTGGCGGATCCGGCGCTCCTGGTCCGGCCCGAGCGCGACCCCGGCCCGCGCCAGTTTCTCCCGCTCGGTGCGCTCACGCAGCACGGCGACGGCCGTCTGCATGGCCTCGACGCGCTGGACCACTTCGGCCCGGGCCTGATCGATCTGCTCGCGGGGAACGTCGGCCCCCTGGGCCAGCAGGGCCCACATGTCCTCGACCCGGCGCTCGTACGCCGGCAGGTACCGGGCCACCAGCGCCTGCTTCCCGTCCTCGTCCAGGGTCGCCCAGACGTCCCGGTGCGCCCGGAACGCGAACGAGCGGGCCGAGGTCCTCGCCCACGCCCCGGAGATGACGGCGTAGTCGATCCGCAGGTCGTAGCTGGGCCGGTCCTGGGCAAGCACGCGGCCGTGCCGGTCGAGGATGCGTCCCCGGACCGTGGGAAGCAGGGTCTCACGGACCAGCAGCGCCTCGGCGTCGGCCCGCAGTTCCGCCCCCCTGACGGCGGTCACCCAGCCCAGCCGTGCGGTCAGCGGGACGAAGGCCACGGCGATCAGCACGCCCAGCAGGGCGAGCCGTCGATGGAACATGCTCGGAATGATCTTCCGTATCCGACCCATCGGGCTCCGTCCCATCGGGCCGCACGCCAGCCGCGGCGTGCCTGCCGGATCATACGGAAGGTCGGTCGGATGCCGCCGTCCCCATCACCCGAAAAGGCCCCGGATCCGACAGATTCTCATGGCCGTGCGAGCGCGACGGTTCACCCCGCCGGCAACGGCCCCCCCGCCCGGGGGCCCTCCGCGGGCATCGCATCCCGACCCACCCGCCGGACGCAGACTCGTCCCGGATTCAGCCCGGACCCGGGCTCACCCGCGCTTGTCGCGGACGATCTCGGCGTAGGCGTTGTGGGAGTGGATCGACTCGAAGTTCTCGCTGCTGATCGAGTACCACGAGATGCGGTCCTCGTCGTCCAGCGCCATGGCCAGATCGCGGACGATGTCCTCGACAAACTTGGGATTCTCAAAGGCCTTTTCGGTCACATACTTCTCGTCCGGTCGCTTGAGAACAGCGTAGACCGGGTGGCTCGCCGCGTGCTCGAGCAATCCGACCAGATCCTCGATCCACATCACCCCGTTCATGCGGACCTTGGCCTCGATCCGGCACCGCTGGTTGTGCGCGCCGTACTCGCTGATCTCCTTGGAGCAGGGGCAGAGGCTCGTCGCCGGGGCGGCGACGGTCATCATCATGTCGTCATGCGAGTTCGAGGTGCACTCGAAGGTCACTTCGTAGTTCATCAATCCGGGTGCGCCGGTGACCGGGGCGTGCTTCTCGATGAAATACACGAACCTGGCCTCGAAATGGGCCTGCTCGGCCTTGAGCCGGTCGCGGATCGCCCGGGTCAGCGTGGGGATGTCCTCGGGGCGGAACGGCTCGCCGGCGTGCTCGTTGAGCACCTCCAGGAAGCGGCTCATGTGGGTGCCCTTCTGCTCCTGGGGGAGGGCGACGTACATGTTGATCGTCGCGACCGAACGCTGCTCTCCCCCGTCCCGGGTGGCCAGACGGATGGGATATACGACTTCCTTGACCCCGACGCGATCGATCGCCACCCGCCGCGTATCACGCGACGACTGCACGTCGGGCATGGTCTGACCAGCCGCCTTGTTGGTGGAAGCCGTCGAGTTCATGAGAACCTTTCGCTGAGGGACGGAACATGAGATCGTAGACCCGGGCGGGGAATCGGCCGCAGCGCCGATGCGGGAGGGCACATCGGGCGTCGCAGGCGGCCCTGACCCCGCGTCGCCCTCATTTCGGCCCCGCTGCCCCCGCGGATGCATGCCGCAGCCCGGCCGATCCGGACGGGCTCAGGCGTGCCCGTGGGCCGCGGCCGGGGCCGCCGATCCCGAGGATTCGTGCTTGCCGGCCGAACGGAGCAGCGAGACCCCCATCGGCACGCCGAGCATCGCGCCCGCCGCCCACGACGCCGGCGACACCAGCACCCACCCGGGCAGCGTGCCCCGCGCGATGCCGTCAAGCAATCGTCCTGAACCCGGGGCGGCGATCCCCACGAGCGGGGCCACCGCCCCGGCGATGAGCATCCCGACCACCGCGGGCAGGAGGACCCCCGCGGATCCCGCGGGCGCGTGCCGGTCGTTCTTGCTGAGCGACTCGTGGGCCTGCGCGGCGAACACGCCGCCGATCAGCCCGCCGAGAAACGCCGCCCCCAGGCCCTGCCCGGCCCCCCCGTAACGAGCAAAGAGCCACGCGCTCGCCAGCCCGGCGGCCATCGCCACCGCAAGCACCGGAACACCCGCCTTGGAACGGATCGCCAGACGGCAGGCGCGGATCGACGTGGTCAGCCCCTCCGCCTCGGCCCCGCGGCGGCTGAACCGGTCCGCGACCGCGCAGGCCAACAGGACCAGACAGGCGAGCGCCAGGCCTTCGATCGCCAGCACCACCAACGGACCGTTTCCCGGCGTGGCCCGGAAGATCTCTTCCATCCGGCCTCCGGTCCACCCCACCCACGCCAGCACGAGGCCCAGATTCAGGATCGCTTCGTGCCGGTCGCCCAACCGGGCCCCCACAAGGCTCGCCGCCAGCAGACAGCCGCTCACGACGGCCAGGGCCGGAATACCCGCCGCCGCCGTGTGCCCCGTCAGCAGCGTCGCCGCGACCGATCCATCCGCGTTCGTCACCAGGCCCCCGCCCCACGCCGCCACCGGGCCAAGCACGAGCAGAGAGATTCCACGGGCGGTCCAACGGGCGGCGGCTTCGATCATCACTGATCTTCCCGCCCCCGGGGCCCCGGGGCAACTCGAGGCGACCGTCCTGGGCCCCCGACTCCCCCACACTCGCCCACCGCCTCCCCGGCCCCCCTCCGAACCCCACCGACGCCACCGCCCCCCGGGGCTGGACCGCCCCTCCCCCGCACCGCCCAATACCATGCCCCCATGACCGACGCACGCACACACGCCGAGCCGACCGTCCGAGAGCCCCAGGTGCTTCTCCAGGATCTG
>CAYNRF010000010.1:28605-33418 GCA_964399525.1 uncultured Phycisphaeraceae bacterium | reverse complement strand
GCCGGTGTGGGCCTCGTTCATGGTCTTCTTCGCCATGGCCTCCGTCGGCCTGCCCGGCCTCAACGGCTTCCCGTCCGAACTGCTGTGCCTGATCTCGGCGTTCCAGTCCGACGAGGCCTGGACGCTGCGGGGCGAGCCCGGCGCGGCCGGCATCACCCTCGGGCCCTGGTACGCCGCCGTCGCGGGCATCGGCATGGTCATCGCCGCCATGTACCTGCTGATCATGGTCGGCAAGATCTGTTTCGGCCCCTACCGCCAGCCCGAGGGGCACCACCACCACGAGGTGCTGCCCGACGACCTGAACGCGCGGGAGATCATCACGCTGCTGCCGCTGGCGGCCGGGTGCCTGGTCTTCGGGTTCTTCCCGGGCCTGCTGCTCGACGCGATCCATGACCCGGTGAACCAGACGCTCGATCTCGTCCAGGCCGCGACCGCGGCGGCGGCCCAGGGGGTGCGTCCGTGATTGAAAAGCTCGCCCTCGTATGGCCCGAGATCATCCTGTTCGCCACGACCTGCGTGGTGATGCTCACCGGACAGTGGCCCAGCGCCTGGCTGCGCCGCATGACCCCGTGGTTCGCCGCGATCGGCCTGATCGGCTCGATCGGGGCGGCGATGGCCTCACCCCCGGCGGGCGGGCTGTTCCCCGACCTGGTGCCCTACGCCAAATCGCTGGCCGCCATCATGGGTCTGATGCTGCTGCCGCTCATGGCCGGCACGGTCGACCGGGACCTGGA
Source organism: uncultured Phycisphaeraceae bacterium (assembly GCA_964399525.1). GTDB lineage: Bacteria > Planctomycetota > Phycisphaerae > Phycisphaerales > UBA1924 > UBA6054. Next base: position 32,684 of record CAYNRF010000010.1, on the reverse strand, counting down.
GGCGGCCGCCGCGCGGGGGGCCCGGTTCGAGCCCATCCGGTCCAACGGCGGCGAGTTCTACGCGTTCTTCCTGTTCTCGATCACGGGACTCATGCTCGTGGCGTCGGCCGACAGCCTGATCTGGCTGTTCCTCGCGCTGGAGCTGACCAGCCTGCCGACCTACATCATGGTGACCATCTCCACCCGCTCCACGCGGTCGCAGGAGGCGGGCGTCAAGTACTTCTTCCTGGGCGCGCTGGGCGCGGCCATCTTCCTGTACGGCTTCGCGCTGATCTACGGCGCCACCGGCACCACCAGCATCCCGGCCATCGCCGCCCACTTCGCGGGGTCGGGCCTGGGACCGATCGGCACGCTGGGCGTCATGATCGCGCTGATCGGCATGTCCTTCAAGATCGCCGCCGTTCCGATGCACTACTACACGCCCGACGTGTACCAGGGCGCGGCCTCGCCCGTCTCGGCCATGCTCGCCTTCGTGCCCAAGGCGGCCGGCTTCATGGCCATCTTCCTGATCGCCGGCGCGGCCGGCTGGGGGCCCGACGGCTCCGCGCTGCCCATGCCGGTCGAAGCGTTGCTGTGGGTCATGGCCGCGCTGACCATGACGGTCGGCAACGTGCTCGCCCTGCTGCAGACCAGCGTCAAGCGGATGATGGCCTACTCGTCCATCGCCCACTCGGGATACATGCTCGTCGGCATCATCGCCGGGCCGGGCCCGGACGGGGCGTCGTTCTGGCGCAACGGCCTCGCGGCGGTCCTGTTCTACCTGCTCTGCTACGGCGTGATGAACCTGGGCGTCTTCGCCGTGCTCGCCAGCCTGGAACGCAGGGGCGAGGAGGCCGACGAGATCGACGACATCCGCGGGCTCGTGCGGACGCACCCGCCGCTGGGCTGGTCGCTGGTGATCTGCTCGCTGAGCCTGCTGGGCTTCCCGCCGCTGCTCGGGTTCATCGGCAAGATCGGCCTGTTCACCTCGGGTGTCGCCAGCGGCAACATCGCCCTGGTCATCGTGCTGGGTCTGAACTCCGCCATCGCCGCCCTGTACTACCTGCGGCTGGTCGCGGCGGCCTATCTCGAGCCGGCGTCCGACACCGGCTTTCGTCTCTCGCCGTACCCCGGGCGCACGCTGGCGGCGGTGCTTTCCGCCGGTGGAGTGCTCGTCCTGCTGCTGATGGGCAACCGGTTGATCGAGGCGGCCGACGGGGCCGCACGGATGCACACCGGCGTGGTGGACCACGCGGACGGGTACGACGTCTCGAATCCGGCCGACCTGCCCGCCGATCACGCCGGTCATTGACCGCCCGTCACTGCATCTAAAGGATCACCCCCCCTTCGGGTGCCTGATGCAGCCCGGACGCGACCTTGAATCGGTCCGGGCCCGGCGAGCGGGTCGCCCGCGCGATGGTGGTCGCCCCGGCGCGACCTAGGCTCGCGGATGGAACACACGCTGGATCTGGTCTGCTCGCTCGCATCGACCGCGCCCGCGGCCGGCGCCGCCGCGGAGGTCGCGTTCTGGTCCGGCGCCGGCCTGGTGGCGCTGCTGACCCTGACCACGCTGGAGGTGGTGCTCGGCATCGACAACGTGGTGTTCCTGGCGATCCTCGCCGGCCGCCTTCCGGAAGAGCAGCAGGCCCGCGCCCGCACCATCGGCCTCCTGCTCGCCATGGTGCTGCGTCTGGCGCTGCTGGCGGCGGCCTTCTGGATCATGAAACTGCAGACCCCGTTCGCCACGATCCCTCTGGTGGACATCGACCTTTCCGGCAAATCGCTGATCCTGCTGGCCGGCGGCCTGTTCCTGATCGCCAAGGCGACGCTGGAGATGCACCACACCGTGGAGGCCGGGGGGGCCCATCGCGACGATCCCGCCGCCCGCCCGGGGTTGAAGCGCCGGGCCGCCGGGTTCACCGGCGTCATGGTGCAGATCCTGCTGCTCGACCTGGTCTTCTCGCTCGACTCGGTGATCACCGCCGTCGGCATGACCGGCAACTACTGGATCATGGCCACCGCGGTGATCGCGGCGATCGGGGTCATGCTGATCTTCGCCGGACCGATCGCCCGCTTCGTGCACACGCACCCGACGATGAAGACGCTCGCGCTGGCCTTCCTGGTGCTGATCGGCGTCCTGCTGGTGGCCGAGGGCGCGGGGCGGCACCTTCCCCGGGGTTACATTTACTTTGCGATGGCGTTCTCACTCTGTGTTGAACTTGTCAACATGCGGGCCGGCCATCGCCGACCGACATCCACGGCGACCTTCCCCTCTTCGGGTGAGCCGTAGAGCCCACTTGGACCCGGAAACGGGGCTTCCGCGCGGACTCTTCGCATTGGGCAATCGCCGTATTCCATTCTGAGGAGAAGAGCCTGAGAGAACACCCTCGGAGGGTTTGAACTAGCATCGTGTATGGTCACCAAGTCGTTCGGATCAAGTGTTTTTTCTAACATCGACTGCGATGTTGTCCTTTCGGGCATGCTGACCGACCCGCAGACCGGGATCGCCATCGTGAAACTGTCCGGCGAGATCCATTTCGCCAACGCGGCGGCGGAGCACATCTTCCTGGGTTCGGGTCCTGACACGGACCGCCCGACCGGAGAGTCCGCGGGCAGGTCGCTGTGGAGTCTGTTCCCGCACAAATGGGTCGAGGAACTCTCGGAGTTCGGCTCGCGGGTGGCCCGCTCGGGCGAACCGGCGATGATCCGGACCGTCTGGCACGGCCGTCAGATCCTGTCGTGGCTGACCCCGCTCGACACGGACGGCTCCGAGTCCGACGCCCGGTCGGACACCCGCCTGCTCGTGGTATCCCGATTTGCCCCCGATCTGCCCGGGAACGAGGACGGCGAGCCGCGTTTTACGGTCTTCGAGTCGCGGTTCATCAGCCTGGGCGATCTGGACATCCTGTCTCCCCGCGAGCTGGAGGTGCTGGCGCTCGTCGGGCAGGGCCTGTCGATCCGCGAGATCGCCGAGATGCTGCACCGGTCGGAAAAGACGATCCAGAATCACCGGGACTCGATCGGCGCCAAGCTCAACCTGCCCAACCGTGTGCATGTCGCCGCGGTGGCGCGGCGGGCGGGCCTGAAGCAGAACGATGCGGAGAAGACGCGCGTGTGAACCGTCCGCCGCGATCGCGGGCGGACCTGACGGACTCTCTCTCTCTGCAACAGCCCCGCCTCGCGTGCGGGGCTGTTGCTATGATGGGCTTTCTTCCCCAGCGATGGAGGCAGGAAGATGGCGCAAGACCCAACGCACCAGCCACCGCGCGCGGCACCCAAACCTCCTGATGCAGGGGTGCTGTGGAACGTGCTGACGCAGGATCCCAGCGCGGGGGTGGTGATCTGCGACCTCGACGGCACCGTGGTCTGGGGCAACGAGCGGTGCTTCCGGATCTATCTCGGGCCGGAGGCGAAGCCGGGCGACGTGATCGGAAAGACCTGGAAGGAACTGGGCTTCCCGGACCCGTGGATCGAGGAGCGTCTGGCGATGTTCCGCGAGATCAAGCGGACGGGCGAACCGGTGCTGCTGCGGACCATCTGGCTCGGCCATCAGGTGCTGGCGTGGGTGTATCCCTTGCCGCCGGACGACGAGTGCGGGAAGGACTGTTTCCTGGTGGTCTCGCGGGTGTCGGAGGCGGACATCAAGGAGTTGGGGCAGGACGCGGCGGGCAAGGTGATGGTTTCGGGCGTGGCCCGCCTCGGAGAGCTCGATGTGCTCTCACCCCGCGAACTGGAGGTGCTGGCGCTGCTCGGACAAGGGCTGACGATCAAGGAGATTGCCAGAGTGCTGTTCCGGTCGGAGAAGACCATCGGGCGGCACCGCGACTCGATCGGCGCCAAGCTCGGTCTGAGCAACAAGGTCGATCTGGCCGAACTGGCCCGGCGGGCGGGGCTGACGGTGGAGGATGTGACGCGGGAGAGGGTGTGAGGGAGGAAGGCGCGGAGGCGCGGAGGCGCGGAGGCACGGAGGCGCGGAGGCACGGAGGCACGGAGGCACGGAGCGACGAAGCGACGTAGCGACGAAGCGACGGAGGGGGAGAGGCGGAGTGGGGGAGTGGGGGAACGGCGGTCATTTCGGTTGGATCGGCCGCAGTGCCCGG
>CAYNRF010000010.1:0-28595 GCA_964399525.1 uncultured Phycisphaeraceae bacterium | reverse complement strand
CCCCCCCGGCCCCGTGGGCGGGCCCCCGGCCCCCGCCCCGGGGGGGGGGGGGCCGGGGGGGCGGGGGGGGGGGGGGCGTGCGGGGCGGCGGTGTATGTGAAAACGCCGGGGAACTTTGTGCAGCTGGCGCTGAACCTCGTGACGGTCGTTGCGATCGGCGTGACGGTCTGCGCCATGCGGGTGCGGTGTCCGGGGTGTGGGGAGCGGTTCTGGTTTGATCCGAACTGAGCGTTGTGCGTGATGAACAACTGGGGAGTCTCAACGCCCGCGCGGGCTGACCCCCCGGCCCGCGGCTCATTCGCGGAGGGCGTGCAGGAAGGATTCGCCGAAGGCTTCGAGTTTGGCGCGGCCGACGCCCTTGACTTCGAGCATGGCCTCCAGGCTGGCCGGGCGGACGCGGACGAGGTCGCGGAGGGTGGCGTCGGAGAAGACGACGTAGGGGGGCACGGCGCGCTCGGTGGCGATGTCCATGCGGACCTGGCGGAGTTTCTCGAACAGTTGTTTCTCGTCGAAGGAGAGCGGGGCGGCCTCGCCCGCCGGGGCGCGGTCGCGGCGGCAGCGTTCGGACTTGGCGCTGCCGGTGCCGACGGGGCGGGCCAGGGCCACGGTTTCGTCGCCCTTCATGACGGGCATGCCGCGGGGGCCGAAGCGGAGGGTCTCGAAGTGGCCGTCGACGAAGCGTTCGAGGGCCTCGGCGGCGACGAGCTGGTCGATGAAGGAGGCCAGGGCGGGCTTGCGGTGGTCCTTGAGCAGTCCATAGACAGAGAGCTGGTCGTGGTGGGCGGCGCGGACGCGTTCGGTGTCGGCCCCGCGGAGGATGTCGGTGATGTGGGCGGCCCCGTAGCGCTGGTTGGTGCGGGCCACGCAGGAAAGGATGATCTGGCCGATGCGTTTGGAGTCGGGCTCGGACTCGGTCTCGCCCAGGCAGACGTCGCAGGCGTTGCAGTGGGTCAGGCCCTCGGGCGGGGTGTAGGTCTGGCCGAAGTGCTCGCTGAGCATGCGGTGGCGGCAGCCCATGGCCGAGATCAGGCGGCGCATCTCGCGGACGAGGCCGAGCTGGGCCTCGGTGGCTTCAGCGTCAGCACCCCCCCCCCCATGCTCATCGGCGTTCATGCGGATCAGGCGTTCCCAGCGCGTCGCGTCGGAGGGGTTGTAGAGGAGGAGACACTCGGCGGGCTCGCCGTCGCGTCCGGCGCGCCCGGTCTCCTGCTGGTAGGCCTCGATGGACTTGGGCATGGTGGCGTGGACGACCAGGCGGACGTTGGAGCGGTCGATGCCCATGCCAAAGGCGACGGTGGCGACGACGACATCGAGGGTTTCGTTGCTGAAGCGGTGCTCGACGTCGCGCCGGACCTTCTCGTTCAGGCCGGCGTGATAGGCCTCGGCATTGAGGCGGAGTTTCTGGAGCTGCTCGGCGAGGTTTTCGGTGTCCTTGCGGCTGAGGCAGTAGACGATGGTGCCGCCGCCGTCGCCGGAACGCTGGTGGGAGCGCACGGCCTCGGCGGTCTGCTCGGCCGCGTCGCGGCGCGCGCGGACGCGGTAGGTCAGGTTGGGCCGGTCGAAGGTGCCGACGAGCACCTCGGGGCGTCCGTCGTCGCAGCCCACACGCCCGAGTTTAAGTTGGCGGACGATGTCCTCGCGCACGCGCGGCGTGGCGGTGGCGGTGAAGGCCTGGAAGGGCACGCGGGGCGCGACCTCGCGGAGTTCGGCCAGGCGGCGGTACTCGGGGCGGAAGTCGTGGCCCCACTGGCTGATGCAGTGGGCCTCGTCCACGGCGATGGCGCCCAGGCGGTCGGCGTCGGCCAGCGATGCCAGGAAGGACTTGAAGCCGGGGGTCACCACGCGCTCGGGGGCGGCCAGCACCAGATTGATCTCGCCCTGGACCAGGCGGCGGAGGATGGCTTTGGCCTCGTCGGGGTCGATGGCGGAGTGGATGGCGGCGGCGGGGTAGCCGTTGAGTTCGAGGCCGCGGACCTGGTCGCGCATCAGGGCGATGAGCGGCGAGACCACGATGGTGGCCTTGCCGGTGACGAGCGGGGGCACCTGGTAGCAGAGGGATTTGCCGCCGCCGGTGGGCAGGACGGTCAGGCAGTCGCGGCCCTCGACGCCGGCGGCAATGGCGGCGGACTGCATGGGTCGGAGTTGAGAGAAGCCCCAGACGCGGGCGACGGCGTCCTGGATGGCGGTGGCGGCGGTGGTCACGGGGAAAGGATACGCGGCTTCCGGCGAGTTTCAGCAGGCGTTCTTGCTGCTCGGGCGTCAGGACGGAACGGGGCACGATGCCGATGCCCATCCCGAGCGAGGAGAACACGAGTGTGCCATCGAACTCCTCCGGGGGGTCGAGGCGATCGATCGGCCGGGAGACTCGCATGCCTCTGTCAAGCCATTCCCACGTTGCCTCGGCTTCGTCGAGGCGGAACCGCCACGTTCCGGAGCTATCCGAAAGCGCCCCTGCCTTGTTGAGGTTGGCCGCCATCCGCAGGGCCGCGGGCGTCGAGACCTTGCCGCCGCGGAAGATGTGGAAAAGTGCAAAGACGAACAGGACTGATGATGCCACAAGGAGGTTTCGAAGGGCCGCACCTCACGAGTATGAACCTTGCGGTACCGCATACCGAATCGAAATCGCTGCCAACGGGATGAGCATGAAGCCATAGAGGGCGATCAGCTGGCGAGCGCGCTGGCGATAGAACGGCTTCGAGCATCTGACCCGCTGGATGTGCCACGCGGCGAGTCGGACCTGGTTTGAGTTGTCCGAGTTCCATTCCACTTCGATGGTGGGCAGTGGAGTGCGAAAAAGTGTTGATGCGTCCATGGCGACACGCATACCGATACGCGGATTCGGGTGTTTCAGGAGATCGATGGACCAGAGCGATGACCGATCGGCAACGAGTTTCTGGTTGATATTCCAGCTTTTCCGAGAGATGCCGCGAATGACGCTCTGGAGGTCTTCAAGCCCGCTCGCACCCTGTTGGGGGCGTGCGCACCAGATGAAAATCCTTCCATACAAGGCCGTGGCGCACGATTGTTCTTGCCCGGGCGGTGCGCGGTGGTAGGGTGTCTGAGACCCGCGGGGTATCAACGCTCCCGGGAGACGAAGAGTTTGTTTGAAAGGACTCACCCATGACAGTCGCCACCAAATCCAGCCGCACGCTCCAGATCGACGGCATGTCCGGCGAGGACTGCTGCAAGAAAGTGACCAGCGCGCTCGACGGCGTCAGCAATGTTTCGACGCACAACGTAAAGGTCGGTTCGGCCAAGATCGAGGCCAGTGACGCGGGCTGCAAGGACGCCTGCAGGGCGATTGACGCCGCGGGCTTCAAGGCCCACGAAAGCCAGAACCAGAACCAGAACGACCAGCAGAAGGGCCAGAAGCAGGGCAACGCGGGCGGCTCGCACGCCGGTTCCCGGGCTGGGGATCAGGCCGGTTCGCAGATGAGCGGCAAGGCCGATCGGGCCGGGTCGCAGACCGAGCAGAAGAACCAGCCCTCGGCACAGACCGGTGCGGCTGGCAAGCCGGCTTCCGGCACCCGCTGATCCGGACCGGTCCGGCGTCCGCCGGTCGCATGGTCGGTGCGTTGGATCCCGCCTGATCCGCGTTCGAGCATCCACACACGATCGGAACGAGCCGACCGATGGCCGATCCTGCGACGGGACCTTCCCGCCCAAGGGTCGGCCGTTCTTGTCTGGTGGATGCGCCACCGACGGCGGCAGGGGCGGGAGGCGGAGTGCACGCCGGAGCCGCGTCGGGCATGCCCGAGCCCAACCGCGCTGGAGCCCCGTGCGGTGATCTGGTATGGTGTGCGTATGACCATCGATCCGCGCGATCCGCATGATCGGCCGTCGCGGCGTGCCAGGCCGCGGCACACGCCGCGGTTCGGGGGCGTGGTGCTGGTGACCATCGGGGCGGTGCTGGCGTTGATCGGGCTGGTGGACTTTCTGTCGTCCTACGGCGGGAGCGGGCGGACGCCGACGCGGGCCTGGATGCTGATCGCGGGCGTGTTTCTGCTCAGCATCGGGGCGGACATGCTCAAGTTCGGGCATCTGAGGGCATGGGCGACGAGCCCGGACCCGGAGGATCCGCCGGCGGTGGGGTCGGGCCTGCACAAGGATGACGGCGTCGCGTGCGACTCGTGCGGGGATCTGCAGGCGGTGGGCGCGAGCTTCTGCGAAGCGTGCGGGGCGGCGATCAGCGGCGCGTGCCCGTCGTGCGGGGCGATGGGGGAAGCGGGGGCGCGGTTCTGCGATCAGTGCGGAGCGGATCTGGACGCAGACGCGGCGGCTTGACCGCGCGCAGCGTCCTGCCTGCCGGCGTCGCGTGCCTGCCGGTCGAGCACCTGCCACATGCGTTCGATGCAGGAGATGGTCTCGGTCGAGGTGGTCTTGACCGCGCCGACGTTGGTCTGGATGTCCTTGGTGGCGGCCGCGGACTGGGTGGCGAGCTTCTTGACCTCGTCGGCGACCACCGCGAATCCGCGGCCGGCCTCGCCGACGCGGGCGGCCTCGATGGTGGCGTTGAGGGCCAAGAGATTGGTCTTGTCCGCGATCGCGCCGATGACCTCGGACATCCGCTGGATGTCGGCGGTGGACCGGCTGAGCAGGTCCGAGACGTTCTTGGCGGCGGTGATGTCCGTGAAGAGTTCGGAACGCTCGGACTCGGCGGCGTGCAGGCGGGCGGCTTCGTCGCCCATGCGGGTGTTGGCGGCATTGATGAGGCGCGCGGCCTGTCCGAACGAGCCCTGCATGCCCTGGGGCAGCACGCGCCGGAAGTGCTTGCCCTCCGCGGCGAAGGCCAGCGTGGCGCTGGCCTCGCGCACGAAGGCGTCGGTCATGTCCAGCAGGTGGTTGATGGCGTGCAGCATGGGCGCGAGCGGCGAGGACTCGTCGATCTGCAGCACGCGGGCTTCGAGGTCGCCCCGGGCGGCCTGGGTGCACACGCGGGTGGCCTCGTGGATCCAGTGGGCGTCGTCGGCGCGGCGGGGGGTCGAGCGGGCGGTGGGCGTGGAGGCTGGCACAGGCGAAGTGGGGGTGCATGGTGGGGTCATGGCGGTGCTCAGGCGGCCTGGCCGCAGATCTGGAAGATGAGTTCGTCGTAGGTCATGCCCATGGCCGCGATGCGTTCGTGGAAGGCGGGCAGCGAGGCCTGCCACTGCTCGCCCGGGGTGCGGTGGCGCTGCTCGATGGCGAGCAGGTCGGCGTAGAGCGGTTTGATGCTGGCGAGGGCGCCGGCGTCGGGCACGCGTCGGCTGGAGTGGAAGCCGGTGACGCGGCCGTGGGCGTTGAGCGTCGGGGTCACATGGGCGAAGACCCAGTAGTGGTCGCCGTTCTTGCAGCGGTTGACGACGTACGCGAAGACCTCGTGCCTGGCCTCGATGCGTTCCCAGAGGAAGCGGAAGACGCAGCGGGGCATCTCGGGGTGGCGGACGATGTTGTGCGACTTGCCGAGCAGTTCGGACTCGGTGTAGAGCGAGACGGTCTGGAACACGCGGTTGGCGTAGGTCAGCCGGCCCTTGGTGTCGGTCTTGGAGACGATGATCTCGTCCGCGCCGAAGGTCCGCTCGTGCCCCGTCAATGACCAGTCGCGGCTCACTGCAAACGCCCTCCGAAGCCAGGCGGTGACCCGGTCATATCGGCCGGCGATTCGCGCGGGCCGAGCAAACAGGATAGAAGGATCTGGAATCGCCGGCGGCCGAGCGGTCTGGTTCGGGGCTCACCCTGTTCAGGGTGAGACTATTTGCTGGGCCCACGAAAAACGCGGCCCGGAGGCCGCGCTGAGGAGGTGTGCCGAACGCCCGAACGAAGATCACACCAGCTGGCGTGCCTCGTTAAGCTTCTTGCGGACGACGGTCTGCAGGATGCCGCCGTTGCGGAAGTACTCGATCTCGACCGGGGTGTCCACGCGGCAGACGCAGGTGAACTCGGTGGTTTTGCCTTCCGGTGTGGTGGCGCGGACGGTGACGTCGCAGCGGGGGGCGATGGTGGCGGGCATGATGATGCTGAACGTCTCGTCGCCCCTGAGGCCGAGGGTCTTGGCGGTCTGGCCGTTCTTGAACACCAGCGGCAGCACGCCCATGAAAACCAGGTTGCTGCGGTGGATGCGCTCGAACGACTCGGCGATCACGGCCTTGACGCCCAGGAGCATCGCGCCCTTGGCGGCCCAGTCGCGCGACGAACCCATGCCGTAGTCCTTGCCGGCGACGACGACGAGGGGGATGCCGGCCTGCTTGTAGTCCATGGCGGCGTCGTAGATGTACTCGACCGGGGCGGTGGCGAGGTCCTTGCCCTTGGTGAAGTTGCGGGTCCAGCCGCCCTCGGGCTGGGCGGCGCCGGTGGCGGCGATCCTGTTCTTGACGCGGACGTTGGCGAAGGTGCCGCGGGTCATGACGCGGTCGTTGCCGCGGCGGGAGCCGTAGGAGTTGAAGTCGTTGATGTGCACGCCCTTGGAGATCAGGTACTGCCCGGCGGGGGTCTCCGGCTCGATGCGTCCGGCGGGGGAGATGTGGTCGGTGGTGACCGAGTCGCCGAGCAGCGCGAGACAGCGGGCGTTCGAGATGGTGCCGAAGCCGGGGGTCTCCTCGGTCATGCCCTCGAAGAACGGGGGGTTCTGGATGTAGGTGCTGTCGTCGTCCCAGCCGAAGAGCTCGGACTCGGAGACGGGCACGCGGTTCCAGGTCTCGTTCTCGTCGTAGACCTTGGCGTACTTGCGCTCGAACTGCTCGGAGGTCACGCAGGCCGCACGGACCTGCTGGACCTCGGCGTTGGTCGGCCAGATGTCCTTGAGGTAGACCTCGCGCCCGTCGGGCGTGGTGGCCAGGGGCTCGTTGATCATGTCGATGTCGGTCGTGCCGGCGATGGCGTAGGCGACGACGAGCGGCGGGCTGGCGAGCCAGTTGGCCTTGATGGCCGGGTGGATGCGGCCCTCGAAGTTGCGGTTGCCGCTGAGCACGCTGCAGGTGACCAGATCGTTGTCCTCGATGGCCTTCTCGATGGCCTCGGGCAGCGGGCCGGAGTTCCCGATGCAAGTGGTGCAGCCGTAGCCGACGGTATGGAAGCCCAGGGCCTCGAGGTCCTTGGTCAGGCCGGCCTTGTCGTAGTACTCGGTGACGACCTTGGAGCCGGGGGCGAGCGAGGTCTTGACCCAGGGCTTGCGGGTCAGGCCCAGGGCGGCGGCCTTGCGGGCGACCAGGCCGGCGGCGACCATCACATCCGGGTTGGAGGTGTTGGTGCAGCTGGTGATGGCGGCGATGACCACGGAGCCGTGGGTCAGCGGGAAGCGCTGGCCGTCCATGGAGACCGTCACGCGGTGCTTGGACGTGCCGGCGGTGTCCGTCGCGGTGTTGACCGCCTTGGAGGTGCCGGTGGCGTTCTCGCCGCCCTCGCCGGCCCAGCGGTTCACGCCGACCGATTCGGTGGGGACGGGCTTGCCGAAGGTGTCGGCCAGCTCCTTGTGCCACTGGGCCTTCATCGAGCGCAGGTCGACGCGGTCCTGCGGGCGCTTGGGGCCGGCCAGCGAGGGCTGGACGGTGGACAGGTCCAGCTCCAGCACGCTGGTGAACTCGGGGTCGGGGGTGCCCGGCTCCCAGAAGAAGCCGGCGGCGCGGGCCCAGGCCTCGGTGAGTTTGAGCTCGTGCTCGGTCTTGGCGGTCAGGCGGAAGTACTCGATGGTCTTGGCGTCGATCGGGAAGAAGCCGCAGGTGGCGCCGTACTCGGGGGCCATGTTGGCGATGGTGGCGCGGTCGGGCACCGAGAGTTCGGCCATGCCCGGGCCGAAGAACTCGACGAACTTCTCGACCACGCCGTGGGCGCGGAGCATCTGCGTGACGGTGAGGACCAGGTCGGTGGCGGTGGCGCCCTCGGGCAGCTTGCCGGTGAGCTTGAAGCCCACGACTTCGGGGGTCAGCATGTACACGGGCTGGCCGAGCATGACGGCCTCGGCCTCGATGCCGCCCACGCCCCAGCCGAGCACGCCGACGCCGTTGATCATGGTGGTGTGGCTGTCGGTGCCGACGAGCGAGTCGGGGTAGACCCACTCGGCGCCGTCCTGGGCCTTGGTCAGGCAGCCGCGGGCGAGGTACTCGAGGTTGACCTGGTGGACGATGCCGGTGGCCGGGGGGACGACGCGGAAGTTGTCCAGGCTTTCCTGGCCCCACTTGAGGAAGGTGTAGCGCTCGCTGTTGCGCTCGAACTCACGCTCGGCGTTGATGGTCAGCGAGACGCGCTGGGCGAAGTCGTCGACCTGCACCGAGTGGTCGATGACCAGGTCGCAGGCGACGGCGGGGTTGATCTGGGCGGGATCGCCGCCGAGGTTCTTCATGGCGTCGCGCATGGCGGCCAGGTCGACCACGCAGGGCACGCCGGTGAAGTCCTGCAGGACCACGCGACCGGGCATGAAGGGCATCTCGACGGGGTCGATCGCCTTGGGGTTGTACCCGGCGATGACGCGGATGTCGTTGTCGGTGACCACGAAGCCGTCGAGGTTGCGGACCATGGCCTCGAGCAGCACGCGGACGGAGAAGGGCATCTTGTCGATGTTGCTCAGGCCCTTCTCCTGCAGGGCCTTGAGCCGGATGTAGCGGTACTGGCGCCCGTCGACGGTCAGGGTGGACTGGGCGTGGAAGGGATCGGTGGTCATCGGGGGGTCCTCCGTGCGGGTGAGGTCGGGCGCTCGTTGAACAAGGATCGGACCGAACTCTCCATGAATCAAATCGATCGAAATTACAAGATCGATCAGAATGATGGATTTCATGCCCCGGCTGGAAGCCAGACTGTCCCGGGAGAATGCTGTGGCAGAAATCCCCTGTTCGGGGTATTCTTCATATCTGGCGTGAACACCCGCTCTCTGGGTCGCTCACCCGTCTGTCTCGTGGCTTCCCCGCCGTCCCGTCACCCCTCCCCTGGAGTTCCGTCCGATGCGAAGCCGAACCGGTCCGTGCCGAGCCGCCGGCATGCTCATGCTCGCGGCGGGTTTGCCCGCCTCCGCGGACACCTTCTTTGTGCCCCAGGACTTTCCCACGATCCAGGCGGCGATCAACGCCGCGTCGGATGATGACGCCGTGATCATCCAGTCGGGCACCTACACGGAACGGCTGGACACGCTGGGCAAGCGGATCACGATCAACGGGGTCGCGGTCAACCCGCCGACGATCCTCGGCACGCCGGGCGGCCCGGTGATCCGTGTGCGTCCAGCCCCCGGATTTGCGGGTGAAGTGCGGATGATGAACCTGACCATCCGCGACGGCGACGCGTCGCTGGGCGGGGCCATCCAGGTGGACGCCGGCGCTCGCCTGCGCCTGACCGATTCGCGTCTGTGGCAGAACGAAGCGGCCGCGGGCGGCGCGATCGTGCTGGGGGTCAACTCCATCGCCTTCATCAGCGACTGTGACTTCTGGCAGAACTCGTCGCGGGGCGACGGGGGCGCGATCTATGCGCTCCCGGGCGCGGAAGTCTGGATCGAGGACACCCTGTTCGAGGCCAACAGCGCGGTCGGGGCGGGCGGGGCGCTGCGCATGAGCGCGGGTGAAGCGGAACTTGGGCCTGGCGTTCGATTCCTGCGCAATACGGCCGCGCAGGGCGGGGCGGTCGCCCTGTTCCCCGGCGCGGGGCTGGTTGCCTCGCAGGTGATCTTCGACCGGAATGTCGCCGGCGGATCGGACGGCGGCGGCGGCATCTTCGCGAAGGGCGCGGTGCTGAGCACGGCGGGGTGCTCGTTCCTCTCCAACTCGGCATCCGGTCCCGGCGGTGCGATGCGGCTGCTGACGGGTGCGGTGGCGGAGTCGACCACGGACCTGTTCCAGAGCAATACGGCCAACTCCGGCGGGGCTGTGCAGGCTGCCAGCTCCTCGTTCGTATCAAATATCGGCCAGTTCATCGCCAACCAGGCGGTCCAGAACGGCGGCGCGATCTCCTCGACCATCGGGTCCGGTGCGTCGAGCGTGCTGCGGCTCTACAACGCGCGATTGCGGGCGAACTCGGCCGGTCTGGAGGGCGGCGCGATCAACATGTCGTACTCTTCGGTCGGATCGCCCGTCAACGCCGAGTTCCTGCTGGCCAACAGCGTGGTGCACGGCAACAACGCGGGCGCTGGGACCGGCGGCGTCGTGATGGCCACGCTCCTGCTCGGGGGCGGCACGGTCACCCCGACCGTGGTCAACAGCGTCATCGCCTCGAACACGGGCACGAACTCCACGAACGGTCTGCGGATCGGCGTGGTTCCCGCCCAGGTGCATAACTCGATTCTGTGGGACAACCAGGGCGCCGAGCTGAGTGTGCCGAGCGGCTCGTCCGTGACGCGTTCCATCTTCGATCGGGCGAGCGCCTGGCCCGGCGCGGGCAACATCGCGGCCAACCCGCTGTTCCGCAACCCGGGCGCGGGCGATTTCTCGCTGCGGTCCGGATCGCCCGCCATCGACGCGGGCGACAACACCCGCGTGCCCCAGGATCTGATCGACGACGATGCCGACGGGATCACGACGGAGCCGCTGCCCCTGGACTTGCCCGGGCGTCCCCGCTTCCACGATGATCCCGCCACGGCCAACACCGGCATCTCCGGTCCGGGCGGCGGGCCGGTCGTGGACATCGGGGCCTTCGAGTTCCCGCGGAGCTGCCTGGCGGACTTCGCCGAGCCGCTGGGCACGGTCGATTTCTTCGACCTGTCGGCGTTCCTTGCGGCGTTCAACGCCGGCAGCGCCTCGGCCGACATCGCCGCCCCGTTCGGGGTGTGGAACTTCTTCGACGTCTCGGCGTTTCTGGCCGCGTTCAACGCGGGCTGCCCGTAGACGGGCCCAAACAGGGCGGATCGGCGGCTCCGGCGTTGATCCCCCGGTCGATGCGCGGTAGTCTGGCGGGGTCACCGAGGAGAGACGCCATGCCCGCACGCCATGTCCCGGCCCTTGTTGCCCTGTCCGCCGCCGCGCTGCCCGCGTACGCCCAGACGCGGCTGGTGGTCTTTGTCCACGACCAGGTGTTCGACACCATCCTGCGGATGCAGGATCTCAATGGCGACGGCGACGCGCACGACCCGGGTGAAGTGACCCGTTTCTACGACGACACCCCCGAGCCGCTGATCGACGTGGAGAACGCCCAGGGACTCGTCGCCGCCGATCCCTGGACGCTGATGGCGACCGACAACTTCGCCCCCGACAACGTGGTGATGCTCTTCGATCTGGACCGCAACGGCGACGCCTTCGGGCCCAACGAGGCCATCGTGTGGTTCGACGGAACGCTGCCGTCGGGCCTGACCCTGACCAACCCGGCCGAACTGCGGCGTCGCGCCGACGGCTCGTTCTTCCTGCTGGACAACAACACGCTGGACACGACCCGCCCCGAGGCCGTGTACCGGCTCGAGGACGCCAACGGCAACCTGAACATCGATCCCGGTGAGATCACGCTCTTCCATGAGCTCTCCCCGATCGGCGTCAGCGCCACCACGACGTTCGACGTGGTCGAGGACAACAACGGGTTCGTGTACACCCTGGACATCAGCGATCCCAACCAGATCGAGTCGATCGACCGGATCGACCCGAATACCAGCGTGCGCAGCCAGTGGCTCTCCAGCCAGACGCTGTTCAACCTGGCCGGATTCGTCCTGAGCGGGGGCTACGAGCTCGAGTTCATCCCCGAGCGGAACGAAGTGCTCTACAGCGCGACCACCCTGAACCTTTCCCAGGTGATCCTCGCGTCGCGCGACATCGGCGGCAACGGCACGATCAACATGCCCAGCGAGATCCGCGTGGTCTGGTCCGAGGCGGGGCACGCCGACGGTTTCAACACGGGAAGCCCCCGTGACTTCTGGCGGACCAGCGACGGCCGCCTGCTGTGGACCGACGGCCTCAACGACCGCGTGATGCTGCACCAGGACCTCAACGGCGACAACGACTATCAGGACGCGGGCGAGACCACGGTGTTCTTCGATGCGGCGACGGCGACCGCCAACGGGCTGCCGAGCCTGAGCCTGCCGCTGAGCGTGACGGCCGCGGAGATCTGCGTGGCCGACCTGGCCGCGCCGTTCGGCACGCTGAACTTCTTCGACCTGTCCGCCTATCTGGACTTCTACAACGCCCAGGACCCAGCGGCCGATCTGGCCGCCCCGTTCGGGGTGTTCAACTTCTTCGATCTGGCGGCGTTCCTCGACGCGTTCAACGCGGGTTGCCCCTGATCGTCGCCGGCGCCCGTGACCCGGGCCTCTGTTCCTCGCTGTGCTTCCCTGGGGCATGCCGCTCCCCAGGAGACCAGCGATGAACACCGCGCACGCACGCCGTTTCGTCCCGCTGCTGCTCGCCGGCGCCGTTCACCACGCCGCGGGCCAGGCCCATCAGGTCAACACCTATGACATCTCCCACGATTTCCGGCTGTCCGCGGCCGGCGCGGATACCGCGCGGGTCTTCTTCGGCGATTTCCGTCACGCGTGGGTCCGGACGAACGGCCTGGAAACCGAGGAGCACAGCCCGCTCGCGCAGGAGCCGGGCTTCGACCCGTACGGCGTCGAGCACTTCGGGCTGCACGGCGTCGCCTTCAACTCCGGATTCGGCGGGGGTCCGGTGCAGGCGCGTTACAACTCCGGCGTGATCCCCCCCGCCGGCAGCCCCGGAGCGCCGTCCTGCGTGGCGCTGGCCCTGCTCGCCTCCCGGGCCATGGCGTGCAACATCGTGCGCGTGGATCCCTGGGTGAACCAGGCTCCCATCGATATCCGCGGACAGATCCGGTCGTACGGCTACGCGGACGCGGGCGTGCAGGGCCGCGGCGCCGCGTTCGTGTACGCGTTCAGCACCGCCTGGGTCCGGATCGACAGCGGGGTCACGCTGGCCAGCGGCCAGATCCAGTGGCAGATCGGCGCTGTGGTCGACGTGATCGGGGCGGGCGCCGGCGCGGCGGCCATCAAGGATCCGGTGATCCTCACCGCGACCAATACGGACACGGGTGATGTTGTCGAGCACACCCTTGTGGATGTGGACATGCGGCACGAGGGCACGGGCCGGGTCGAGTTCGCGCCCGGCGCGCTGACCGTGGACATCCCCGTGTTCGAGCTGCTGATCTCCGTGCACCCGGGCGTCATCGGACCGGGTCAGGACGGGGCGCTGATCATCGAGGTGGACCAGGGCATCGTGCAGAACGCCGTCGGCACCGGTCTGTACGCCGGATCGGCCCCGGCGGTGGGGACGGCGGTGCCGTTTACCGTGCCGATGCCGGACATCGTGCTCGACTACGACCTGAACCTGGATCCCACGCAGCCGTGGGAGGTCTCCGCCGAGATGGGCGGGGGCGGGCGGGCGGACGCGTCGGTCATCGGGCCGGTGTGCCAGGCGGACATCAACGCCGACGGCGTGCTCAACTTCTTCGACGTGTCGGACTTCATCACCTTGTTCCTCGAGCAGCACCCGGGCGCGGACTTCAACGGGGATGGCGCGTTCGATTTCTTCGACGTCGCCCTGTTCCTCAGCGCGTTCCAGGCCGGGTGCGGCGATCAGCCGGGCTGAAACTCGACGATCCTGCCAGTCGGCCCGGCGTTGACCACACGCGTCGGGCCGACGTGTTCATCGCAGCCCCAGCTGTCGTGGATGTGCCCGCAGACCACCAGCGCCGGACGGGCGCGGGTGACCGCTTCCAGCACCGCGACCGAGCCGGCGGAGTGGCCGGCGCTTGTGCGGTCGGCGTGGCCCTTGGGTGGCGAGTGGCTGACCAGCACGCCGCCCTTGGCCACCCCGGTGAGCATGGTCCGGGCCTGGTCCTCGGTCAGGTCGAAACTCCAAGAACCGAAGGGCGTGACGGGCACGCCCGCGCCCAGGCCCCAGAACGGCACGCCGTGGATGACGCAGCCCGACCCGTGCAGCACGCGGGCGGCAGGCCAGCCTTCGCATGCTGCTCGCAGATCGTCGGGGCGTTCGTTGTTGCCGGGGACCAGCACGCAGGGCGTGGCGATCGTGCGGAGGGCGTCGATGGTCTCGCGCAGCAGGCGGTGCTGGCGGGCGAAGTCGCCGGCGAGGACCACCGCATCGACCGATCCGCTGCGATCGACCACGCCCGCACACGCCGCGAGGTCGGCGTGGAGGTCGCTGACGCACAGGATTCTCATGTCGTTCTCCGGGTTGCTTCCGGCAGACTCGCCAGCAATGCCCGCTCGAAAGCGGCGGTGGCGTGCCCGGGCATGCGGTCGCGTCGGCGGACCACACCCAGCTCGCGCTCGATGGCCCCGCCCGCGCCGCCGGCGGGGCGCAGGCCGGCCCCTTCGGGCAGGCCGTGCTTGCTGACGAAGCCCACGCCGATCTCGGCCCGGACCATCTGCACGATGGACTCGATCGAGCGCAGTTCCATCACGACCAGCAGGGCCACGCCGTGGGCGGCGGCGGCCTCGTCGATGCGCCGGCGCACGGCGGAACCGGCCTCGAAGGCCACCACCGGCTCGCCCCGCAGCTCTTCCCAATGGAAGGACTTCTTCCCGCTGAGCCGGTGGCCCTCGGGCACGATCAGGCGGAGCTCGTCGGGGATGCGCCGGACCACCATCAGGTCGTCGCCGCGGGGATGCTCGATGGGCAGGGTGACGATGCCCAGGTCCAGCTCGCCGGAGATGACCCCCTCGGCCACCGCCGCGCTGCCGGCCTCGCGGATGGAAAAGCGCAGACCCGGGTGCTCGCGCTGCACCGCCCGGATGGCCTCGGGCAGCAGGTACCCCGCGGCCGTCGCCCCGGCCCCCACGCGGATCGAGCCGGTCTCCAGGCCCACCAGCTCCCGCACGGCGGCGGCCCCGGCCTCGGCGGCCCGCAGCGTGTTGGCCGCGTGCTCAAGAAACACCCGCCCGGCCTCGGTCGGCTCGACCCCCCGCCCGGTCCGGTGGAACAGCGTGGCCCCGAGTTCCTCCTCCAGCCTGGCCAGCGCGGCGGAGAGGGCCGGCTGCGAGACCCCCAGCGCCCCGGCCGCCCGGGTCATGTGCCCGTGCTCGGCGATGGACAGGATGTAGCGCATGGTGCGGAGGTCCATGGACGATCCTACTCGGGCACAGGTGAATCCCGGCCGCTGGCGCCCCGGAAGGGTCCAACAGATGGCTGGCCCGCCCTCCACCCACCCACCTTTGTATGATCCCCCCATGCCCCGCCCCCATGCTTGGATTCTGCTGTTCGCCCTGGCCGCCTGGACCGCTCCGGCATGGGCCCAGGCCACCGAGTTCACCCTGGAAGAGGACGGCGCGTGGGCCCAGACGGCCGCCCCGGAGCCCGGGACCGACGAGCACACGATGTGGCAGGCCCGGCGCCTGCTGGCCGAGGGTCGACCCGGGCAGGCGGTCGACGTGCTGACCCGCTGGCTGGACCAGTTCGGACGGACCCGCAACCCCAACCTGGCCGAGGCCTATTTTCTCCGCGGGGAGGCCCGGCTGGCGGACGACCAGGAGTACAAGGCGCTGTTCGACTTCGAGACCGTGATCCGGGATTTCTCGGCCACGCCCTTCTACGCCCGCGCCGTGCAGCGCGAGTACGAGATCGGCATGGCCTACCTCGGCGGCCTGCGACGCCGGTTCCTGGGGATCCGTCTGGAGAACGCCCGCCCGACCGGCGAGGAACTGATCATCCGCGTGCAGGAACGCCTGCCGGGCTCGGCCCTGGCCGAGCAGGCGGCGCTGGACCTGGCGCAGCACTACTACGACCGGCGCGAGCTGAAGCTGGCGGCCGAGATGTACTCGATCTTCCGGACCAACTATCCCGACTCCGAGCACACCCGCTTCGCCATGCTCCGCGAGATCGAGTGCAGCGTGGCCCGCTTCAAGGGACCGCGGTACGACGGCTCCGGGCTGATCGACGCCAAGATCCTCATCGACCAGTACCGCCGGGTGTATCCGGGCGAGTCGGCCCGCACCGGCACGATGGACGGGCTGGAGGCATGGGTGGACGAGTCGGCCGCCCAGCAGGCGCTCGATACGGCGCGGTGGTATCTGCGGACGAAGGACGAGCCGAGCGCCCGGTTCCTGCTGACCCGGCTGATCAACCGGCACCCCGGCTCCGACGCCGCCGCGGCCGCGCTGCGGCTGCTGGAGGAACGCGGGTGGATGGCGCCGCTCCCGGTGCCCGAGCCCCGCCCGCAGGACGAGGACGCGCTGCTCAACCCGCAGGAGCAAGACGATCGCCCCGCCCCGGCGCCCGGCTCCACGGAGCCCCTGCCATGATGCGCGTCGCGATGGTCCTGTTCGCCGGTCTGGGCTGCGTGCTCACCGCGTGCTCGGCGGACCCCCGCCGCGGGTACGCTTTCGCGGAGCCTTATGACGCGTCTGTGCGGACCGTGGGCGTACCGATCTTCGCCAACCATACCTTTGCGCGCGGCACGGAAATCGCGTTGACCGAGGCCATCGTCAAGCAGATCCAGCAGCAGACCCCGTGGCGGGTCGTCGCGCCGGACCGGGCCGACACGGTCATCGAGGGGACCATCACCGACGCCGAGTTGGGCCTGCTTTCCAACGATCCGCGCACGGGCCTCGTCGAGGAGCAGACCTACCGGCTGACGGTCCGCTACGCGTGGCGCGACAACCGCACCGGCGAGACCCGCGTCGCCCGCGAGAACTTCTCGGCCACGGGCGTCTTCGCCCCGGCCCGCGGCGCGGGCGAACGCATCGAGTCCGGCCAGCGCGACGCCATCGACGAACTGGCCAGGGATATCGTGGCGACGATGCGCTCGGCGTGGTGAGGGGCGAGATTCTTTGAACGCAGAGGTCGCGAAGGTCACGAAGAGGCCGCGGAGAGAGGATTTTGAACGCGAAGATTCGAACGGCGCGAAGCACCGAGTTCAGGTCTCGTCCGGATCTGAGTCAGAATCTGATTGACCTCGCGCCGAACCTGAATATGCAGTGTTTTCTGATGCCTGCTTCGCGTTCTTCGCATCTTCGCGTTTAAAAATCTTCTATCTTCTCTGCGTCCTCTGCGTGTCCTTCGCGACCTCTGCGTTCAGTCTTCACACCCCGACAGCTGGAGTC
The DNA here is from genome assembly GCA_964399525.1 of uncultured Phycisphaeraceae bacterium. GTDB lineage: Bacteria > Planctomycetota > Phycisphaerae > Phycisphaerales > UBA1924 > UBA6054. The sequence continues at coordinate 11,650 of CAYNRF010000010.1, read as the reverse complement.
TCGACCCGTCCGCACACGCCGAAGCGTTCGGCGATTTTGACGGTCCGGTACTTGAAGATCCCGACCACGTCGCGCTGGACGAAGAGCCGGTTGACGATCGCCGCCAGCGGGCCGCCGATGGGGCGGTATTCGACGCGGTCGGTGCAGAGCGTGCCGCCGTCGGCGGTGGGCTCGAAGGTGTGGGTGTGGTGCCAGCGTTCGTAGGGCCCCTTGAGCTGCTGGTCGACGAAGCGGTGGGGCGGGTCCCACACGGCGATCTCGGTCTTCCAGCGGATGGGCACGCCGCGGACGCGGAGTTTGTAGTCGATCAGGGCCCCGGCCTTCATGGGGATGGGCTTGGGGGTGAGCACCTCGAAGTGCAGCAGGTCCGGCGTGATGGACTCGAGGTTGTAGGCGTCGGCGAAGAAGGGGAACAGGTCCTCGACCGGTGTGGGCACGGTCTGGCGGCAGGTCAGCACCCAGTACCGCCCTTCCCGCTTGACGGAGATCGATGCGTCCAGATCCTCGAAGCGCAGGTTGGTCATGCGCACGGTTTCGCGGCTCGGGATGCCGGCGATGCAGCACGCCGGCCAGATCGGACGGCAGGTTCTCGGAACAATCCCCCAGACTCCGGTATTGTTTCGGCATGAACACCGCCGATCTGCCGGGCAGGGACCTCGCCGCCATCATCGACGCCGTCAAGCCAGGCCCGCTGTTCCGGGCCGCGATCGAGGAAGTGGGGGGCTCGGTCGGCCCGCTGATCGAGGAACACCCGGAGTACCGGGACGCCCGGATCTTCGAACGCCTGCTCATCCCCGACCGCGTCGTCCGCTTCCGCGTGGAATGGCTGGATGACGACAACCGTGTGCAGATCAACACCGGCTGGCGCATCCAGCACTCCAACCTCATCGGCCCCTACAAGGGCGGCCTGCGCTTCCATCCGTCCGTCACCGAGGACACGCTCCAGTTCCTCGCCTACGAGCAGTGTTTCAAGAACGCCCTGACCGGCCTGCCCATGGGCGGCGGCAAGGGCGGCAGCGACTTCGATCCCAAGGGCAGGTCCGACCACGAGGTGATGCGATTCTGCCAGGCCTTCATGCGTGAACTCTGGCGGCACATCGGGCCAGAGACCGACGTGCCCGCGGGCGATATCGGCGTGGGCGGACGCGAGGTCGGCTTCCTTTACGGCCAGTGGCTCAAGATCACCAGGCACCCCGGTGGCGTGCTCACCGGCAAGCCCCTGCCCATGGGCGGCCTGCCCGGGCGGACCGAGGCGACCGGCTACGGCGTGGTGGCCTTCGCCCGCGCCATGCTCGAAGAGGCCGGCGGATCGATCGAGGGCCAGCGCGTCATGATCTCGGGATCCGGCAATGTGGCGTTGTACGCCGCGCAGCGGGCGGCCCAGGTCGGGGCGTGCGTGGTGTCCTTGAGCGATTCCGGCGGCTGCCTGATCGCGGAGAAGGGTCTGAGCGCGGATCAGATCGAGTCCATCCGTGATCTGAAGGAGCAGCAGCGCGGGCGGCTCAAGGAGTTCACGGCCGACGGCGTCACCTTCCACGACAAGGGTGAGCCGTGGGGGCGAACCGAGGCTGCTGTGATCCTGCCCTGCGCCACGCAGCACGAGATCGACGAGTCCGAGGCCCAGCAACTGGTCGACCGGGGCGCCAAGTTCGTGGCCGAGGGGGCCAACATGCCCTGCACGCACTCGGCTCGGGAGATCTTCCGCAAGGGCGGCGTGCGCTTCGGCCCGGGCAAGGCCGCCAACGCGGGCGGCGTCGCGTGCTCGGGCTTCGAGATGCACCAGAACGCCTCGCACGCCGCTTGGACGAAACAGGATACCCTGGGCAAGCTCGACGACCTGATGCGGGACATCCACGCCCGCGTGCTGTCGCACGCGCCCAAGGCCAATGGCGTACCCGACTACGCCGCGGGCGCCGATCGGGCAGGCTTTGCGAAGATCGCAGACGCGATGCTGGCGGCGGGGGTGTGAGACTCCGGAAGCCCGTCGAAACCAGCCGCCAACGGAAGTGAGCGGATGCACGGCACCCAACAAACTCATTCACTTCTTCTCGAGATCCTGTTCTCCTGGATTTAACCGCAAGCTATTCGGCACTTCGATCGCCCAAGATCGGTGCGGGCTTGTCACTGCGATCGTGAGGCTTCCTAAATGAGGTAGCTTTACGCCCTCACAACGGATGATCCAGTCGCACTCATCCTCCGGCGTCCCTTGGCCGTAACTGACGCGATACACCGTGCCGTCCCGGGTGTCGAGAGGTAACGTTTCTAACCCGCTAGAGACCGGGAGCGTCTCAAAGAACCTCTCGGACGATCCATCGGACGCAATATGGTACGAAGAAAACCGTACTGTCCGATCGTTGTCGTACGCGATCCATGTGTTGTCCTCCACCATGATCGCAAAGTGCCCTGGAATCGTGATTGACCACCCGCCGCTGAGTGCGTGGGTCGTCGGGAGACGCCGATATCCGATGTTTCCATTTCTGCTTTGGACATCGAAGAGGTGAGCGTGTGTCCCCCCCTCCGCCCGCGAGAGGTCGGCGAGGTCCGCGGCCATGGGCCCGCATTCCACACCTTCACTGAGTAGCTTGGCTGCGTGCCGAAGAACAAGTTCCTGCGTGTCCGCCTCTTCCTGATTCTGTGGTTTCTCGAAACTCGTGAGATTCCATAGTGCGGCGTTCAACCATCCCATGCGTTCGTCAGTTCGCCATTCCCGACCCCACCAAGCGAAGAACTCTCGTCCGTCCGACTCTCTTTGCGCAACGGAGCGCAGCCAGTCCAAAGACCTCGGTCCTGAAGGCATGGAAACCATGCCGGGCTGGAGCTTCGGTTGGCCACCGATGGGCATCGCAATGGCCAGGTTGGTGTGATCCGACATCCGATCGACACAAATGGTGGCAACATGCTGCAGCCATTTGGTCATCTCGCTCTGGACCCGCGCGAAGTCGCGGTGCCGAAAGAACTCGATGTCATCTTCGATACTCGACCACTTTACATTCAACTCTTTGTTGATCCCCTCGACGACATCGCACACAAGAGCATGGAAGCCCGGTCCGACAGGGTTCGTGGTGGATTCGAGCGTGATTTGATTGTCAGCATCGACCCGGATGACAATCTCGCCGCCCGCAGGGTGTACAAACGCAATAACGTGGAAACAGTCATCCTCTCGTGTGACGACGGTTGGCCGGAACCGCAGGTGCTCGCAGCGGTAGTCCAGCCAGTTTCGCAGGGCTTGCGCAATCGCTCCCGCCGAAGGCTTGGCGGACAAGATTCCTTTTCTCCCAACTTGCCCGGTTGCATAGATTCCGATGCTCATCTGCCCTCCCGTCTTTGCTGAACCCGCGCGATATCCCGGCCTGATTGAAGGCCTCTCCGGCACAAAGAAAGCGGCCGGCATGAAGCCGGCCATTGTGTGCTTGAGAAAGAATGTCTTACACCGGGTCCGGCAGGCTCCCCGGCGCGTCCGGGCCTTGCAGCTCCGGCGCGTGGGTCACGCCCTTGGGCTTGGCCGAGCGCGCCCGGTCGGCGCTGAGCAGGTCGGCCACCGTGGGCTTGGTCAGTTCCTCGCCGCGCATGAGTTTGTGGACCTCGTCGGCGGTGAGGTTCTCGTGCTTGAGCAGGGCCTCGGCCACGGCGACGACCTTTTCCCAGTTCTCGTCGAGCAGCTTCTTGGCGTCCTCGTAGGCCTCGCCGGTGATCCGCTTGACCTCCTCGTCGATGAGGCGGGCGGTGTCGTCAGAGTAGTCCTTCTCGGGCAGGTACATCTCGCGGGTGTCGCTGCCGGCGTAGTTGATGAAGCCCAGCTTCGGAGACATGCCCCATTCCAGGATCATGGCCCGCGCGATGGCGGTGATCTGGCGGATGTCCTGCGACGCGCCGCTGGACACGTCGTTCATCGCCTTTTCCTCGGCGATGCGACCGCCGCAGACGACCCGCATGGTGGCCAGCAGCCACTTGAGGCTGTAGCCCATGCGGTCCTTCTCGGGCAGGCTGAAGGTGGCCCCGCCGGAGTCGCCGCGGGGGATGATGGTGACCTTGTGCAGGGGGTCGGCGTCCTTGAGCAGGGCCTGCAGCACGGCGTGCCCGGCCTCGTGGTAGGCGACGAGCTTGTTCTCGTCCTTCTCGCGCACGCGGCTCTTCTTGGCCCGGCCGAACTTGACCTTGTCGCGGGCCTCCTCGAGGTCCTCGTGCTCGATAAAGTCCTTGTTCTGCATGGTGGCGCCGATGGCCGCCTCGTTGATGATGGCCGCCAGATCGGCGCCCGAGAACATCGGCGTGCCGCGGGCGATCTTCTCGAGGTCCACGTTCGGCCCGAGCTTGACCTTCTTGCAGTGGACCTTGAGGATCTCCAGGCGGCCCTTGACGTCCGGCAGCGGCACCGCGATCTGGCGGTCGAAGCGGCCCGGGCGGATCAGCGCGGGGTCCAGCACGTCGGGCCGGTTGGTCGCGGCGATCACGATCACGCCGTCTCCGGAGCCGAAGCCGTCCATCTCCACCAGGATCGCGTTGAGGGTCTGCTCACGCTCGTCGTGCCCGCCCTGGTTGAAGCCCGCCCCGCGGCGACGACCGACGGCGTCGATCTCGTCCAGGAAGATGATGCACGGCGAGTTGTCCTTGGCCTGCTTGAACAGATCGCGCACGCGGCTGGCGCCCACGCCCACGAACATCTCCACGAAGTCCGAGCCGGAGATCGAGAAGAACGGCACGTCCGCCTCACCGGCGATGGCCTTGGCCAGCAGCGTCTTGCCGCAGCCCGGCGAGCCGGAGAGCAGCACGCCGCGGGGGATGCGCCCGCCCAGGCGGGTGAACTTCTTGGGGTTCTTGAGGAACTCGATGATCTCGGTCACCTCGTCCTTGGCCTCGTCGATGCCGGCGACATCCTTGAAGGTGATGCCGGTCATCTCCTTGGTCAGGGTGCGGTGGCGGGACTTGCCGAACGAGCCGAGCATGCCGCCCGGGCCGCCGCCGGCGGCGCGCATGCCGCGGGCGATCAGGAACCACAGGATGGCCAGCACCAGCAGCACCGGCCCGAAGAAGTAGAAGAAGTTGACCCAGCCCGGCTGCGGACGCTGCTTGACGCGTCCGTTGGTCAGTTCCATCACCCGCCGGCCCATCTCCTCACGGGCCAGGGCCGTCACGGGAACGCGGACCAGCTGCGGCCGGTCCGACACCTCGGTCTGCACCAGCGACGCGAGGATGCCCGAGTCGCGGATGACCACGCTGTCCTTGTCGATCTGGTTCGAGGTGTAGTAGTCCTCGAACTGCTTGTAGTTGATCTCGCGCCCCTGCTGCGAGGAACTGAGGAACAGCGCGAGCAGCGCGATCATCAGCAGGACAACCACGAACCCCATCATGCCCCTGGATCCGGGCGTCTGCCCAGGACCGCCTGCTTTGCCGGGGCCCTGGCCTTTGGGGCCGCCCTTGCCGGCGTCCTTGGTGTCCTTGGGCAGTTTCGGGTTCTTGATGTCCTTCTCCGACATGTGGCTCAACGCCTCCTCAAGGGCCTGCTGACGCAAAGATCGGCCCGATCCGCCCTGCTGTTCCGTCAGACCGCAAAGACAGGCAAAGACCTGTCCCAAAGCCCGAACGCACGCCGCCCCGCCTTTCGCGGCCGACGCTCCCGGCGATTCTAGGAACAACCCGTCCCAGACCGCCCCGAATCCCCACCCTGCCGCCCCAACCCCTGCCATACGCCACCCCGGCCCCACCGGATCACCCCTGGGAGCGGGAATACACAGTTCACCCCACGATCGCCGACCGCCCATCCCAGCCGCGTGCGTGGGCACGCGGACTCATTCGCGCAGGACCACCGGCGCGTGTGGTGGCCGATGCCGGCCGTGATCTACTCACCTTCCCCCGCAAACAACGCCCGCGGCTCCACCACCACCGGCTTGGCCTCGGCCAGTTCCTTGCCGCTCCCCGCCCCCGCCGCCTCGAAGCGCTTGAGCGTGGGCATCAGACGGGAGTCGATGGATCCCACCAGCCTGTTGTACCGATCCACGCTCTGGCGGATGGTGTCGCCCAGGTCCGCGGCGTGCTTGAAGGCCACCGCCGCCCGGTCGTGCAGCTCCTTGCCCAGCGCCAGCAGTTCCTGGGCTTCCTCGGCCAGGCGGTGCTCCCGCCAGCCCACGGCCACCGCCCGCAGCAGGCCGATCAGCGTGCTGGGGCTGGCCAGGATCACCCCGTCCTGGGCCGCCCGGTCCAGCAGTTCGGGCCGGCGCGAGAGCGCGGCGTCGATGAACTGATCGCCCGGCACGAACATCACGACGAACTCCGGCGAGCCTTCGAACCGGGTCCAGTACCGCTTGTCGCCGAGTTTCTTGGCCTGCTCGGAGATGTGCCGCGCGAAGCGCTCCAGGTGCGCTTCGCGCTCCTGGTCGTCCGACGCGTTGACGGCGGCCATGTACGCGTCGATGTTCGCCTTGGCGTCCACCGCGATCATCCGCTTGTTGGGCAGCGTCACCACCATGTCCGGGCGCAGCATGGTGCCGTCCGCGTCCACCGTGGAGGTCTGCTCGGTGAAGTCGCAGTAGTTGGTCATGCCGGCCAATTCCGCGACGCGCTTGAGCTGGATCTCGCCGTACTTGCCGCGGACCTCGGGGCGGGACAGGGCCCGGGCCAGGCGGGCCGTCTGCTCCTTCAGCTGGTCCGCGCTCTCGCCGGAGGCCTTGACCCGCTCGTCCAGCTGCGTGAGTCGCTCGCTCGTCTTGGCGAGCGTCTCGCCGATGGGCTTGACCATGGCCTCGACCGCCAGCCGACGCTGCTCGTGCTCGACGCGGGACTTCTCGTCCGCCGCGGCCAGCCGGTCGTTGATGATCTTCGCCAGCGCTTCCTGGTTGGCCCGCATGGTCTTGGACCCGATGGCCTCGAAGGCCTCGCGCATGCGGGCCTCGTTGGCGACCAGTTCCTGGCGGATTTTCTCGACGCTGTCCAGCCGTTCCCGGAGCGCGGCCAGTTCCTCCGAGAGCTTCATCACCCGTCCCAGTGACTCCCGCTCGCGTTCGGCCGCGACGCCCAGCTCCGCCCGCGCCCGTTCCAGCTCGCGGCCGGCCCCCTCGGCCTCGATCCGGGCCCGCTCGGACGCCCGGCGGGCGTCTTCCTCGGACGCCCGCAGCCCCGCCGCCGCGGCCGAGGCCGCCCGCCATCCCCGCCAGCACACGGCCGCCGCCGCCCCCGCCGCCAGAACCAACGCGATCAGTACGCCGTGCATCACATCCATGCCCCGAGTGTACGGGCAACCGGACATTTCCGGGCATGGCGCGGGCCCACGCCCTCCAAACTGACACCACCCTGTCAGTCCCCCGCCCCCCCCTTCCCCCTCCCCCCGGTGGGGCCGACTTCCAGTCGGCCATCTTTTCTTCTCCTCCCTCTTCCCTCCGTCGCTTCGTCGCTCCGTCGCTTCTTCTCCCCATCTCTCCGTCTCTTCCCCCCGCCAACAATCCCCCATGGACCCCGCCACCGTGCAACGCCTCGTCCGCGAGATCGAGTGCAAGGATCTCTCCACCGCCGCCCACACCTGGCGTGTGGTCCTCTATACCCGGGCGTTGCTGGAGCACTTCGGCATCGAGCGGGATCTGATCGCCCTGCTGACGCAGGCGGCCGCCCTGCACGACATCGGCAAGATCGACATCCCCGACTCCGTGCTGCAGAAACCGGGCCGCCTGACAGACGAGGAGTTTGAGATCATCAAGCTGCACCCGGTCACCGGCTACGCGCGGATGATCGACCTCGACGTGCAGGAAGAGCCCATCCTCAACTTTGTCCGCTATCACCACGAGCGCTGGGACGGCCTCGGCTATCCCTTCCAGCTCAAGGGCGAGGAGATCCCGCTGGGCCCGCGGGTGTTCGCGGTGATCGACTCGTTCGACGCCATGACCTCGGTCCGCCCGTACCGGCGGGAGCTGGGCGAGCGGGCCGCGGATCGGGCGATTGTCGAGCTGCAGGCCGGCATCGGCACCCGCTACTGGGCCGACGGGGTCGAGGCCTTCGCCGAGCTCTACCACACCGGCAAGCTCGACCACATCCTGCACTACTTCAACGATGATGTGCTGGTGCCCGCCTTCGAGCAGGCCCGCGACGACCAGTTCGAGTCCATCCGCCAGCGGCACGCCCCGCCGCCATCCTCCTGACGCCCGTGCGGCCATCGCGGGGTTCTTTTTTCTTCCCCCGAATGGCCCGTGGCTGGTCCCAAATCCCTTCCCAAAAGCCTGTCAGCCGCCCCCCTATCCGGGCGGTCCCTATCTTGTATGAGATCAGATTGCCGCCCCTTCCCCTCGGGAGGAGGGTTGGCCAGGAGGACCGCCATGCACGCCACCACCCGCCCGATCACCGCCTGGATCCTGCGTCTGTTTGCCGCCCTCTTCGTGATCTGCCCCCTGAACCCGGCTTCCGCGGCGGGGCAACCGGCCGCGGTGGAAAAGCCCCGTCTGGCCGTGCGGGAGATCCAGGTCCAGCCCGGCGTGCTCGACGCGGCCCGGCGTCAGGGTCAGGCGGACGCGCTGAACCAGATCGTGCAGGCCGCCGACAGCCAGTTGATCCAGGCGGTGCTGGACACGCGGCGCTTCGACATCGTCGCCCGCTCCGACCTGAGCACGGTGCTGCGCGAGCAGAACCTGGCCGATTCGGGCCTGCTCGACCCGACCGATCCGCAGACCGCCCGGGCGTTCGCGTTGGCGGGGGCCCGGTATGTCGCGACGGTGAGCATCGACAACTTCCAGGATGCCGTGGCGCGGGCGGACTTCTCCGGCGGGCTTGGCCGCACCACGATGGAGCGCCGCACGGTCCAGCTGCTCGCCTCGCTGCGCCTGTATGACACCAGCACCGGCGTGCTGCTCGACTCGACCACCATCCGGCTCGAGGAGTCGGATGTGCGTGAGACCCTCCCCGGTGCGACGCAGGAAGGCCGCCTGACCAACGCCCTGCTGGGCGCGGTCGCCGAGTCGTTCGCCCGTCAGGCCGCCAACGCGGTGATGGACCGGCTCGCGCCCGCCAAGGTGATGGCGTACACCGCCGGCCAGATCACGCTCAACCGGGCCGAGGGCACCGGCATCGCCCCCGGCCAGTTCTGGCGCGTGTTCCACCCGGGTCGCGAACTGATCGACCCCGACACCGGCGAGCGCCTCGGCACCGAGGAGATCCCCGTCGGGTGGGCCCGCATTCTGGAGGTCAACCCGCGGTTCAGCACCGCGCAGGCCCTCGAAGACACCGGCATCGACATCGGCGCGGTGATGCGCCCCGCCTGGGACGGCCTGCCGCCGGGTGTGGATCCGAACGCACGGGTGTTCGGATCGGCCTCCAACTCTGCCCGTCCGGGCCCAACGACCACGCAGCCGACGGCCCAGCCGTCCGCCCCCCGGTCGTGGACCGAGACCGTTCCGACCCAGCCCGCCGCGGCCGCAACCGGCTCGGCCCGGGTCGCCGTGTTCGTCCGCATCACCGACGCCGACATCCCCGACCGGCACACCGACACCATCGAGACCTGGGTCACGTCCGGGCTCGCCGGGCAGGGCGTGGAGGTCATCAGCCGGGCCGTGGTGCTCAACGCCGTCAGCGAACTCTCGTCCGCCGGCGCCAACCGCGGCGGCAACGACTCGGTGGCCGCCGAGGCGGTGCGCCTGCTGTCTGATCAGGCGTCCGCGTCCGCGCTGGCCCGCACGCTGGGGGCCGATGCGATCCTGATCGCGACCGCCGCCGACCTGTCCGAGGCGCGGCGACGGTTCAATGACCCCACGCTCGGCGTGGAGTCGGACATCACCGAGACCACGCTTTCCATGGCCTGGAGTCTGATCTCGGGCGACACCGGCGGGGCCGTCGCGGCCGGCTCGGCCACCAGCGCCGACCGCCAGCGTCAGTCCGACCAGAATCAGTCGTCCCCGACCGATCTGGGCACGCTGATCCGTGACGCGGGCACCCGCATCGGGCGGCAGGCCCGGGCCGAGGTGCTGGCGTCCCGGCTTGCGCCGGCGGCCGGCTCCGAGGTCGCCGTTGATCTTCGTGTGTCCATCGAGCAGATCTCGCTGCCCAACATCCGCAAGGTGGACGGGCAGTGGGTCATCACCGGCGAGCGTCTGGCGATCGTGCCCGCCGAGGCCGGCGTGCTGATCGACGGCTTCCTGGCCGGCAGCGCGCCGGGCACCATCCGCATGACCCCCGGGCCGCACCGCATGCGTCTGGAGGGCCCGGGCTTCCAGCCGGTGGACCGGTTCATCGTCGCCCGCGAGGGCATGGTGCTGACCGTGCCGCTGCAGCTCCGCCAGGAGGCGCTCGATCAGTGGCGTCAGCACGCCCAGCTGCTCAACTTCCTCAAGGACGGCGACACGCTGCGTGAGAACCAGGAGGCCATCGCCCGCGGCGTGGCCCAGTTCCTGGCCGCCAGCCGCCTGACCATCGACACCTCGTCGCTCGAGTCGCTTGACCTCTCGCCCGACGCGGCGTCCTTCTGGCTGGAACTGCTCCGCCCGTGATCCGGTTCTCGCGACGAGTCTGGTGCCTCGCGCTCGGGCTGGGCGCGGCGGTGGTGGTGGGGGGCGGCTGCCAGAGCGGCTACCGCGACTTCGCGCAGCAGCTCGATCAGCGGGTCGCGGCCGGCGACTTTGCGGGGGCCGCCCAACTGGCGTCCGCCCGGGCCGAGAAGGCCGCGGGCGATCGCAACAACCGGGTGGTCTACAACCTCGAAGCCGCACGCGCCACGCAGATGGCCGGGGATCTGGAAGCCAGCCGCGACTTCTTCGGGCGCGTGCACGCGGATGTCCGCCCGTTTCTGGACACCAAGGCCGAGGACCGCGTCTCGCAGGCCGTCACGACCACGGTGGTCAACCAGACCACCAGCGCCTTCATCGGCACCCCGGTCGATCGCATCATGGCCACCGCGCTCAACGCCATCAACCAGATGGGCGTGGGCGATCTGGAAGAGGCCCGCGTGCAGCTCAACCTGACGCGCGAGTGGCAGGAAGAGGCCGTCCGGCGGCTGGGCGGGGGCACGAACCCGACCGGCGATCTGGAGGACGAGGCCAGGCGCCAGGGCGTGGGCGTGGACGCCGACCGGGTCGACGGCATCATGGCCACCCACTTCGCCGAACTGGCGGATCTGCGGGCGGACAGCGACTTCCGCAACCCGTTCGCCTCGCATCTGCGCGGCGTGTTCCTGCTCGCGACGGCCGCTGATTCTGCCGACACCGAGCGGGCCCGCTTCGAGCTGCGCCAGGTGCTGTCGATGGAGCCCGACGCCCTGCCGGCGGTGGGGCCGGATCTCGACCGGATCGAGACCGGCGGAGCCGCGGCGCCGACGGTGTGGATCTATGTGATGGCGGGACGCGGGCCGTGGCTGGAGGAGTTTCGTCTGGATCTGCCGATCCCGTTCGGAAATGTGAACTACGTGTCCGCCGCGTTCCCGCGCCTGCACTTCCACGACGACTGGATCGGCGGCGTCTCCGTGACGGCCGACGGGACCGAATCGCCGGCGGTGCTGCTGGCCGATGTGGACGCGATGGTCGGGGCCGAGTTCAAGGCCCGCCTGCCCCGGATCATCATGCAGGAGATCATCAGTTCAGCGCTGAAGGCCGGCGCCACCTACGCCGCCCGCGAGCAGGCCGGGGACTGGGGTCAGCTGATCGGCATCCTCTACCAGGCCTTCTCCACCGCCGCCGACACGCGGATG
>CAYNRF010000009.1:6755-35351 GCA_964399525.1 uncultured Phycisphaeraceae bacterium | reverse complement strand
TGGTTGTCCGCGCCGACGTAGGTCAGGTCGAAGCGCACCGGCAGGTTGTAGTCGACCTGCACCGTGCCGAGCTGCCATTCGCGGCCGATGACGTCCTTCACCACAAAATCGATCTTCGGGCCGTAGAACGCCGCCTCGCCGGGCTCCTCGCTGAAGGGCACGCCCAGCGACTTGGCCGCCTCGCGGCAGGACTGCTCGGCCCTGTCCCAGTTGGCCGGGTCGCCGGTGTACTTGCCGCTGTCCGGATCGCGCAGGCCCACGCGGACTCGGTAGTCCTTCATCCCCAGCACGTCGAAGATGATCTTGACCAGCGACAGGCAGCCGAGCACCTCCTGGCCGACCTGCTCGGGCGTGCAGAACAGGTGCGCGTCGTCCTGCGTGAAGCCGCGGACGCGGGTCATGCCGTTGAGTTCGCCCGACTGCTCCCAGCGGTACACCGTGCCGAACTCGGCCAGGCGGACCGGCAGGTCGCGGTAGGAATACTGGCGCGAGTCGAAGATCTTGATGTGGTGCGGGCAGTTCATGGGCTTGAGCATGAAGCCCTCGATCTCGCCCACCTTCAGGTTGTTGGACAGCTGGGCGCAGGTGCAGCCCTCATCGCTGAGCTGCTGCATGTGGTCCCGGTCCACCAGCGGCGGGAACTGGCTCTCCGCGTAGTACGGGAAGTGCCCGCTCGTGCGGTACAGGTCCAGCTTGCCGATGTGCGGCGTGAACACCTCGGAGTAACCCTGCTTCTCCAGCTCGGCCGCGATGAACTTCTGCAGCTCCTTGCGGACGATCGACCCCCGCGGCGTCCAGAGGATCAGCCCCTGGCCGACCGTGTCGTCGATGTGGAACAGGTGCAGCTTCTTGCCCAGCACCCGGTGGTCGCGCTTCTTCGCCTCTTCGATCCGGGTGAGGTAGGCGTCCAGATCCTTCTTGGAGTAGAACGCCGTGCCGTAGACGCGGGTCAGGCGGTCGCTGTTCTCGTCGCCGTGCCAGTACGACGACGCCAGGCTCATGATCTTGAACGCCCCGATCCGCCCCGTGCTCGGCACGTGCGGCCCGCGGCACAGATCCTCCCAGTTCTTCCCGGGCTCGCCCGTGGCATAGAACGACAGCGACAGCGACCCGGCCTCGTGGGCCCGGTGGGCGTTGTCGATCTTGTACTTGCTGCCCTCTTTGTTGAGCTTGGCGATGCCGGCGCCGTACTCGAGTTCGTACCGCGTGAAGGGCCGGTCCTCCTTGACGATTTTGGCCATCTCCGCCTCGATCGCCTCGAAGTCGCCCTCCTTCAGCGGCCGGTCCTCGGGGAACGCGATGTCGTAGTAGAAGCCCGTGTCCAGGGGCGGGCCGTAGACCAGCATCGCCCCCGGCACCACCCGCTGGATGGCCTCGGCCATCACATGGGCCGTGGAGTGCCGGAGCAGGAACAGCGCGTTGGCGTCCGGATCGCCCGCCCGGGTCTTCTCCGTCACGATCGCCAGCGAGCAGTCCCGGTCGAGGGTGGTCGCCAGATCGGAGAGCTGCCCGTCCACGAGACAACCCACCGCGCTCTGGGCCAGGCGGGCGCCGATCGACTCGGCCACCTGCCGCCCCGTCACGGGCGTTGCAAACTCTTTGACCGATCCATCGGGCAGCGTGATGCGGGGCATGGGAATCCTTTTTCTGCGATCCGGAGCCTGATCTTGGCCCCGATCCATCCATCGACAATCCGGTCCACAAACACCACACGCCCGGTCTGAAAAGAACCGGGCGTGGTCAGATGGCACTGAACCCGTCCCGGTCATCCGCTGGCGGTGGTGGTCGTCACGGTGGTGGGGGTCGGAGTCATGGCGAAGGGTAGGGCGGGGATGAGAGATTGGGGATGGGGGATTGGGTGGCAGGATCAGGATCACACGACACAGAACCGCCCCGCCGCCCGGCAACCCTCTTCCCCTCATGCCTCATGCCCAATCCCTCATCCCAAATCCCAAATCCCTTCCCAAATTCATTTGCGATATATCGCAACCCGATATATCCTGATGCCGTACAGGAGGCAACGCCCATGCTCACCCTCAAGCCAGACCATTCCGAACTCGTTGTCCTGGCCGTGCTGGCCGAGGCCCCTTCCTACGGCTACGCCATCTCCAAGGCCGTCGCCGCCCGGTCGGAAGGCCACTTCAAGCTCGGCCCCTCCAGTCTTTACCCCATGCTGACCAAGCTGGAAAAGCAGGGCCTGGTCGACACCGACTGGGAGGAGGTCAAGGCCGACACGGCCGACCCCGACGCCGAGGGCCGCAAGCGCAAGTGGTACCGCCTGAGCGCCAAGGGCCGGAAGCGCCTGGCCCAGCACATCGAGGCCTATCACCGATCGCGGTCGATCCTCGACGCGTTCGTGACCCCGGCCGTGGAGGGCATGCCGGAATGACCCGCCTCAGCAAACCCGCCGACCCCGTCCGGCCGAGCGCCCCCGACCCCGTGGACGCCTGGCTGGATGTCCTCGTCGCCATGCTCTCCATCCCCAAGGCCGACCGCCAGCGGGTCCGCGACGAGCTGGAGGACCACCTCCGCTCGCGCATCGACGACCTGCTGATCCACGGCCTGACCGAACCCCAGGCCCTCCAGAAGGCCGTGGCCGAACTCGGCGAGACCGCCGACTTGGCCCGCCAGCTCTCGCACGCCCACAAGCAACCCCGCTCAAGGAGATACGCCATGCACGCCCTGCTCATCGCCCTGTCCGGAACCGTCGTCGCCCTTGGCGTCAACACGATGCGCCCCAACGCGGCACTGCCTTCGGCCACCATGGCCGGATCTGCCGCCGTCGTCGAAGCGTCGGCCGTCGCGCCCGTGGTCGACCCCTCCCGGATCACGATCTCCGTGCCCGCGGGCGGCGAACTGACGATCCTCGACCACCTCCGCCGTTTCGCTGACGCGGCCGGACTGACGCTCGAGATCGATCGCACCGCGCTCGGTTCGTTGGCCAACGACTGGCACGAACAGACGATCGTCTACGGCGACGACCACCGCGGGCCCGTCACGCTGGCGGACACCCTCGATCACGTGATGAGCCGCGCCGAGTATGACCTTTGGACGGTCGGTGGCGGCGCGGGCCGCTTCGTCGCCGTGGCCATCGACGGCCGACTGGTGGTGACCACCGCGCTCGGCCTGGACCTGCGGACCACCAAGCGCGTGGTCTATCCGATGGCCCGCTTCGCCGAGACCGCCCCCGATCCCCTGCCTTCCGATCTCGCCGAGGCCGTCTACGAGCAGGTCTTCGCCGCGGTCGTGGAGCACGTGTCGCCCGAGCACTGGCGCGTCCTGGGGGGCGAGCTCGCCAACGGCACGCTGATCGGCTCGTCGCTGATTGTCACGGCCCCCGCCCGGATCCACGAGCAGATCGGGTCGATGCTCGACGAGCTGCACGCGCAGGCCGTCCGGCAGGCCGAGCAGCGTGAGGCGGCCGAGTCGGCCCGCCGGGAAGCCGAGGCCGCCCGTCACCAGGCCCTCGTCGAACGCGTCCGCGCCGAGTACGAACGGGCCCTGGGTGATCACAAGGGTCTGCGTCAGCAGATCGACCAGCTCGACGTGGCGATCGCCCAGCAGTTCGGCCAGCAGTCGCTCGCCGGCTCGGACGACCCTGCCGTCCACGACGCGCACTCCACCGAGATCGCCCGGCTCGGCAGCGAGAGCGAGTCGCTGCAGATGCGGATCGCGGATGTCGCCGCCCGCGTGGACATTCTTCGGTCGCGGCTGATCCAGCTCGAGTACCAGCCGCTCCTCGGACGGTGACACGCCCGACACCGCCGCACGCGCATGGGCGGGGAGCCTCCGGGCTTCCCGCCTTTTCGTTTCCGCCGGTCGGACAGTCCGCGTGCTCCGCCCGGACGCCCGGCACGCCGCCCGATTCCCCGGTACCCTACCGGCGGGAGTCCCCGCCGCCATGATCTGCCCTTTCTGCAACGCCAACGACGACAAGGTGATCGACTCGCGCCCCACCGAGGGCGGGGCCGTCATCCGGCGTCGGCGCGTCTGCCAGAAGTGCGACCGCCGGTTTTCCACCTATGAGCGGGTCGAGCAGGCCAGCCGCCTGATGGTCGTCAAGAAGGACGGCGCCCGCGTCCCGTTCTCCACCGAGAACATCGTCCGCGGCGTCTCCAACGCCTGCGGCAAGCGGCCCATCCCAGAGGACATCAAGCGCCAGTTGGCCGAACAGGTCGAGGAAGAACTCCACGCCGAGTTCGAGCGCGAGGTCCCCAGCGACACCATCGGCGAGCGGGTCATGGCCCGGCTCCGCCACATCGACAAGATCGCGTACATCCGCTTCGCCACCGAGCACTTGCAGTTGTCAACCTTGGAAGAAATACAACGGGAACTCGACGATCTGTCGTCCCGGCCCAGCGAGGGGCCGGGTCAGAAGTCCCTCTTCACCCGCCCCGAGGCATGATGCCCCGCCCGGGTATGGATCAGCGTCGGTCCTCGCGCAGGGTGACGCGCACGCACTCGGCGTCTTCGAGCCGCAGGCCCGCGCGTCGGGCCACGGCGACCAGTTCGGCCCGGTCGTTGAGCCCGAGCTTCTGGCCGATGCGTTCGCGGTGGCCGTCGATGGTGGACACGGAGCGGTGCAGGGTCTCTGCGATCTCCTTGGTCCGTTGGCCCTTGCCCAGCAGGGCGAGCACCTCGAGCTCGCGGGCGGTCAGGCCGGCGAGTTGCCCCAGATCGTGCACGTTCGACCACACGACGCCGCCATCCCGCCCGGTCGCCACCACCCGCTCGACCTCCTGCGGGGACGCCGGCTCCATCACCGTCAGTGCGCGGTCGACCAGGTTGGGCGCGGCCGGCAGCGGGATGAAGCGGCTGATCACGCGCACGCCGCCCACGATCCCGATGAGCGTGATCGTGCGCTGCTCGGAGCAGGCACGCGACGCGCAGGTCGTCCGCTCCTGCGCCCACGGCACGGGTGCGAACGAGGCGAGCGCGCGTCCCGCCAGCAAGCCCTTCGCCCCGAACGCCGGAGCACACCGCGGGCAGCACCACTGCACCACCCCGCCGGTATCGACGATCATGGCCGACGCGCAGCGGAGCGACGCGATGAGCACGGAGA
Organism: uncultured Phycisphaeraceae bacterium; assembly: GCA_964399525.1. Lineage (GTDB taxonomy): Bacteria > Planctomycetota > Phycisphaerae > Phycisphaerales > UBA1924 > UBA6054. The sequence continues at coordinate 30,289 of CAYNRF010000009.1, read as the reverse complement.
ACAGGAAGCCCCCGTCCAGGTCCACGGGCAGTGAGCCCGAGCCGACCGGCAGGCCTGAGTGATCGCAACCGGACGGAGATGAATAAGTCGTCATATCTAAGATATTGGCAAAGTGATCAGTAGTTCGCTACGGGGAATCCGCCCCTATCTGAACTACTGGGGATAAAATAGTTGGAAGCCTTCACACGCGTTGTTTCTGTGGAGCCGCGTGTCATCAATGTTGTGCCGCCAGGAGTTGTCATGCCCTTCCCCTCCAAGAAGCAGTGTTCCACCCCCGCCGAGTGCTTTGCCGACCTGCGCGAGCGCGGCGTTTTAAAAGACGGCATGATGTGCATGGTGGGAGGGTTCGGTCTCTGCGGGATTCCCGAGCAGTTGATCATCGCGTTGCGTGACTCGGGCGTTTCACAACTGATCTGCGTCTCCAACAACGCGGGCGTGGACGACTGGGGCCTTGGCCTCCTGCTCCAAACCAAGCAGATCCGCAAGATGATCTCCAGCTATGTCGGCGAGAACGACGAGTTCGCCCGCCAGTTCCTCTCCGGCGAGCTGGAGGTCGAGTTCAACCCCCAGGGCACCCTGGCCGAGCGCGTGCGGGCGGGCGGCGCGGGCATCCCCGCCTTCTTCACCGCCACCGGCGTGGGCACCGTGGTGGCCGAGGGCAAGGAGGTCCGCACCTTCACCACGCCGAACGGCGGCGGCGAGCGCGAGTTCGTCATGGAGTCCGGCTTGTTCGGCGACCTGGCCCTGGTCAAGGCCTGGAAGGCCGACGAAGCCGGCAACCTGGTCTACCGACGCACCGCCCGCAACTTCAACCCCGAGATGGCCACCGCCGCCCGCTTCTGCATCGCCGAGGTGGAAGAGGTCGTACCCTTGGGCGCCCTCGACCCCGACGACATCCACACCCCGGGCAACTATGTGGACCGCTTCGTGGTGACCAAGTCGGAGAAGCGGATCGAGCAGCGGACGGTGAGCAAGTAATGTTGCGGAGATTGCTGGGACTCCTTGGGCTGTCACTCCTTCTGCCCGGCGCGGGCTGCCAGCGGACGGAAGGCGCTGTGGATGAATCAGCCTGGCGTGATCTGACCGAGCAACTCGATCGGCTTGGCTACTGGGATGATCTGCCTCAGGAAGAAAAACGCAGCGGCATCGAACAGATCGTCCGGGCCGGGAACATCTTCACGATCGATTCGCCGAGATTCGTTTCCGCGGACGACGAATCTCTGGCGGAGTTTGGCATCGGTGAGTTCCTGAACGAACTCCGTGGCGTGCTGGGTCGGTACGGAGTGTCGTTTGGGGTGATCGAGGACCGGGAGACCGAGGGATACGGCTACAGCGTTTCCGTCGACGGCCGCGTGTACGAGGTCTATACCGCTGCGCATCTGGAGGCCGAAGAGCGTGGCGAATGGAATATTTGGAAGCGTGGCGCCAAAGCGACCCAAAGCATTCTCAACGAACTCTTGGAACAGAGTGGATCGGAGACGCGTGCCTACTGGTATGGTGGCGGGAATGATGCGTTTGTCTGGTTCCTGACGCCGGACATGGCGAGCGTCATCACGCAGAGCGGGTTGTTCGGGCCGGATGAAGTGCCGACTGTGATCGATTGAGTTGTTGCTCCGCAAGGGGATTCTCGAAAGGGCCAGACGTGACCGATCAAGTTCGCCCCCCCGGCCCTCTGCTCCGCTACCTGACCCGCACCCACCCCGCGGTCATCTTCATCCACGCGGTGATCCTGCTCCTCGTCGGCCCTTTCCTCAACGCCGCCGAACTCTGGCTCCAGTCCTCCGGCGCGGGATACGGCGACTATCTGAGCATGACCCTCGACGGCGACCGCCAAGGGTTCGCCATCGCGTCCGAGGACGGGGTCAACCCGCTGCGTGCCGCTTTGATCTGGATGCTGCGTCTGAGCGCCCGCGTCGCGGTCACGCTCGGCTACGCCCTGCCCGTCTGGGCGGCGGCCCGGCTGATCGCCGATGCCCTCCACGGCCCGAGGACCGGGCGATCCGATCTGCCGCCCAAGGCCGAACCACACCCAGAGAGCTAAAGGCAACACCCCAATCGCACCGGCCCCCGTTGCACAGATTCCGGCCCGGCCGGAGTTGCGACCCGTTCTCAACAATCCTACAATAATCGGATATCCCTCTCCGGAGTTCCGCAGGTGACCACCGCCCTCCAGCCCAGTCCTTCCGCACCCCCCAGCGTCGAGATCAAGCGGGTGTCCATCCCGCTGACCCAGCTGGCCCGCGGGCGCAAGGCCCGGGTGACGGATTCGAACCTGGACGCGGACGACCTGTCCATGCTGCGGGCCATGGGGCTCAAGCCCAACGCCTCGGTGGAGGTGTGCCGGCTGGGCCAGCCGTGCATCGTGGCGCTCTCCGGCGTGTGCGGCGGGGGCTGCCGCATCGGCCTGTCCCGCGAGATCGCCGACCGCGTGATGGTCCTCCCCGAGGACTGACCCGCCATGGCCACGCCCGCCGACACGCCGCGGACCATCGCCGTCCTGGGCAACCCCAACGTCGGCAAGACCACGCTGTTCAACCACCTCTGCGGCGTGCGCCACAAGACCGCCAACTTCCCCGGCACCACCCAGGAAGCCCTCGTCGGCCGGCTCGAAGCGGACCCGGCCACTACGGTCATCGACCTGCCGGGCATCTACGCGCTGGACCTGAATCTGTCGGAATCCAGCGTGTGCCGGGCCGTGCTGGCCGGGCACCTGGCGCCCGAGGGCCTCGCGCCCAAAGTGCCCGATGTGCTGATGGTCGTGGTGGACGCCACGAACCTGCTGCGCAACCTGACGCTGGTGGCCGAGGGCGTGCGCCTGCGTCTGCCCACCGTCGTCGTGATCAACCTGATCGACCTGGCCCGCCGACGCGGCATCCACGCCGACACTGGCAAACTCGAAGAGATCCTCGGCTGCCCGGTGCTGGCGGTCTCCGCGCGCACCGGTGAGGGCCTCGACCAGCTTCCCGCGTTGCTGGGCCGGGCGCGCGTGCCGGACCGCTCGCCGCCGGTGCCGGAGACCGGCGGGCGCGATGGTCTGGAGGCCTGGGCCGAGCAGACCTACGCCGCCATCGCCGCGCCGCGCGAGGGCGAATCGCCCGACGCGTTCTCCGACCGGCTGGACCGCGCCTTCACCCACCCGGTGCTGGGCGTACTGACCTTCGTCGTGGTGATGACGGGCCTGTTCTGGGTCATCTTCCGACTGGCCTCGTACCCGATGGACTGGATCGACGCGATCTTCGCCAGCCTGGGCGGCTGGGTGCAGGCGACGCTGCCCGAGGGCCCGGTGCGCGAGCTGCTGGCCGACGGCGTGGTGGCGGGCATCGGCGGCACGGTGATCTTCCTGCCGCAGATCTGCCTTTTGTTCCTGCTGATCTCGCTGCTGGAGAGCACGGGCTATCTGGCGCGGGCGGCGTTCGTGATCGACCGCCTGATGCGTCCGTTCGGCCTGTCGGGCCATTCGTTCGTGCCGCTGCTCAGTTCCCACGCCTGCGCCCTGCCGGGCATCATGGCCTGCCGGGCGATCCCCGACCGGCGCGACCGGCTGGCGACGATCCTGGTCGCCCCGTTCATGAGCTGTTCGGCCCGCATCCCGGTCTACGTGCTGCTCAGCGTGATCCTGTTCCCGCAGAGCCCGGCCCTGCAGGCGGTGGCCTTCACGGGGTGCTACGTGGTCGGCGCGCTGGCGGGCCTGCTCAGCGCGTGGATCGCCCGGCGCACGCTGCTGAAGGGCAAGTCGCGCCCGATGGCGCTCGAACTGCCTTCGTACCGCGTGCCGGATGTCGGCTTCGCCCTGCGCACCACGCTGGACCGCGGGCTGGTGTTCCTCAAGAAGGCCGGCACGGTGATCCTGGCCATCTCCATCATCCTCTGGTGGCTCAACGCCTATCCCCACGCGGACCCCACGCCCGAGGCCGAGGCCCTGCGCACGCAGGCGGCCGGGCTCGTCGCGACGGATCCGGACGCCGCGTCGGCGCTGGAGTCCGAGGCCGAGGCCCTCGACGCCCGCCACGCCGCGTCCAGCAGCTTCCTGGGACGCATCGGCGCCACGATCCAGCCCGTGTTCGCCCCGCTCGGTTACGACCGCCAGCTGACCATCGGCGTGATGGCCAGCTTCGCGGCACGCGAGGTGTTCGCCAGCACCATGGCCGTGCAGGTCGCCGGCACCGACGACTTCGAGGACGAGGGCATCCAGGCCCGCATCGCCGGGGCCACCCGCGACGACGGCACGCCCGTGTTCACCCGCGCCACGAGCTGGTCGCTGCTGATTTACTACATTCTGGCCATGCAGTGCCTGCCGACCTTGGTGGTCACCGCCCGTGAGTCCGGCGGCGTGAAGTGGGCGTTGCTCCAGCTCGGCTGGATGAGCGGCCTGGCCTATGGCTCGGCGTTGATCGTGTACCAGTCCGCCCGAGCGATGGGGCTGGGCTGATGCCGTGGGGCGACTGGCAGTTCTGGTGCGTCACCATCGCCGCGGTGCTCTCGGTGGCCGCCCTGATCCGGGTGCTGATCCCCCGGCGCCGGACCCGACAGCGGACGACCCTGACGATCGAGCGCGCCAAGATCCAGCGCTGATCGGCTCCGTTCCACAACATGTGCCCGCTTTCACACGCGCTTCACGCCGTGGTGGGCCGCGTTCCGTATACATGGGTTTGAACAGGAAGGAGCCTTCATGCAGACCATCCAGGCCCAGGAACTCAAGCGAATTCTGAGCGTCGAGAATGACACGCCGGTCATCAACGTGCTCGATCCGGAGGACTACCGCGACAAGCACATCCCGTCGACGGTCAACATCCCGGTGTCGTCGGACGACTTTGCCCGCAAGGTCGAGCAGCACGTCCATTCCAAGACCAAGCCGGTGGTGGTCTACTGCGCCAAGACCGAGTGCGACGCCTCGGAGAAGGCCGCCCGGAAGCTGGAAGCGGCCGGGTTCACCACCGTGATGGATTTCTCGGCCGGGGTCGCCGGCTGGGAGTCGGCGGGGTACGAACTCGAAGGACGACAGGAACCCCGCGCCTGATCACCCACGCTCGCGCCGGCCCGGGGCGGAAGCCCAAGGCCGGCGCTTATGCAGAACCTCAAGGCCGACTCCGTGCTGTTTCTCACCCGCGACGCGGGCACCGAGATCGACCGTGCCGCGGCCAAGCTTTTCGCGCGGTGCGACGTGGAATGCCGCCATGTCGGGCCGACGCAGGCCGAGCGCCCGACCATCGATGTGCTCGTGCACGGGCACGCGGACACCATCGGGCGGATCAAGTCGTCCGAGTGCGCCGGGCGGCTGGAGAACGCCATGCGCCAGGCCTCGGACGCGCCCGTCCGGCACCTCCAGTGGGTCGAAGAGGGCATCACGCCCGGTCCCAGGAGCGCCGCCGGCATCGGCGACGGCCGCGACGCCCACCCCGAGGGCGGCGACAAGAACCCCGGCGACCCGCCCCGGTTCGATCACAACGGGCCGCGTTCGGTCTGATCCCCCGTCGCGCTCTCTAGGAGCGCGTCGCTCTCTCGGTCCCTCTCCCGCCGACGCGGACGGAGGGGCAGTTCGGTTCCGGGGAGCAGGCCGCCCGGGCGGACGCTGTTCGTGAAGTGCCCACCAACTTGAAGTCCCACCCGGTTATCGATGCGTTGTGCAGCGTCGCACGCGGCCGATGATCCCGCCACACCTCGGGAGCATCGCATGGAACACTCGGTCCGCATCAACTGGATCGGCGCGGTCGCCACGCTCGTCATCGGCGTGGGGCTCAGCGTCGTCGTCTCCACCACCCTGGCCACGCGGGCGTACCAGGCCCGCATCAACCAGATCGAACGGGCGGACCAGTCCGTGACGGTCAAGGGCAGCGCCCGCGTGCCGCTGCGGGCCGACACCGCCGTGTGGTCCATCCAGGTGACGGGGCGCGGGACTACCCAGCAGGAGGCCTTCGCGGTGCTCGACCGCGGCGTCACGCGGACCATCGCCTTCCTGACCGGGCAGGGGTTTGCGCCGGGCGACATCGGCCTGTCCCCGATCCAGACCGAGGAGCACCCGGTCTACGACGAGCGCGGCCGGGCCACCATGGACATCCAGGGCTACACGCTCACCCGCACCGTGGGCATCACCACCGGCGAGGTCGAGCGCGTGCACCGGGCCGCCAGCGCCGTGACGGAACTGCTGCAGGAGGGCATCTCGGTGATCTCGCGCCGCCCGGAGTTCACCTCGACCCGGCTCGCCGAGGCGCGGGTGGGCATCGTCGGGCTGGCCTCGGCCGACGCCCGCGCGCGGGCCGAGGAGATCGCCGCCCGGGCCGGCGCCGTGGTCTCGGAAGTCCGCCACGCCCAGCAGGGCGTGATGCAGGTCACCACGCCCGGCTCGACCGAGGTGTCCGGCTACGGCATCTACGACACCAGCACCATCGACAAGGAGGTCTCCATCGTGATGACCATCACCTTCGGGCTGGACCGGCCCGCACGCTGAGATGACCGGGGGAAACGGGCTGGATAGGACGGGATCGGGCGGGCCGAAACCCGTATACTCCGACATGGCCCTCACCCGTGACCAGATCGCCGCCCGTGCCGCCCTCGAACTCCGCGACGGCTTCGTCGTCAACCTGGGCATCGGCATGCCCACGCTCGTGGCCAACCACATCCCCGAGGGGATCGATGTCTGGCTGCAATCCGAGAACGGGCTGCTGGGCATCGGGCCCTTCCCCACCGAGGACAAGGTCGACCCCGACCTGATCAACGCCGGCAAGCAGACCATCACCGCCCGCAAGGGCGCGGCGTCGTTCTCGTCGGCGACTTCCTTCGCCATGATCCGCGGCGGGCACATCGACGCGTGCATCCTGGGCGCCATGCAGGTCAGCCAGGAGGGCGACATCGCCAACTGGATGATCCCCGGCAAGATGATCAAGGGCATGGGCGGCGCGATGGACCTGGTCGCGGGCGTCAAGAAGGTGATCGTCGCGATGGAGCACACCGCCAAGGGCGACGCCCCCAAGATCCTCAAGGAATGCAACCTGCCCCTGACCGGCCGCCGCTGCGTGGACATGGTCATCACCGACCTGTGCGTGCTGGTGATGGACCACGACAAACGCCGCTTCCGCCTGACCGAGCTGGCCCCGGGCGTGACCGTCGACGAGGTGCTGGCCAAGACCGAGGCCGAGATCATCGTCAGCGATTCGCCGGCGGTGGTGGGGGTGTAGCGTGCCGACCTTCCGGGTCGCGGTGACCGACGCGGGGACGGGTGAGCCCGGGGAGATTCTCGTCGAGGCGGCCGGTGCCGCGGAAGCCCGAAACCTCGCGGCGTCGCGCGGATACAGATCGACATCCATCTCCGTGGTGGCCGATGCCGAACCGGTGGATGCCGCCGAGGTCATTCGCAGGCCCGAGCGTTTCGAGCCGATCCCAACGCAGCAGGGCGTGACCGTTCTGAAGATCGCCCTTGGCGTGTTTCTTGGCCTGACGATGTTCTTCATCTGCCTCTCGATTGTGAGCTGCGTCTCCGGCGGACGTGTGTACATCGGTTGACGCTGACAGATCCAGTCTCCGAGATCCTCGGCATTCCGGCACGATCACGGACCAGCCACTGACGCCCGATAAAGCCTTCGCCGAATACCGAAAAAAATCGGTCAGATCCCGTGAGTTGCCGCTCCCCTATTCGCTCCTTCGGGTCACAGCGTTCTTGTGTTCAGAACCCAGAGGAGAGATTCGTGAAAACCAGGATGTGTCTCACGGTCGCGGCCGTCGCCGCGCTCGCCGGTCCTGCCGTGGCCGGAACCAACCTCATCATCAACGGCTCGTTCGAAGAGTCCAGCCTCAACCCCGGCTCCGGCTGGATCCCCATGAACGGCGGCAACACCGCCATCGTCGGCTGGACCACCATTGGCGCGGGCATCGACTACATGGGAACCATCCTCGCCGCCTCCGACGGCACGCGCAGCATCGATCTCAACAACGTGTCCTCCGGCGGCGGGATCGAGCAGTCCTTCGCCACCGTCGCGGGCTGGATCTACACCGTCGAGTTCGACCTCTCGGCCAACATGTACGGCGGGCCCACGCCCAAGGTCATGCGCGTCGGGGCCGCCGGGCAGTCCGAGCAGTTCGAGTTCGATTACGTCGCCGCCGGCTCGACCGCCGCCAACCCCGCCTGGGAGCGGATCACCTGGTCCTTTGTCGGCAACGGCTCGTCCGCCACGCTGCGCTTCGAGGGCCTCAGCGGGGGCGTCTACGGCGCCGACATCGACCACGTCGTCGTCACCGGGCGTGTGCCCACGCCCGGCACGGCCGCGCTCATCGGCCTTGGTGGTCTCGTGGCGCTCCGCCGGCGCCGCTGACCGCACCGCGGTCCGGGAGGAGAGACCCGGACCGGTCCGCGCCCGAGCCAACGCCCGGGCGCGGCGTTTGAGTTCACAGCCTCATCCCAGCAGGCTCCTGAGCCGCTCGCCCATGGTGAACTCGCTCAGGTCGGCGAGTTCCCCCGCGTCGAAGAACATCCCGCCGCACTTGGTGCACGCGTCCAGCTCGATGTGCTTCTGCTTCGGATCGCGGTGCACGCTCATGCGCGCGTGATCGCGTGGGCACAGCAGGGGCTGCGGCCGGTCGACCGGCTCGTCGATCCCCAGCTCGTCGAGCTGGGCCAGCGTGGCCCGGTGCTGGTCCACGAGCATGGCCTGCTTGAAGCCCGCCAGCTCGCCCGCGTCCAGCCACACCCCGCCGCAGGTCGGGCAGCGGTCGACCGCCACCGACCCCAGGGTGATGCGGTGCATGGGCACGCCGTCCTTGGGGCACGAGATCGGTTGGTCCGGCATGGTGTCCTCCCCGCGGGCCCGTCCGGCCCGCCCGCGTGCTGTGTTATGGCTCGGGCGCGGATTCCGGCTCGGCCGGCAGGATAATCACACCGCCGTCCACCGAACCATCGACCTGCTCGCCCAACGCCGTGCGGATCGCCCGGTCGAGCTCGCCCGACAGGTCAAAGGTCGGCGGCGTGGGCGGCAGCCCGCTGCTGTCGGCCTGCTCCCGCGCCTTGACGATGAACGCACGCAGCTCGTCGTCCGTCACCGTGTTGGGCGTCTTCAGACGGATCTGGCGGTTGCCCAGCTGGAACTGGATGACGTCCTGATTGCCGGCGCCCGCCTCGATCGGTCCCAGCACCGCCCGCAGATCGTCCTGCGTCACCGCGTTGCTCGTCAGCCCGTGGGCGATGCGGGCGACCTGCGTCTGCCCTTCGGACTTCTCCGCCTCGGTCAGACCCGAGTCCTTGAAATATGCCTGGCTGACGCCCATGGCCATGCCCGCCGGCAGCACCGGGCTCTCGGCGATCTCCTGCATTACCAGCCCCAGCTGCTGGACAGAGATCTGGCCGGCCTCGAACCGATCGACAAAGTCGTCCACCACGGCCTGCGCCTCGGCCTTCTCGGCGTCGTCGACCGGCAGCTGGTCGATCATCGCGGTCACGCCCTGACGCATCCCGCCCGCGGTCCAGCCGCGCCAGTTCATCGCGATGAAGACCCCGGCCCCGATCAGCAGCAGCAGGACCACGGCCAGCGCGATCCCGCACCCCAGCAGCCAGTTGCCGCGTCTGTGAATCCGGCCCATGCGTTCGATCCGACCTGCCAGCGTGTTCATCGACCTGCTCCTTCGGGGGGGCCGCCCACGCTCCGCGGCGCGGGCAACGAGGACCCGTACCATCATTGGCGGCCCGCACCACCGGATTGCACCCTGGGCCGGGCCGCCGGACGAGGTCCCTGCCAACCGCCTTGCCATGCCCCCCGCGGTCCTCGCCCCCGACCCGCACGCTTCACCCGCCCGGAGACCGCCTTGCCAGCACGCCCCCGATGGTTCGACGCCCACCTTGACCTGGCGTACCTGGCCGAGACCGGCCGGGACATGCACGCCGCCCCCTCGGACGCGCGGGGACGCCACCAGCCCGTCGCGGTGACCCTGCCCGCCCTGGCCGAGGCCGGGGTGGGCGTGTGCCTGGGCACGATCTTCACCGAGCCGGTCGACCCCAACGATCCACAGCGGGAGACCGGCGCGTTCGCCTATGACGACGGCGACGCGCTGGGCGCCTGGCGGGCCGGGATGCGCCAGCTCAAGCTCTACCAGGCCTGGCAGAACGCGGGGCTGATCTCCACCATGCCCACCCGGGGCACGCCCGCGCCGCCGTCCGACGCCCCGCTGCGTCTGGGCGTGCTCATGGAGGGCGCCGATCCGATCGAAACGCCCGAGCAGCTCGACGAATGGGCCGACGCGGGCGTCGTGGCGATCGGGCTGACGTGGGCCCGCCGCTCGCGTTATGCCGGCGGCAACGCGACCCCGATGAACGATCCGCACGTGGGCCTCTCCACGCTGGGGCGTGAACTGATCCCGCGCATCGACGCCCGCGGCATCGTGCACGATCTCTCGCACCTCTCCCAGCGCGCCACCGACGAGCTGCTGGGCCTGACCGACGCCGTGGTGATCGCCTCGCATTCCAACGCGCGTTTGCTGATGGGCGGTCACGACGACCAGGCCACGCAGCGCCACCTGGCCGACACAACGATCCGCGAGATCGCCCGCCGGGGCGGGGTCGTGGGGATCAACCTGCTTTCCGATTTTCTCAACCCGCGCGTCCGACGGGGCGATCGGGCGCAGATCGCCGACGTGGTGGCCCACATCGAACGGGTCTGCGAGCTGTCCGGGTCGCGCCGGCACGTGGGGCTGGGCTCGGACGCCGACGGCGGGTTCGGGGCCGACCGGCTGCCCGAGGGCATCAACGGCATGGGCGACCTGCCGCGGATCCTCGACGCCCTGCGTGCGTCCGGATGGTCGGACGCGGACCTCGACGGTTTCGCGTGGCGGAACTGGTCGGACTTCTGGGGCTGGTCGGGCGGGCCCGCTTGACCGGCGCGTCGGGCGTCAGGGAGCGCCCAGACGCGGGCCGGGGGCGGCCAGACGCACCAGCACCTCGGCCCGGGTCAGCCCCGCGTCGGCGCGGACGGTCCAGTCCACACGCTCGACGGCCCGGGCGAGACCGGACAACGGGGTGTCGCGCCCGTCGCTCATGAGCCGGACAAGATCACGCGGGCGGGCGTGCCCGGCGGTGATCATCGACGCATCGACGTCGGACCGCCCGCGCAGCCAGGCCTCACGCCCTTTCCTGGCCAGGCCGGACGGGTCCACGCCCGCGGGCGCGAACGACATCGACACTGCCCCGCATGCCGGGTCGGCGTCGGCCGCGAAGCACCAAGCCACCCGCGCGTCCGGGCCGGGCCACGCCCCCGGGCGGGTTTCGTCCTCGATCCGGTGCGTGCGCACCGCCTCGGGGAACGCGCCGCGGTGCTCGGGCGGGCGGCTGCCGCCGATCATCGTGCTCACCAGCCGGTCCACGGTCTCGGCATAGGACGCCTGGGCGCAGGCGTGGCTGATCATCTGGGCGACGAGCGCGGATTGGGCAGCCCCGGCCGGTTCCTTGGCGCCCGGTCCCAAGGTGCCCGGTTCCGCCGCGAACAGCGCCACCACACTCCCACCGGCCGGACGCAGCAGAGAGCGAGCGGCATCGTCCTCCGGCCCCTCGTCGGCGTCCGGAGCCGCGCCCAGCCGCAGACGCAGGTCCATCGAGGCCCCGTCAAAGCGGGGTCCGCCGCTGAACGCCGCGGCCAGCAGGGCGTCGCCGCCGATCTGCCCGAGCACGCCCACGGGGGCGCCCTCCGATGGTTGCACGCCGGGCCGGGCCGGATCTTCGCCCGGGCCGGCCATGCGCAGACCCCACGCTCCCCGGTTGGTCCGCAGCTCGATCGCGGCCGGGGTGTCGGAGTCGGGCAGCCGCACCGCCGCGACCGCGGCCCACCCGGGCTCGGCCTTGCCCAGCGCCGCCTGCGCCGGTCCCGTCAGGCCCGCGGTCCCCGACGGGGCGGGCGCGAGCAGGCTGTCGAGAAGGGCCGACGCGCCGTTGGGGGCGAACACCACGCGGGTCTGGGCGCCGTCGTCGATGACGGCCATCGCCGTCCGGCCGGCGTCCACGGAATAGATCACGCGTCCCAGGTGCGTGCGCCGCGGTGCCGCGTTGAGCGTGGCACGCAGCGAACGCGCGGTCTCGGCATCGATCTGCGCCACCACCGCCCAGCGTGTGTCCGCCCGCCCGGCCGCCCCGGCCGCGCCGGTGCCGTCATCGCGGGTCAGTCCGTCCCAGGCCACCAGCACCCGCCGGCCCAGCAGCGCGACCGCCGCTTCGTCTCCCGTGTAGCCCAGCGCCGACGCGAGCCCCTGCCACGCGCGTTGCGTCTGCGCGAACAGGCCGGTGCCGGACAACGCGGCACGCAAGGCCGCGCCGGCGGGATCTTCCCACAGCCGCGTGCCGGGGCGGTCGAGCACGACCGCGGCGTCGACCGAAGGCGGCAGCGTCGCGAGCAGCGGCCACGGATCGTTGGGCGCCAGCCAGTGGGCCGTCGGTCCGGCCGCGACCGGGCTCGGGATGGGTGACGCGGCGGGAGGAGACGATGCCGCCGACGGGATCGCCCACACCCCGAGCGCGGGCCACACGGACCAGAGGATCGCTTTGGCGCGTCGGGCGTTCACGGCAGCGGGTCGGCAACGCCCTCGTCGGAGCCCGCCGTCTGGTCGCCTGTGACGAACATCGTGGCCATGAACCCGCCGCGGCCGGCGTTGCCGGCGGCGCGGGCCGAGACCGGCTCGATCATGAAATACCGCCCGCCCTCCAGCGTGATCACGCGGAAGCGCCGCTCCATCATGGCCGCCGACTCCTCCATGCCCGCGTCCAGACCGGTGCGCAGCGCGCGGCCCGGCGACTCGAGACCGGCGGCCAGCGACGGCAGGGAGGCCTGCATGATGCGGACGCTGTCGCGCACCTGCCCGGCGGCCTGCGCGGTGTCGGCCTGCACCGCCCGGGCGACGTCGGTCACGGGTGTCGGCTGCCCGGAGAGTGACGCCAACCGCGGGGCGGCCCGCTGCACGCCGGCCACGGCCACCAGCCCGACCAGCAGCGCCAGCACGCCGGACACGCGGGCCCGCCGGATCAGCCGCCGCGCGCCCGGTGGGAGAAAACGGCGCCGGCGGTCCAGCGTGTTCAGCACGCCCGCCGAGACATCCGGGCACGCGACGGGGTGCCGCAGCGCGGTGATGGCCTCCATCGTCTCGGCCACATCCTGGCGGCGGCCGGGATCGTGGCGGAGCGCGCGGGCGACCTCGCGGCGGGTGCGCTCGTCCACCGCGCCGTCCAGCACAGAGTCGATCAGCGACTCGGGGATGCGTCCGGGCGCGTCGTCGTCACGGAGGGGTCGGGACGGGTTCACCGCCAGACCTCCTCGACCCGCGATTCCAGCTTTTTCTGGTTCTGGAACACCTGACGCAGCCGGCGCCGCCCCCGGTGCAGGTGGCTCTTGACCGTGCCCTCGGGCATGGCCAGGTGCTCGGCGATCAGAGCGATGGGCCAATCGAGCTGGTGGAACAGCACGAGCACCTCGCGCTGCTCCTCGCTGAGTTCCATGAGCGAGGTCTGCAGGGCGTCGCGCTGGACGGTCTGGCGCTCGTCGTCGTACATCGCGGTGTCCGGCGCCCACCCGGTGGACTGATTGCCGAACGAGCCGACGAAGTCCGAGTCGTACGCCGGACGAGACTTGGCCATGGCGTTCATGTACAGGCGGCGGGCGATGGTGAACAGCCAGGTCGAGAAACGGAAGCGGAAATCGAACCGGTGCAGGTTGCCCAGCACACGGACAAACGCTTCCTGCACGATGTCCTCGGCCACATCGGACCGCCCGGACATGCGGAGCAGGTAGGCGTAGACCGACTGCTGGTGGGCCCGGATCAACTCGCCGGCCGCCGCGCGGTCGCCGGCGGCCGCCAGTTCGATCAGCTCGACCTCCCGTTCGCGTTCCATCCAAACTCCTCCGGTGCGTCCGAACAGAGTCCGGACGGGTCGCGTCCTTCAGTATACATGGAACAACGCGGTCCGGATGCGAAGATTCCCGCGAACAGCGGGAGTCGGCTCAACGCCCCATGGCCACGGGGCGGGACAAGGAAAACCCCGCGCAGGACGCGGGGCTTTCCGGGTCAGGTCGAGTTCGGCGGGTCCGCCGACGCCCGAAACTGGAGAGAAGAGTCTGGGGACGATTCTTCTGGGGTATTTTGCCGATCGCTGTCGGCGGAGTTCAGCCGTTGATCGACTTGACGGTCGCGCCGGTGTACCGCTGGCGGTGGCCGGTCTTGCGCTCGTAGGTATTCTTCGTGCGGAACTTGCGGATGACCAGCTTGTCGCCCATGACCACCGGCTCGGTGATCTCCAGGGTGACCGAGGCGCCCTTGACGTAGGGGGTGCCGATCTTGGCCGAACCGCCGGCCTCGCCGACAACCAGCACCTTGTCCACGGTGATGGTCTGTCCCACGCTGGCCTCGCCGGCGTTGACCAGGTCGATGAGGATCTCGTCGCCCTGCTGGACCTTGCGCTGTCCGCCCGACTCTTCGATGATGGCGTAGGCCATGGGATGCTCCGATCAGCTGCCGCACGGGGCTCGGGGCGGGCGTTCGACCCGGCTTGGGCCCGGCCCGTGGCGGGCCTCCATGCTAGGCGGGACCTCGATGGCGGGCCAATCCGACCGGGCGGGATTCTTGCAAACCCGGCTCCGCTCAGGGCTTGGAGCCGGCGTCGTCCGCGGGACCCGGCCCGCGGCCGTCCGCCTTGAGCACCTGGACGCCGATGGCGTAGGCCACCGGCCCCGACGGCGTGTGGAGCACCCGGACCTTGTTGACCGCCTGCCCCATCCGGGCCGGGGCCCAGGTCGCCCCGCCGTCGGTGGTGGCGAAGGCGTGGGGGACCGCGCCCACCCACCCCCGGCGTTCGTCCAGGAAGCCGATGCCGAACTGGCGGACCCGGGCATCGTCGACCAGGGGCAGTTCGGTCCAGGTCCGCCCGCCGTCGGTGGTCTTGATCACGAAGCGCTCGCTGGCCTCGGGGTTGTAGGACTGCACGGTGGCGTAGCCGATCTGCGGCGTGGGGAAGGACATCTTCCAGACGTTCTCGAACGGGCGGCCGGAGTCGTAGGCGACCTGCCAGGTGCGTCCGGCGTCCTCGGTGCGCAGGATCCGGGCGGTCCCCTGCGTCACGTCGTCGCTGGACGACGCGGCGATGAGGCCGTGGTTGAAATCAAGGAAGTGGACATCGAGGACCATGCCGGCGTGGTCCTTGAGGTCGGTCGCGGTCCAGGTCGCGCCGAGATCGTCGGAATGCATGAGCCAGGCCGGGCCGCCGACGCGCCCCGCGGCGTACACGCGCGTCTTGGTCTCCAGCACGCCGTGGTTGATGAACGGCGCCGTCAGCACCTGCATGGCGCACAGACCGGCGATCCCCGGGATCTGCGCGGCGGGCACCGGAGCCCAGGTCGCGCCGGAGTCGGTTGTCTTATAGAGCAGGGTTTCATCGGTCACGCCCGGGAAATAGCCCGTGCCGACGTTGCCCGCAAAGCCGGTGATCTCATCCACGAAGGCCAGGGTGCGGACGAAGGTGCCTGGGTGGTCCCACTGGAGCTGCCACGTCGCCCCGGCGTCGGTCGTGCGGTAGATTTTGCCCTCGCCGTTGCCGTACCAGCCAAGGTCGGGGCCGACGAAGACGATGTCGTCCTGCTTGCCGCGAAACGCAACGGTGTCCAGCGTCTGCCAGTCGGGCAGCGTATCCGCGGGTTCGTTCGGCGCTGCGCTGGCGGTGCAGACGGCCGAGCCGAGGGCGATCGAGAGCAGCAACGCGGCCATCGGGATCCTCCGGGGTTGGTCCATGCCCCGGTGGTTACTGCCGACGGGTCGGGCCGGTTGCATCCGCCCGCGGCCCGTCCGGGCGGGTCCGGGCCGGGCCGGCGGCTCAGCTTTCCGCGGCGGATTTGGCCTGGCGATCGACACGGCGGCGCATCGATTCGTCGAGCAGCATCTTGCGCAGGCGGACGCTGCGGGGCGTCAGCTCGAGCAGCTCGTCCTCCTCGATGTACTCGAGGCCCTGCTCCAGGCCGATGTCGCGCGGCGCCTTGAGGGTCACGGTGGCCTCCTTGTTGGCCACGCGCATGTTGTCGAGCTTCTTGGTCTTGACGATGTTGACCGTCAGGTCGTTGCCGCGGTTGTGCTCGCCGACGATCTGGCCGGCGTAGACCTTGTCGCCCGGGCGGACGAACAGCGTGCCGCGGTCGTGCAGGTTCTCGCACGCGTGGGCGGTGACCTGCCCGGTCTCGCTGGCGATCAGCACGCCCGCGACGCGGCGGCTCCGCTCGCCGCTGACCGGCTCGAAGCGCAGGAACGTGTGGTGCATGATGCCCTCGCCCTGCGTGGCGGTCAGCACGCGGCTGCGCAGGCCGATCAGCGAACGGGCGGTGATCTGGAAGACGCAGTGGGTGATGGCGTCGCCGCGGGGCTCCATCTTGAGCATCTCGCCCTTGCGTTCGCCGACGAGCATCATGACCGAGCCGACCGAATCGTTCGGGCAGTCGATGACCAGTTCCTCGACCGGCTCGCACATGACGCCGTTGATCATCCGCTCGATCACGATGGGGCGGCCGACGGACAGCTCGAACCCTTCGCGGCGCATGGTCTCGAGCAGGATGCCCAGGTGCAGCACGCCGCGTCCGGACACCACGAACTCGTCGGTGCCGCGGCCGGGCTCGACCCGCAGCGCCACGTTGTGCTCCAGCTCGCGCTCGAGGCGGCTGCGGATCTGGCGGCTGGTGACGTACTCGCCCTCCTGGCCGGCGAAGGGCGAGTCGTTGATGCGGAAGGTCATCGAGATGGTCGGCTCGTCGATGGTGACCGCGTCCATGGCGTCCGGGTGGTCGGGGTCGCAGATGGTGTCCCCGATCTCGAGCTGGTCCATGCCGGACACGGCGCAGAGGTCGCCCGCGTCGACCTTGGTGCGGTCCACCTTGCCCAGACCCGAGAAGCCCTGCAGGGTCACGATCTTGGCGTTGACGTTCCTGAGGCCGCCTTCCTTGGTGTGCTTGACCAGCACGACCGGCATGCCCACGCGGATGGTGCCCTGCGTGACGCGCCCGACGCCGATCCGCCCCAGGTACTCCGAGTAATCCAGCGAGGTCACCTGCATGCGCAGCGGCTTCTCGAGGTAGACATCCGGGTGGGGCACATGGCGGACGATCGCCTCGAACACGGCCTGCAGGTCCTTCTTCTCCTCCGGCGGCCAGGTGTCGCTCGCCCAGCCTTCCTTCGCGGAGGCGTAGACGATGGGGAAGTCCAGGGCGTGGTCCTCGGCGCCCAGCGCCACCAGCAGGTCAAAGCACTCATTGACCACCCGCTGCGGATCGCCGTCGGGCCGGTCGCACTTGTTGACGACGACGACCGGCTTGAGCCCGGCCTCGAGCGCCTTGGTCAGCACGAACCGGGTCTGGGGCATGGGGCCCTCGAAGGCGTCGACGACCAGCAGGCAGCCGTCGGCCATGCGGAGCACGCGCTCGACCTCGCCGCCGAAGTCGGCGTGGCCCGGGGTGTCGATGATGTTGACGCGGTAGACCTGTTTGTCCCTGGCCACATAGCTGACGGCGCAGTTCTTGGAGAGGATCGTGATGCCCCGCTCGCGCTCGAGGGGGTTGGAGTCCATGATCAGGCCGTGCTGCCCGCCCTCGAGCTTCTCCAGCTCGCCGGCGCGGAAGTTGCCGGACTGCTTGAGCAGCTTGTCCACCAGGGAGGTTTTCCCGTGGTCGACGTGGGCGATGATGGCGACATTGCGGAGCGAGGCGATCGCTCCCGTCTCGGCGATGGTGGACATATGGATCTCTCAGTGGGAGTCGGGTCGGAAGTGTAGGAACCCCAATCCGATAGGCAAAACCGGGGCCGTGGCGCGTTCGGAGGAGACCGGGCCCCTCCGAAAGTCACCCGGCGCGGCTCAGCCCCCCCCGCACCGCCACCGTACACACGCAGATCCCCAGCGACAGCACCCGGTGGCGCACGTCCGTGAACCCGGCCTCCCGCAGCCGCTCCCCGAGCGTCTCGTGGGACATGAAGCTCGACACGGACCGGGGCAGGTAGCGGTACGCCCCCGAGCGGTCGCGGCTGATCCAGGTCGCCGTCCGCGGCATGATCTGGCCGCAATAGAAATCGTTGAACCAGCGGACCGGGCCCAGGCGCGGCCGGTCGAACTCCAGGATCACCACCCGCCCCCCCGGTTTGAGGACGCGGCGGAACTCGGCGATGGCCCGGTCCGGCTCCTGCACGTTGCGGATGCCGAAGGCGATCGAAACGACATCCACGGAGGCGTCCGCGATGGGCAGGGCCATGGCGTCCGCCTCGATGTACCGCACCCGGTCGGCGACCTTCGGATCCAGCCGGGCCCGCTTGTGGGCGGCCAGCTCCAGCATGGCGTGGGTGAAGTCGCCCCCGATCACCAGCGACGCCGGGCTGCGCCGGGCGAAGGCCTGGGTCAGGTCGCCGGTGCCGCAGGCCATGTCCAGCACGACCTCGCCCGGGCGGACCCTGGCCATCCTGACGGCCGTGCGCCGCCAGGCCTCGTCCTGCCAGAGCGAGTGGACCCGGTTGTTCAGGTCGTACGAACGGGCGATGGCGCCGAACATGGCGCGCACCTTGTCGGCCTTGTCCCCGCGCTCGTGGATCGAACCGAGTTCCTCGTCACGCCAGACCGTGGGGCCACCGCCGGGTTCGGAACCGGGGGTGTGGTCGGCATGGTGGGGGGGCCGTGGGGCCTTTGCCGCCATAGGATCGGTCTGTTCGCTCGCGCCGGGCATGTCCCATGCTATTCGCCGGCCCGGCGCTTCCCGATGACCGCCCGGAGGTACCGCCGTGAACCGCCTGCTCACCATCCTCGGACTGCTCTGCGCCGCCCTGCCGCTGACCGCCTGCACGACGAACCCGGCGACCGGATCGCGCTCCCTGACGCTGCTGTCGTGGAGCGAGGAGAAGGCGATGGGGGCCGAGGCCGCCCCGCAGTTCACCGCCGAGTTCGGCGGCGCCGTGCCCGACGAGCAGCTCCAGAGGTACGTCACCGAGGTCGGCCAGCGCCTGGTCGCCCAGGTCGAGCCCGAGGTGCCCGACGATCTGGAGTGGGAGTTCATCCTGCTCGACTCCGACGTCATCAACGCCTTCGCCGTGCCCGGCGGCAAGGTCTTCATGACCCGCGGGCTCGCCTCACGCTTCACGGACGAGGCCCAGCTCGCCGGCGTGCTCGGTCACGAGATCGGCCACGTCACCGCACGCCACGGCAACCAGCGCATGAGCAAGCAGATCGGCTTCAACATCCTCATCGGCGCGGCCGCCGTCGGCGTGGGCATCGCCGACTCGGATTCCGACGTCCGCAAGTACGGGCAGTACGCCGTGCCCGCGCTGGCCGTGGGCGGCAACGTCGTGCTGCTCAAGTACGGGCGGGACGAGGAATCGCAGGCCGACCAGCTCGGCGTGCGCTACATGGCGCGCGCCGGATACAACCCCATCGCCCAGCGCGAGGTCATGGAGGTCCTCCAGGCCGCGTCGGGATCGTCCGCGGGCAGGCCGCCCGAGTGGCTCTCGACCCACCCGTTCCCCGAAACCCGCATCGAGCGGCTCAACCAGATCCTCGCCGAGCAATACCCCGACGCCGCCACCAACCCGGCCTATTCCCGGGCCCAGCAGCGCTATCAGTCGCAGTTCCTCGCCCGCCTCAACGCCCTGCCCCCGGCCAAGCACACGGGGGCCATGCTGACCCCGGCCGAAGAAGCCATGCTCGCCGCGGGCATGCTGGGCTCGGGTTGCACCTGCCCCGGCCACGCGGCGTCCCGCTAGATTTTTTCTGACATGATGTATCGGGGGTCATAGGCCCCGCCTCCTTGCTCCTGTCCCCCCTGCCCGATCCAACGCCGTCGCGTCTGGGTGGGCGGACCAACAGGAGCAACCCCATGGAATCCTCGAAGACCACGATCACCGCCGCCGTCCTCCTCGCCCTCTCCGCCCAGGCCCTGGCCGCCCCGGGCGAGCCCGTGTTCACGAAGACCTGGACCGACTGCGTCACCGGCGACAACCGCTTCTCCGCCCCCGGCGGCGGCGCGTCGTACTGGGACGTCGACGCCGGCTGCGACTCCTATCAGAACGACATCTACGAGCGTCCCATGTCCCAGAGCTTCGAGCCCGTCGCCGGGCGGTTCGGCGCGGTCGAGTACTTCGAGAACCTCGACATCACCCAGGCCCGCGCCGGCTTCGACGCCAACTACCTCTACGTCGAACTCGACCTGGCCGGGCGCAACCAGATCACCTCCGGCGGCTCGGTCATCCCCCTCGGCATGGACGCCCGCTACGGCTTCCGCCTCTCGACCGATCCCGACGGCCGCTTCGGTCTGCTGCTCGTCTCCGACCAGCCCGAACTCAAACTCTTCCCGGCCACGCAGTGGGGCACCACCGGCCTGTTCGGCTACCTCGACACCAACGGCGACGTCGGCGGCGCCGCCTCCTCCGGCCCCACCGGCCTGACCGTCACCAAGACCGACAACCCGGAAGAGGAAAGCGGCCTCAACGGCTTCGACCTCGCCCTGATCTCCGATGGCAGCCTCAACACCGGCGCCCCCGTCCTCTACGCCCGCCTCAGCCCCGCCGACAACACCCGCGTCCAGTTCGCCCTCGAGTACGCCCGCGTCGGCTTCACTGCGCAGGAACTCCGCACGCTGGGCTACTTCGACTTCGAGGCCGTCAAGGGCGGCGGCGGCGAGAGCACCTACCTCTGGAACGACAAGTACGAGAACGTCGAGGCCGGCTCGCCCAACCCCGGACCCACCGGCCAGACCTCCGAGTTTGGCACCAGCGGCCTGGAGAGCATCTACGAACTCGACACCCTCCGCGGCGGTCCCATCGCCGACTGCCCCGCCGACCGCAACGGCGACGGCAGGGTCGACTTCTTCGATCTCTCCGCCTTCCTGACCGCCTTCAACGCGGGCCAGCCCGACACCGACCTGAACAACGACGGCGCGTTCAACTTCTTCGACGTGTCGATCTACCTCGCCCAGTTCAACGCCGGCTGCCCGTAAGCCGGAGCAGGATCGACTTTTACCCACCCCCCCCCCCCCCCCCCCAGCCCGCCCTCTGGGGAAATCGATCCGTCCTCCCCGCCGCGCCCGGGCCGACAAGCCCGGGCGGGGTTCTCTTGGTGGACGCGTCGGCTCCTGGCTGTCCCGCTTCACCCGAACCATCCGCCACGCCCCGCCCGTACGATCCACGCATGGAACGCAGCAACTTCGCACGCAACGCCCGCATCGTCGCCATCGCGGCGGCCGTGGTGGTGGTCCTCATCCTCATCCTGCAGAACACCAACGAGGTCCGCACCCGCATCCTCTTCGCCACCGTCGTCATGCCCCAGGCCGTGCTGCTGGTGGTGGTGCTCGCCATCGGCTTTGTGATCGGGCTGCTCACCGCCCTCCGCGGCGGCAGAAAGCTCGCGGAAAGGACAGAGACCCCATGAATCCGCGGCGGCACCCCCTGATCCTGCTTCTGCTCGTCCTGTGTCCGGCACTGCCCGGGTGCGCCGCCGCCGTCCCCCTAGTTTCGGCGGCTTCCGCCGGGGCCGCCGCCGGCGAGGCCGGGTACAGCTTCTGGCGGTCGGGCATGCTGACCTACGTCGACGAGGGCACGATGGACCAGATGAACGAGGCCGTGGCCATCACCCTCGATCGCCTGGCGCTCGACGTCCATGAAACCAAGGACCAGACCGAGGGGGGCGTCCTCGCCTCCCGCTGGTGGTCCGTCCGCAGCGACCGCGGCCACCTGGTCACCATCAAGGTCGAGCCCCTGACCAGCGCCATGATCGAAGTGGAGATCGACGCCGGCCGTTTCGGCAACAAGGCCGCCGCTGAACTCATCGCCGATCGCTGCAAGAGCGAGCTGGACCAGATCCAGGCGCGGGTGGCCCCGGGTGTGACGGATCCCGATCCCTGAACCGCGGGGCGGCACTCTCGCCGGTCCATCGACCCCGCCAGACCCCGCCAGGCCGCACAGCCCGCACCCGGCCCGCACCAAAAATCAAGCGCGCCCCGCGCACATCCCCGCGCGGTCCGCGTGCTATCCCCCACGTATCCACGGCCGGAACGGTGTTATCCGCATTCTCGGACCATGCCAGCGACGCCGCCGCTGTCCTGGTCGGTCTGATAAGAACACGGGCCGTCCGCTGCAAACCCGGCCCGGCGCGGTTTTCGCGCGGCCGGATGAACTCCGGCTTCATGCCGCTCTCCCCAAATCGTGCCGTGACTCGATACCAGTGCCCGCACCGGCCAGCGTACGCCGGAACGCACGCCGCCCGCGTGGGGGCGGCACACGACGAAGAAATCGGAGTCCTCCCCATGTCCGCCGAGATCCTCACCGAACGCCTCTTCGAAGCCCTGATCGAGGGCAACCGCGACCAGGCCCGCCGCGTCATCGACGAACAGCGCAAGGCCGGCGCCGACCCCGAGCTCGTGCTCACCGACCTGTGCTGGCCCACGTACGAGCTGATCGAGACCATGCACCGCCAGGACCGCCTGACCACCCTGGCGTACAACCTGGCCACCCGCATGCTGCGCTCGCTGGTCGATCAGGCCAGCCGCGAGCTGCTGGCCTGGGCCGGGTCGGCCCGCACCGGGCGCACCGTGTTCGCCTGCTGCGGCCCGTCCGAAGGCTCCGAGCTGGGCGCCCAGATGGCCGTCGATCTGCTCGAGGCCCGCGGCTTCCGCGTCCGCTTCGCCGGCGGCGCCGTCCCCACCGACGAGATCCAGGAGACCGTCCAGAGCACCCGCCCCGACGTGCTGCTGATGTTCTGCTCCGAGCCGCGTGATCTGCCCGAGATCCGCCGCCTCATCGACACCCTGCACGAAGTGGGCGCCTGTCCGCACACCCAGATCGCCGTCGGCGGCGGCGTGTTCAACCGCGCCGAGGGTCTGGCCGAGGAGATCGGCGCCGACCTCTGGGCCACCCACCCGCTCGAGATGGTCGAGATCCTGCTCGACGACGCCGAGACCCGCGCCACGCCCGATCAGCGCACCGTCGGGCAGATCCGCCCGCGTCTCAACCGCGCCGCCTGATCCCGCGTTTGACATCCATCAGTCTTCGCCGTCGCGGCGGGTCGGTTCATGCCGGCCCGCCGTGTCTGCTTGCGGGCGGCTCAGCGACGCCGCCGCGACCCGGCCAGCAGCCCGGCGAGCACCACCGCGCCCGTCGGCGCCGTCGGCACCGCCCGGCCGCCGCTGCGCCACTCCACCCGCACGTTGTCCAGGCCCCAGGACTCATCCCCGATGCTCTGGTTCGTCGCCCCGATGAAGTCGATCTCCAGCAGCTGCCCGGCCGCCGCGATGTCGAAGCGGATCTCCAGACCCGCGTACGTCAGGTCGCGGTACTGCGTGTTGTACGCGTGACCGCCCGGCAGCGTCCAGCCGCCCAGCGTGTTCTCCCACGGCTCGAACGTCTCGAGCGCCTCGTTGAAGTACTCGCGCCCGTTCACGTTGACCTTGAAGCGGTCCACGCCGAAGGTCCTGTCGAGGCCGTCCCAGGTGTCGAACAGATACAGGTCAAAGAACAGCGAGTACGAGCCCGCGCCGACACCCGGATCGCGGACGTGGCGACGGGGGATGTGGCGACGCTTC
>CAYNRF010000009.1:0-6745 GCA_964399525.1 uncultured Phycisphaeraceae bacterium | reverse complement strand
CAAACGCCCGGAGTTCCGCCTCCCCCCCGTCGCCCCGCCCCCCCCCCACCCCCCGCCCCCCCCGCCGCCGTCGTTGCCGCCCGCGTACCAGAGCGTGCCCGTGTTCAGCAGCGGAAGCCCGCCGAAGCTGCCCCCGCCTCCTCCTCGCGAGGAGTCGATCGGACGACCGATCAGGCCGCCGCCGACCACGGGCCCGCTGGTCTCGGGGTTGCCCGGACCGCCGGGCTGACCCCCGCCCGAGCCGTCATCGCCGCCGCGACCCAGCGTGAGCCGCACGGTCTCCTGCCCGAAGTTGCCCAGGAAGGTGCCCCAGGGCGAGGCGATGCTGCTGACCTTCTGCTTCGACCACTCGTTGCCCGCCGCGCCCGACGCAAAGGTGTTCTGATAGATCACGTCCGCGTGCGACAGGCCGGCGCACGCCCCCAGCATGGCCACGGCGAAGATCCGGCGGGCGGTGGGGGACGGGGCGGTGGGAAGCGTCATCGGGTCGCTCTCTTTCCTTGTCGGGGCGCGAGGCCCGCGCTCCGTCGGGGGGCGGGCTCCCCACAGCCTGACGCGGGGAGGCCCTTCTCACCACCGTTCCGCGCCCCGTCCCGGCAGACGGCCGCGACGCCGTTCCGTCTATCCCGCCTGCGGGAGAGCGCGAAGTCCGAGAAACGCCCGCCCCGTCGCCCGACCGCCCCAGACCGACCCGGGCCCCCGCGTGAAGGGACGGATCCCCAGGGCGGGTTGACGGCAGGGCCGACGGTTTTCGATGTTGGACGCATGACGACCCGCCACACCACCGCCGCCGTTGTCTCCGCTGCCCTGGTTGCGCTGCTCAGCGGCTGTTCGTCCGGTCCGTCCTCGTTCGCCGAGGCCCAGGCCGAGCAGAGCGGCGGCCGTGCCGGGTCCGAGCACCACGCCGCGTTCGACGAGGTTGTCGTGGGCGCGGCCTACAACGCCGAGGGCGTGCCCTCCTACGCCACCCCCGTGGCCGACCTGACGCTCGAGCAGATCGCCGCCGAGCTGACGGCCATGCGCAACCTCGACCAGGAACTCGTCCGCGAGTCCACCGGAGCGCCGCTGCCGCCCGCCGAGGTCAATCGCATCCGCGCCATCGATCGGGCCCACGCCGCCCGCCTCAGCGAGATCGTCGACCATATCGGCTGGCCCACCCGCGAACTCGTCGGCATCGAGGCCGCCCAGGGCGCCTTCGTGGTCGTCCAGCACGCCGGCCACGCCCCCGACCTGCAGAACCGCTGCCTGGCCCTGATGGTCGACCAGGTCGAGCAGGGCAAGCTGCCCGCCCCCTACGTCGCCCTGCTGACCGACCGCATCCGCCTCTTCACCGGTCAGCCCCAGGTCTTCGGCACCCAGATGACCTTCGTCACCGGCGACGACGGCGTCGCCCGCTGCGTCCCCGCCGTGGCCATCGAAGACCCCGCCAACCTCGACGCCCGACGCGACCTCATGGGCCTGCCCCCGCACACCAACTTCATCGCCCAGCTCGAGCAGGCCTACCAGACCCAGCACGGCGGCGCCTTCGCCAGTGTGCTGGTTGAGTGAGAAGGCACGGAGGCATCAGGCACAAAGGCACGAAGTGAAAGGCATGCCCGACGGGCGTGCCTCTTTCTTTGGCCCCCCCTCCGTGCCTTTGTGCCTCCGTGCCTTCGTGCCTCCCTGCCTCCGTGCCTTCCTACGCTCCCCCATGCCTGCACCCCGCCCCAAAGCCGACCTGGAAACCGTCGAACCCATCGGCCTGCGTGTCCTGATCCGCAAGGACGAGGACAAGAAGCAGACCAAGGCCGGCCTGCACCTGCCCGACAAGATCGAGATCCCCACCCTGACCGGCCGCGTGGTGGCGGTGGGGGCCAAAGTCATCTCCGAGGGCGACTACCCGATCGAGAAGTACGACCGCGTCCTGTTCAACCCCAAGCACGCCATCCCGGTGGACTTCGAGGGCGACAACCGCCTGTTCGTCGTGCCGGTGGAGGACGTGGTGGCGGTGTTCAGGCGGGGGGAGTGACGATGGTTCTCCTCGGCGCCACGCTGATGACGATGGCCGCCGCGAACCCGCCGCCTTTCCCGGCCCCCGAACTCACCGAGACCACCGCCCAGTTCGGCGAACGCTGGGATGCCTGGCGCGACACGGTCCCCAGGGACGAGCACGCATACCCGACCGTTCTGAGGCTCTACACTGAGTTCGAGTCACTCAAGGGCGAGGAGGACTTCCGTCCACAAGGCTCCGACCAGATGTGGCCGGAGGAGTTCGCCCAGACGGCCGCGTTCGTGCGAAAGCACCCGGAGTTCATCGCGCGGCTCCGCACCGCGGCCCTCGGCCCGATCATCGGGGCGAGCATGGATGGGTACGGCGTCGACCACATCCGTGAGCGTCGAGCCGCTGGCAACGGAAATCCCGAAGCCGACCCTCGGCCCAAGATCCCGATCACCATCGTCCTGCCGCACTACACCGAGGTACCACGGCTTGCAAACCTCCTGATCGCCGACGCCCTCCGCGCGGCCGAGGCCGGCGATGCCGCCACGGTGCAGTCGAACATTCGGCAGGCACTTCGGCTGTCCGCGTATCTCGATGAGCCGCCTGTCCCGTTGGCGGCCATCGTGAGGTGCCGGATCCACGCCGATGCCGCCCGCGCCGTCGCAACGCTGGACCTGTCGATCCTTGATGACACTTCGCTTGTGGCACTCGACCAGACTCTCAGCGAACGCTTTGCACACACGGAGGACCGCTACCTCCGCGAACTCTGGATGAGCACCGCGACCATCGAATGGATCTTCGCCGACGCCGCCGAAGCCGGACACCTCACGCCCGAGGGCACTCGCCGTTGGTACAGCGTTTATGAGATGTCGTCGTGGAGTTCCGACCCGATCTCGTTCACGGCCAGAGCGTTCGGCACGGCCTCGCTCGCCGAGCACCGCGATACGTACCCGGTCCTCGTCGCCGCGATCCGCGGTGACCTCGCCGAGCCGCGACACGCCATCGTCGAGCCGGCGTACGAGCGGGCGATCGGGCAACTCGACGCGCGCCGCTTCGGCCCGTTGCTGCTCAACGCCGAGACCGCCGCGCACCCCGCCAAGGTGTACGAGCGCACCACGCAGCACGAGCAATCGCCCATCGCCGTCCGCCTCCGGATCGCGGCCGAGCGCCACCGCCTGCGCCACGGTTCGTTCCCTGAATCAATCGCAGTGATGGATGACGATCTCTTGGCCTTTGATCCGATCGATCTGTTCACGGGCGAACCGCTCCACTATGTTCTCTGCGATCGCGGACCGCGGATCTACTCGTCGGGGCCGGACCGTGATCACGACAACGCCGAGATCGTCTGTGAGATGCCGAACTGGATTCCAATCGGTCGGCTCAGTGAAATGAACGGTGCTCAACGCGAAGCGATCAATGGAGACATCGTCTTCTTCGGCACCCCCTGAAGAACCGCTCCTCCGCGCGCTGCGTACCTCCCTCCAACACGCGTCCTCCCCCGGCGTTGATCTTCACAACCTCCCCGCGCCGCGGGGATCACGCCCAACCCGGGAGACACGCATGGCTCGTCTCATCACCCTCGCCAAGGGCACCATCGCATTCCTCATCGTCGCCGTCGGCGGCTCGTTCATCATCGGCACCCTCATGGGCGGCGGGTTCTCCAAGGGCTATGACGAGATGCGCGGCGTCAACACCGACCCCCGCTCCGTGCTTGTCCAGGCGATCTTCGTCGAGGCCGACCGCGCCACCGGCCAGGCCGAACTGCCCGCCCCCGGCCAGTCGCTCGACGACGCCGCCTTCGCCGCCCTGCTCGCCGGCGCCGAACGCCTCCGCGCCGCCGACGCCGCCCGCGTCCGCACCCCCGCCATGCTCGTCCAGCACCGCGAGAGCGGCTCGGTGTCGGTCAAGCTCGGCAACCAGACCTTCGACGCCGCCATCAGCCCCAGCGTCATCGACACCAGGCAGGGCCCCGTGCTGCGCGTCGCCCTGCGCCTCCAGCGCGCCGAAACCGGCTCCGGCCAGGCCGCCCGCCACCTGACCTTCGAGACCGCGTATACCGCCGCCCCCGGTGCGGCCATGGTCCTCGACCTGGCCGACCTCGGCGCCCCCGGCACCCGCGCGGTCCTCGCCCTGCGGACGAGCCTGGTCGATCCCACCCCGACACCCAACTGAGTTCTCGGACCTTCCGCCGGCCCCGCAGGGTGAGATCTTGGCCCCAGTTGCATCCGTTGCCGAGCCCCGCGTCCGGGTCACCATGCGTCTGAAACGCCGAGTTTCACACGATTTTGCGGCGGAGCGGGGGTGATTCTCGCTAGAATCTGACGCGGGGGGGGTGCATCAACCCCCGTTCCGTCCGAGCAGCCACAGACGCGACGCCGTATCGCGCGGGAGCCCTTCCGATGTCCGCCAAAGCCGTCCTCGCCCTCCTTGCCGCCGCTGTCGCCGCCACCCCGGCCGCCGCGGGCGAACTGCGCTTCGACTTCAGCGGCACCATCACCAACGGCTCGGCCGTCGGCGGGCCCAGTCTGGCCGGCACCGCCTTCACCTTCAGCCTCTTCATCCTCGACACCGCGACCGATTTGACCCCCGGTTCTTCGACCGCCAACTACAGCCTCGAGCGTGCCACGCTCGACCTGGGTTCCGACGGCAGCATCGAGGAATCCGCGTTGTCGCCCGATGCGTTCGCCGCGGTCTACATCGATCCGGGCGCCACCCAGCTCCTGGGCGGCTTCGACCTGTTCAACCCCGGCATCTCCTTCCTGATCGGCGTCAACCTCCCCGCGTCGGCCTTTGCCGACCCCAAGAACCTCGCCACGCAGTCCAGCTTCTCCCTGTCCGGTCTGACCAGCTCCACCCTGAGCTTTTACAACTCGAGCGGGTACAACCTGGTCTTTGACGTCACCAGCTTCGGCTACAACAACGGCGTGGCCGTGATCCCCCTGCCCGCCCCGGTCGCCATGGGCGCCCTCGGCCTGGCCTGCGCCGGTCTGGCAGCCCGCCGTCGGCTCGCCCGCGCCTGATCGTTTCCGCCTTGACTGTCGATCCCATCACCCGCCGCCGCCGGCGGGGGGGCTACCTTTGGCGTGAGCCACCCATCGGTTGGCCGGCACGGGAGCCGCTCCATGACCACGCGCATCATCACGCTCAACCAGCCGATCCGCGCCACCGCGAAGCGCGTCTGGTCCCTGCTCGCCAAGCTCAACGGCGCGGCCATGTCGCCGATCCTCCCCGCAGTCTCGATCGATCAGTCCGCCGACGCGATCACCCAGACCATCGAGATCGCGCCCGGCCGCCTCTTCCGCCAGCGCATCGAGTCCATCGACCACGACGCCATGTCCTTCCGCGCCCGCATGCTCCCCCAGGAGCACGGCCACGCCGCCACGCCAAACCCGCTGCTGACTTCCTACCACAGCCATTTCCGCGTCGAGCCCGCCGGCGACACCTGCGTGGTCCATGTCGAGGCCGAACTGCAGGCCCCTTCCGACACCGACGCCGTCGCCGGCCTGGTGCGCCACGCCCTGGCGCTGGGCCTGGCCAATCTGGCCCGCACCGCCGAGGCGCCGGACCGATAATCCCCGCGCCAAGCCCCGACCCGACGGGCCTGTTCCGTGATTGTCCGCAATCAGCCTTCCTGATTCCGTGCACGCGGGTCCGAGGAGGCGGAGGGGTCCGCCGAAAGCGTCGCAACACGGTTGGAAATGCCGCGTGCAGGCTGTATTCTGCGTGGCGTTTCTGTTCACCGGAGAGGAGTCCCCACCGATGGTGCATCGCATCTGTCTTTCGGCCATGGCCCTTTCGGCCGCCATGGCGCTGTCGCCCGCCGTTCACGCCCAGTCCATCACCGAAGATGTCCGCCTCCCCATCAGCGAGCCCAACGCGCGGGCCGGCGTCGCGATGGCGATGAACGACTCCTACATCGCCGTGGGGGGCCAAGACGCCAACAAGGTCTTCCTCTTCGACCGGACCTCCCTGGAGCTGATCCGTGTGTACGACGCCCCGGTGGCCAACCGCCAGTTCGGCGCGTCGGTCGCGCTCCACGGGGACATCCTGGTCATCGGCGCGCCGGGATCCGCGGGCGGAGCCACCGTAGGCATGGTGTATGTCTACAACATCGCCACCGATCAACTCATCGCCTCCATCACGCCTCCCGGCATGCCGATCGAAACCAACTTCGGACGCTCCGTCGCGGTGCACGCAGACAAGGTGCTGGTCGGGGCTCCCCGGGACAGCGCCACGGCCCAGTTCATGGGCGCGGCCTTCCTCTACCGCAACTACACGCAGCTCGTCGCCACCATCACCGACCCCGAGGGCATCGCCGGCGACGAGCTCGGCGGCGCCGCCGGCGGGGGCGTGGCCATCGGCGAGCAGTTCGCCCTTGTCGGCGCCCGCACCGCCGACCGCGACGGCGCGGTCAACAGCGGCACCGCGCTCGTCCTCGACGCCAACACCGGCCAGATCCTCCGCCGCCTGGCCCCCAGTAACCCCGTTCCCCAGGCACAGTTCGGCATCTCCGTGGACCTCGACGGATCCGTTGGGGTCGTCGGGGCCCACACGCACACTGACCCGATCTTCCGCGCCGGCGCTGCCTACCTCTTCGACCTCGCCACCGGCCAGCAGCTCCATCAGCTGACCCCCAACGACCCGAACTCAAACGAGCAGTTCGGCCTCTCCGTGTCCATCAGCGGCGACCTGGTCCTCGTCGGATGCCAGTTCGACAACAACAACGGCGTCATCGCCGGCTCCGCCCAGCTCTTCCGCGTCTCCGAC
>CAYNRF010000008.1:0-35614 GCA_964399525.1 uncultured Phycisphaeraceae bacterium | reverse complement strand
CGTCCAGGTTCCGAGAACACATGCAAATCGCAGGATCATGCGTGGGCCTCCGGGCTTCCAAACGCCCGGGTGGATCCGCCATTGCGTCGGCCGCCATGCTCCGGATACCCTTGCCCCGTGATCCTGCTCATCGACAACTACGACAGCTTCACCTGGAACCTGGTCCAGCGCCTGGGGGAGATGGACCGCTCGCTCGAGCCCGGGCGGGACCTGGTGGTGGTGCGCAACGACGAGATCGACCCCGTCTCCATCGCCGCCATGGACGCCGGGCAGGGCCCCAGCCACATCCTGATCTCCCCCGGCCCCTGCACGCCGAAAGAGGCGGGCATCTCCAGCGCCGTCATCGAGCAGTACGCCGGGCGGATCCCCATCCTGGGCGTCTGCCTGGGGCACCAGTGCATGGCCGACCTGCACGGCATGACCGTGGGGCGCCACCCGGTGCTGATGCACGGCAAGACCAGCCAGGTCCGCCACGACGGGCGCGGCATCTACGCCGGCATCCCCAGCCCGACGACAGTCGCCCGCTACCACTCGCTGGTGGTGGCCCGGGACACCATCCCGACCGGCCCGGACGCCGCCGGCAACCGCTGGGTCGTCTCGGCGTGGTGCACGGATGTGGTCGGGGGCGTGGAGACCGAGGTGGTCATGGGCCTGCGCCGGGAGTGGGGGGACTCGAAGAAGCAGCCGCTGGAGGGCGTGCAGTTCCACCCGGAGAGTTTCATGACGCCCGAAGGCCCGGCGATGCTGTGGAACTTCCTGCGTCAGGGCCCCCGGGGGCGGGATGTGCCCCGGCCGGTGGCGCTGGACGCGGCGGTCTGATTCCGCCCGCGAGGGGCACTATCCTTGCCCCATGCTCGACCCCGCCCCGACCACCAAGCTCGACCCGACCCTGACCCGCGGCACCCTGGCCGAGGTCCGCCCGGCCACCGCCACGCAGCCGTCGTTCGTCGTGCTGACCATCCCCAACACGGACTATCGGATCCAGCTCCGCCCGCACGCCGACGACCTGGGCCGGTTCGAGGGGCGTGCGGGCACCAAGGTCATCGGCATCGTCCGCGCGTCCGCCAAGCGCCTGGACCGCTGCGGCGCCGGCGGGCGGTTCGTCGAGCCCTGCTTCGGGCGTCCGCGCCGCGTGCAGGGCATGGTCCGCGCGGTGCTCAAGCCGGAGAACGTCGTGGTGGTGGGGGCCGCCAACGGCCTGTCGCTGCACCTGACGCCCACCGCGCCGGGCCAGACCGCGGCCCAGTTCGCCGAGGGCGATTTCATCACCTGCGGCGTGCTGGACGGGGCGAGCTTCGAGCTGCTCGAGTAGGCACCACCCGGCTCAGCGCACCTCGCGCCGGATGCGGCTGCCTTCTTCGCGGTGCCGGCGGATCGCGGCGTCCAGGCTGTCGCGGTACCAGTCGAACGCGGCCCGGCGTTCCTCGTCCGTGGTCGCCGCTTCGGAGCGGGCGGCGTATTCCTGCTCGATCCGGGCCAGTTCCTGCTCGATGCCGGCGTTGTCGGCGGCCGACGCGGCGTCCCGCCGGTCCGCGCTGCCGGTGCAGCCGGCGAGCATCGCCGCGGCGAGCACGACGGCCGGGGCCGCGGTCACGAAGTCTTTCATGTCCAGCTCCTGGGTCGGGGTCCGCCAGAGCGTATCCGCGCCGGGCCAGCGGTCACTCGACCTTCGTCGCGTCCATGCGGGCGTGGTGGTCGGCGAAGTTCTTCTCCAGCTCGGCGGCGCGCCAGTCGATGGCCGCCTGCTTCTCCTCGGGCGTGGTCGCCGCGCGGGCGCGGCGCATGTACTCGGCATTGATCTCGTCGGCCCGGGCGTTGGTGATGGCCCACTCCGCGTCCACGGCCTCGCGCTTCTCGGTGTAGGACGGTCCGCAGGCGGGCAGGCCCGCGGCCAGAACGGCGAGGACGATGGCAACGGTTGGCTTCATGATTCGATCCTCGGGTCGACCCAGCGGTAGAGCACGTCGACGGCCAGATTGAACAGGATGAGCATGGTCGCGAAGATCAGCACCACGCCCATGATCAGGAACAGGTCCTTGTTCTGCACCCCGTTGACGAAGTGCTGGCCCATGCCCGGCACCGTGAAGACCCGCTCGACGATGAACGAGCCGGTCATGGCCAGGGCCGCCGCGGGCCCCAGGAAGCTCAGCACCGGCAGGAAGGCGTTCTTGAGGGCGTGCTTGAGCAGCACGGACAGCTCGGTCGCCCCCTTGGCCCGCGCGGTGCGGATGTAGTCGGCGCCCAGGGCGTCGATCATGCCCATGCGGGTCAGGCGGGCGATGTAGGCCGCGAAGGGCAGGCTGAGCGTGACGGCCGGCAGCACGATGCTCCTGGGCGTGCCCCACTCGGCGATGGGGAACAGGCCGAGCACCAGCGCGAACACCAGCAGCAGCACCGTGCCGATCACGAAACTCGGCAGGCTGATCCCGATCAGCGAGACCACCAGCGTGGCCAGGTCGGCCAGGGAGTTGGGACGCACCGCGCCGATCACGCCGGCCGTCACGCCGATGACCAGCGCGATGAGGATGGCCGCCGCGCCCAGCGTGACCGAGATGGGCAGCGCGCCCGCGATGATCTCGTTGACCGTCCAGTCGTCGTACTCCAGCGAGGGGCCCAGGTCGAAGATCGGGCGGTGGGGGGCGGGCAGGCCCGAGGCCTCCGCCAGTTCCTGCTCGCGGGCCAGGCGTCCGGACACGGCGTCGGTCAGCCAGGTGATGCCGGTGGCGCTCTTCAGGTACGACACGTAGAACCGGGGGAACGAGTCGAGGTTGTACTGCTTGTTCATCTGCTCGATCACCTCCGGCTTGGGACGCCGGTCGGGGTTCTCGAGCGGGTTGCCGGGCACCAGCCAGGCCAGCCCCAGCGTCAGCGTGTAGATCACCAGCAGGATCAGCGGCAGCTGGAGCAGGCGTCGGACGATCAGCGTGGTCACTGGGTCACCCCCGCGGGCCGGGGGGCGGGACGCATCGGCCTGGGCAGGTCCGGGCCCTTGCCGTCGCCGAGGATGTCGATCAGGAACAGGTTCTCTTTCGACCGCGGGTGGGGGGTCAGCCCGGTGACGCGCGACGAATCGAACAGGCGGACGTTGGAGTAGAAGAAGATCGGGACCAGCGGCAGATCCTCCTCCACCAGAATCCGCTCGGCCTCGGCCAGGATGGCCATGCGCTTGGCCGGGTCGCGCTCGTCGGCGGCGTCGGCCAGCAGCGCATCGAAGGCGGGGTTGTTGTACGCCCGGTCGTTGTTGCCGTCCTGCGAGTGGTTGATGTCCAGGTAGGTCGTCGGATCGCCGTAGTCCCCGTACCACCCGGCCCGGGCGGTCATGTACTGCTTGTTCTTGAGATCTTCGCGGAAGATCTTCAGTTCCTTCTGGGCCAGGCTGGTCTGCACGCCCAGGAACTCCTGCCAGTTCTTGGCGATGGCCTGGCCGATCAGGTCGTGCCCGCTGTCCTTGTTGAACAGCAGCTCGACGACGAAGTCGTCCGGGAAGTCCGCCTCTTCGAGCAGCGCCCGGGCCTCGGCGATGATCGCCTGGCGCTCGGTCTCGCTGCGGGCGTCGCCGATGTTCCGCAGCCCCCGCGGGCTCTGATACCCGCCGATGGAGCCCGGCGGGATCAGCGTGTCGGCCACGGCCTCGCCCAGGCGACGGACCTCTTCGACGATGGCCCTCTTGTCCACGGTCATGGCGAAGGCCCGCCGCACGCGGGCGTCGCGGAACGGGTTGGGGCGGCCGTCGGGCAGCAGCGGCCTGGTGTTGAAGTTGTAGAAGTACGTGCCGAACGCGGGCGTGGACTTGATGTGCTTGCGGGGGTCGTCGGGCAGGCGGCGGTCGATCTCGTAGGGGTCCAGCCCCATGGCCTGCAGACGGACGACCTCGTCCTCGTGCTCGCGGTAGAAGGCCATCTTGTCGGCCAGCAGGTCCCCGCGGTACGCCGCCGTCACGTCCGCGCACCAGTCCACCGCCCCGGTCTGGAACGCCAGGATCACCGCGTTGGGATCGCCGACGGACAGGATGTCGATCGAGTCGATCGCCAGCGAATCGCGGTTCCACCAGTGGGGATTGGCTTCCAGGCGCATATCGCGCTTGAACCGCCACCGCTTGAGCTCGAACGGCCCGTTGGAGATCAGGACCCCCGGCTTGGTCCACCCCGGGCGACGCATCAGGCGGGCCGTCACGGGATCCGGGCGTTCGTACTGTTCGACCAGCGGGCCGTAGACGGGCGCGAACACCGCGAAGGCGCACAGGTCCAGGAAGTAGGGGATCGGCCGGCGCAGTCGCACCACCAGCGTGAGCGGGTCCGGCGCCGTCACCCCGACCATGGCGTCGAAGCGGGTTTGGGTCTCGACCCAGAGCGCTTCCGCCGCGTCGGCCCGTTCCCCGGCGTCGGCGAACGATCGGTCGACGAACGCGGTCAGCGCCTGCTCCCGCCAGTCGTAGAACTCCTGGGCGCCGGCGATCAGCATGAACATGCTCACATAGTCGCTGGCCAGGTCCGGCAACATCGCGCGGCGCCAGGAATAGCGGAAGTCCTCGGCCGTCACCGGCGAACCGTTGGACCACCGGGCGTTGTCCCGCAGGCGGAAGGTGTAGGTCAGCCCGTCCTCGGACAGTTCCCACGACTCGGCCACCGCCGGGATCACCCCGAAGTCGGCCCGCAGCACGTCGTTCTGCACCAGACCCTCGTAGGTCAGCCGCGCGACCCGCAGATCGGGCATCCAGCTCATCCGCTGGGGGTCCAGCGTGTTCACGTCGCCGCTGTTGATGAACACGAAATCCGCCCGCGGCAGCGGCCGGTCGGACAGCACGCTCACCCCCACGAGGGCGAGCAGCAGCAGCACGGGCAGGAGGAGTCGCAGCATGACCTCACCTTACCACCGGGCGCCGCTCCGGGGAGCGACCGGAGATGGGAACGGCGCCAAAAAGCCCGTCCAAAGGTCGGCCCGACGGACGCCCCGCCGTCCCGCCCGCCCGACGCCCGGGGTCCATGCGCTCTGCGAGGGAACCGCTCGGTCGCCGGCGTCAGTTGACGAACCGGGTGTCCGGCAGGCCGAACTGGCGCAGGAACTCCGACCCCGGCCCGATCAGGCGGACCAGTTCGTTGCGGAACGAGCGGTCCTTGTTGGACAGCAGGCTGGCCAGCGTCGTCTGGGGCACGGCGGCGGCATTGCCGCGGGCGTTCTCCACCTGGCGGCGCCGGGCGAAGTAGATCAGCGATTCCCCGGCGCTGAGCAGGCGCAGGTCGGCGTCGAGCTGCTCGCCCATCATGTTCTGCGTCTGGCGCCGGAGCGTCATGGACAGCATGTCGCCCCCGAACTCGGCCGCGGCCTTGGCGGCCGGATCCGTCACGGTCGCGCCCGCCTCGCTGAGCGCGCGGGTCGCCAGCGTCGCCGCCTCGAGGATCGTGTTCTCGTCCGCGACAAAGCCGCCCGGACCCACGGAACGCACCCGGGCCGAGGCCACGCGGGCCAGGGCGGCCAGCGCGGCCGAACGGGTCGCGTTGAGATCCCGCGAGCGGACGGTGGCGCCCGCTCCCAGGGCCCGGATGACCGCCTGCACGTGGGGCTGGGACGCCTCGGCGTCGGCCGACGCGGCCAGGGCCTCCACGAGCTGGCCGAGCTGGGCCTCCGTCAGGGCCGGGCCGGCGTTGGCCGTCACCTCGAACACCCGCCGGGCCTGTACGGCCGCGAACAGGCGCACCCCGGGGTCGGGCTCCTTGAGCGCGTTGCGGACCACGGCGGTCGCGTCGCCGGTCGCAAGATGCCCGGCGAGCCGGAGCCCGGCGATCCGCGCCGCCGCATCCTCGGAGGCCAGCAGCGATCCCATCAGCGCCGCCGACGCCTGGGCGTAGGCCTGGCGGAACGACACCGACGGGTTGCGCCCGGTCAGCGGGGCGACGACATCGCGCCGGGCGCGGGTCACGGCCTCGGCGTCGGCGCCGGTGGCCGCGGCGGTGATCTGGGCGATGAACTGGTCGATCTGGGCCCGCTCGGAGGCGCCGATCGACGCGGCTTCCACGACTGAGGCCGGCAGTTCGGAGCGGACCTGGGCGGACGCGGCGGGCGCGGGCAGGCCGATGGCCAGCGCAAGCAGGAAGGCGGCGGACAGTCTGGACATGCTGGCGTTGGCTCGTGGCAAGGTCGGCCTCCTGGTCCGGCGGGCGTGTTCTCTCAGGATCCGGCGTGGGGGGCCGCGACCGAGGGAGTGGGGGGGTCAGAGCGTGTGGAAGAGTCGGAAAAACCTATCGATGCGGCCCGCGTCGGTCAAACGACGACGCCGGGTGGGGGGGACGGGGTAAGGGCGGGATCAGTACACCTCCATGAACACCCGCCGGGTCGGCTTGATCTGGCGGGGGATCATCCGCCGGTCCCAGAGGGCGGGGTCGGCGGGCACGTCGTCGGTCAGCGTCAGGTAGGCCGAGCGGTGCTCGGGCGGGAGCAGGGTCCACAGGCTCCGCAGCACCCCCAGCTCCATGCCGGCGATGCCGCAGATGTAGACCAGGGTCCGGTCCGAGGCGAGCAGCGACCGCATCGCCGCGGCGTCGGCCTCCATGCGGTCCTGGACGTACATGGGCCGCGCCTGGTCCTCGGTGATCTCCCGCGAGATCGCCGTCCGGTAGGAGAACCAGCTGTGCCCCCGTTCCAGCTCGCGCAGCTCCGCGTCGTAGAGCAGGTCGGTGCGGTACGGCGTGCCCATCACCAGCGTGGTCTGTCCCCGGTACCCGGACCGCGCCAGATCCATCAGCATCCCGCGGAACGGCGCGATGCCCGTGCCGGTGGCGATGAACAGGTAGTCGTGGGCGGTGGGATCCGAGGGCAGCAGGAACCGCTTGCCGGCCGGCCCGGTCAGGTGGATCGTGTCACCTTCCTGCAGGTCGCACATGTAGTTCGAGCACACGCCCAGGAACAGGCGGTGGTCGTCCCAGTGCTCCTCGATGGTCCGCTTGACCGTGGTGGAGAGGATCGTGCCGTCGCCGGTCTCGCCGCCCGTGGGGCCGGCGATCGAGTACAACCGCAGCTTGTGCGGCTTGCCCTTCGCGTCCACGCCCGGCGGCACGACGCCGAACGACTGCCCGGCCCGCCACGCGCCGGCCAGCGGCGTGCCCGACACGTCGATCTCGATGTGCCGGACGATCCCGCCGGCCTTGCGGGCGGCGGTGCAGATCCGCGTCGCGGCGACGCGGGCGGCGACCGGCTCGGCCGGACCGATCACGTGCTGGCGCACCTCGGGCAGTTCGGGCAGGCCGGGGGTCTCAACGGTCTGGGAGGCCTGTTCTGCGCTCATCGTCTGGGGGGCACCCTGGGTTCGTCGGTCCGTTGCTCAGCGTCCGCCCTCGAGCTCGTCGATGCGCTGCTGGATGATGCGTCGGGCAAAGTCGAACGCGGGCGCCATCTCGGCCGGCATCATCGACGCCTGCTCGTCGAGCTGCTCGAGCGTCGCCCGCAGGATCTCGGGATCCTCGATGCTCGCCAGCATGTCGAGCTGCGACTGGATCTGCCCGCGGACCATGTCCCGCATCTCCTCGGGGACATCGGCCAGCAGGTCTTCGAGCGTCATCTCCGACCCATCCGCGGCGGCGTCGTCGGCCGGCATCGAATCCTGGTCGTCCCACGATTCCGAGGCGGGATCCTCGGGCTCTGCCTCGGGCTCGATGCCCGCCAGCCGGTCGAGCCGCACCGCCGCCGCGGCCAACTCGTCGGCGGCTTCGCCGCGGGCGCGGATCGAACGCAGCGCCTCGGCCGCGCTGCGGAAGGCTTCGTTGGCCTGGGCGTCGGATTCGGCGGCCGCCTCACGCTCCGCCTGCGCGGTGGCGGCCATCGGGCCGGGCACGCCCGCGTCGGCCAGGGCCTGGAACAGCGACGCGGCCTCGTTCTGGCCCGCCGCCCGCCGCGCGAACGCCGAGCCGGCGACCTCCGCGATGGAGGCCCGCGTCGCCGCCGCGCTGGCCTGCACCACGCTGCCGGCGTCGCGGAGCGCGCCCTGGGCCTGGGAGATCAGCGAGCCGACGCGGTCCGCGGCCGGGCCGACCTGCTCGGACCGGAACTGCGCCAGCTCTCGGGCCATCGCGCCGAGCCGGTCGAGGGCCTGCGCCGCGGCCGCGCGGGCCTCGGCGGCGTCCGTCTGGGCCGCCCGCCCGCGGGCCTGCAGCTCACGCTGCGCGCCGAGCAGCTGCTCGATCTGAGAGGCCGCCTTCTGCACGTTCAGCCCGATCTCCGCCGCCGAAGGACGCAGCTGCCCCACGCGCCCCTCGATCCGCTGGGCCTCGAGATCGAACTGGTCGGCCCGGAGGGTGTGCTCACGCGCTTCCGCGGCGATCTCGGCCGCGCGCGTCGCGTTGACCGAGGTCATCTGCAGGCCCAGCTCGCCGGCCCGCGCCCGCTCCGCGTCCGCCTTGGAACGCAGGTCGGCGATGCGTGCCTCGAGATCGGCGATCTGGGCGTCGATCCGTTCCTTCTGCGACTCGTACGTCGCCGCGTCCTGCCGGCGCGCCGTCAGCAGCCCGCCGATCTCGCCCAGGTCCGAGGTCGCGTCGAAGCGCGAGGCGGCCTCGGCCACCGCCGCCAGCGTCAGGTATTCGCTGAGCGAGCCGCGGATCACGCGGGCCCGCCGCATGGCCTCGGCCTCGGCCGCCGCGGCCTGCTGGGCGGCCTGCGCTGCCTGGCCGAGGTACGCCTGGGCCAGCGTCACCGCGGCCGCCTCGCCGAAGCCGCTCTGCTTGCCCGCGTGCGGGCGGACGGACCGGATGATTTCCTCGTAGCTCGAGGCGCTGTGCGACGTCACGTCGGCCGAGATCGAGCCGAAGCGGTGACCGGCGTCACGCACGGCGGTCTGGGCCTCCGACCCCCGTTCGCACCCGGCCAGCCCGGCCGAGGCGAGCAGGACGGCGAGCAGCATCGGGCGGGCGGATCGGGTCGCGTGGGTCATGCGTGGGCCTCGTCGTGCGGGATCGGACGGACGGTCGGAACGGTCAACATACCGGGAATGCGGTCGGGTCCCGCCCGGACCCTTGGCCCGGGCTCCCATCATAGGGCCCCAGCGGGGCGTCCGGGCCGCCCGTCGCGTGACCCGGGGCCTTCGTCGTGGGGTCTTGCACTCATGGTTCGGCCGGGGCCGCGGGATCATCGCCGGCCGGCTCCGGCCCGGTCTCTGGCGCGGGTTGCGGCCCGGCGTCCTGCGGATCCGGCTCGACGGCTCGGGTCTGGGCCTCGGGCGCCGCCGCGGGCGGGTACTCGATGCCGTAGTCGGGCCGCGGCGTGTACAGCGACCCGATCCAGTCCACGGTCTGCCGGAACGCCCGGTCGGATGGGTTGCGGAAGGCGAACCGCCAGTCCTGGCCGAGCCGCTCGCGGTCGACCTCGGGGTGGGGGAACAGCGAGGCGTGCCGCGGCAGCCCCAGGTGCAGGAGCGGCGAGCGGTCCGGGTGCTCGTGGTTGATCAGCGGCGTGCCGTCCTCGAGCACGAACCGGTCGAGGATCAGCATGTTGGTGTAGGCGGTGCGGTCCGAGTTGGGACGCTGGTTGAACAGCCGCAGCCGTCCGGCCTCGGTCCCGCCGTGGCAGCGGTTGGAGGCGCAGGCGTTCATCAGCCAGCCCGAACCGACCCGCGACTTGAACCGGGCGATCGAGGGCGGATCGTCGAGCACCCGCACCCGCCCGTAGAGGTCGCGGGCCTTGCTCTCGAACAGCATCCGGACCTTCTCGTCCGGCCCGCGCTCCAGCAGCGCCTCGCGTTCCTCGTAGGAGACGGGAAAGTTCTCCGGGTACCGGGCCATCAGTTCGCGCATCAGGTCGTCGGGCACGATGACCCGGCCGGGGTTGTCCAGGTCGATCTCGTAGACGCGGATGAGATTGACGTCCTCCTCGCTGAGCAGCGGGAAATCGGGCGTCGGCGGGGTCGGGCGGGACTCGCGCCGGGCGGGGCGCGAGCGGGCCGCCAGGCGCAGGTGGTTCTCCAGCCATGTGTGCAGCGTCCGCGCGTCGGGGTTCGCGGGTTCGATCTCGAGGATCCCTTCCAGCTCGATCAGGGCCAGCCGGTAGGCCTCGCGGGCCCGCAGCCACTCGACCAGGGCCAGCCGGGCCCGCACGTTCTGGTCCTCGACCATGGCGCGCAGCTCGAGGTACCGGTCACGCACCGGGGCCAGTTCGCGGATGCCGGCCACCCGCGTGCGGGGCAGCGTCGTGTCGATCCCGTTGATGCGGACCACCACGGCTTCGTCGGACTCGGACACCAGCGCGCCGGCGATCTCGCGTCCGCTGGTGAGCACCACCACGACCTCGCGGACCCC
Organism: uncultured Phycisphaeraceae bacterium; assembly: GCA_964399525.1. Lineage (GTDB taxonomy): Bacteria > Planctomycetota > Phycisphaerae > Phycisphaerales > UBA1924 > UBA6054. The sequence continues at coordinate 25,334 of CAYNRF010000008.1, read as the reverse complement.
GTCGTCCGGCAGCGCCCGGCTCTGCTCCGCGATCGGCCCCGTCCCGTCGGGGTCGGGCGCGACAGGGTCGGCCGCGTCGGTCCCGCCCGAGGCGGGGGGCGTGCCCGGTTGCAGCCCGGCCGACGCGGCCGCGGACAGGGGCGGGCCCGGGACGGGCGTGAGCGACCCGCCGATCCACAGCATCGCGCCCGTCAGCGCGCACGCCGCGGGCAGGGCATGGAGCAACGCGAAACCTCGGTGGCGGGTGTCTGGTGTGTTCACTTGACCGATTCTGGCGGGTCGGACGGGCCGGGTCCACGACCCGCAGGGACTTATACGCCCGCGGGCCCGCCCGGATCCGACCGTTCCCCACCGCCGCGGGATTCCGGGGGTCAGGCCGCCGCGGCCGCGTCGTCGTCCGCGTCGGCCCCGGCCGCGGCCGGCAGCAGGTACACCCGCGCGTCCGGCTCGACGGTCGCGAACTTGGAGAGTGGGTGAACCTCCCCGCGGTGCTCGACCACCGGCTGGCCCTGGCGGTTGAGCCGGATGAGGGACTCGCCCTTGAGTTCCCGCTTGAACGTGGCCTTGTGCCCCGGCAGCCAGAGGATCACGTTGGCGTTGATGCACTGCAGGGTCTTCATCACCGCGCAGGTGGCGCTGCGCAGGTTCTCCTCCAGGCGCCCGGAGGCCGCGTCCAGCTCGCCGATCCACCGCCTGGCCTCGGCGATGGCGAAGTCCATCCCCATCTGCTCCTCGATCTGCTGCGGCGTCAGCTTTCCGGCCCCCTTGGCGGACTTGTACATCTGCTGCTTCTCGACCAGCTCGTCGAGCACCGCCTGCGACTCGGCCGCGCGGGCCCGCGACTGGCGCAGGAGCTGCTCGAGCTCGTCCAAGGCGCCCACGACCAGCTCGGTGCGGACCTCCTGGGCGCTGCCGGCCACGCCGACCTCGATCCCCCGCGCCGCCACGATGGTCCCCCCGCGGATGGCCCCGGTGGGGATCTTGACCATGCCGCCGGTCACCACCCGGCAGTTGGTGATCTCGTGCCGGACGATGCAGTCCTGCCCGCACCACGCCCGCGTCGCCTCCAGGTAGCCCGACCGCAGCGTGTGCTCGGCCCGCAGCGTTCCGCTGTCCCGTCCGGCGGCGCCGCGTTCGAGCACGATGTCGCGCTGGCTCTCGACCGTCGCGGCCTCGACGAGCTTGCGGACCGTCACGGTGCCGCGGGCGCGCACCACGAACCGGTCGCGCACGCCGCCGCCGATCTCCACCGGGCCGGGAAAGTCGATGTTGCCGGTCTCGAACCCAACGTCCTCGGTGACCGCCAGCGTCCGCTGGATGCACCGCTCCGAGCCGCTGAAGACCAGGCGGCCGCGGGCCAGGGCGATCACCCTGCTGTCGTTGACCAGGCTGAGCGTGTCGGGGTCCAGATCGGTGGGCGCGGGCGACTTCTTGGCCGGCACGGCGTTGCCGAAGATGTCCTCCCCGTCCTCGCCCGGGTCGGGCGGGGTCACCGTGGCCAGCAGATCGCCGGCCTGCACGATGATGAACGCGCTCTGCTCGTAGAAGTTGACCGGCTCCTCGCACGCGGGCCCGGCCGCCGCGGCCGAGCCGGGCTTGGAGTTCTCGGCCGCCAGCGCGTCCCTGCGCCGGTTGATGCGCTCGATCTCCCGGGCGATCCGCGGGGTCCACTCGAGCACCTGCCGCGCGCCGTCCCTCGGCTCGCGCCCGCGGCACACCACCGCGGCGTGCTCGCCGCCCGCTCCCTCCAGCGCCTCGGCCACCAGCGCTTCGACCGCGGCCCGGTCGATCGACCGGGCGGTGACGCCCTGGGACTCGAGGAACATCGTGAAGGTGCTCACGCTGACCGACTCGGCGGGGATCTTCGGCCCGACGCGCAGCGTCGCCGTCAGGGCCCGCTCATCGGGCCGCATCTGCAGGTGCGCGTCGAGATCGTGGACTCCCGATGCCATCGGCGGTCATCGCCCCTTCGGCCGGTGCGGGTTCAGGCCTTGACCCCGCACTTGGCCAGCGTCTCGGTGATCCGCTCGGACAGCAGGTCCGGCGTGAACGGCTTGACGACGTAGTTGTTGACGCCCGCCTTGATGGCCTCGATCACGCGGGACTTCTCCGCCTCGGTGGTGACCATGATCAGCGGGGTGGTCTTGTTCTGCTGGCGGAACGCCTTGACGAACGAGAGCCCGTCCATGTTGGGCATGTTCCAGTCCACCAGGCACAGCTCGGGCTGGAAGGCGCCGACCTTGCTCAGGGCGTCCTGGCCGTCGCAGGCCTCCTCGATCTCGGTGTAGCCGAGCTGCTTGAGGACGGACTTCTGGATGTTCCGCATGGTCTTCGAATCGTCGATCAGCATGATGCGCATGGGGCATCTCCTCGTGAGTTCTTGGGGGTGCGGTGCTCAGGCGGCGGCGGCTTCGACCTTCACGGGGCGGATGGCGACTTCGAGCACCACCTCACCGCAGTCGGTGTTGCAGGGGATCAGCACGCAGGGGATGTCCGACTGCGAGTTGACACGGTGGTTCTTGCCGACGACCACCGACGGGCAGGAGATCGACACGTTCTTACGCTGGAACGCCGCCTTGGCGTTCCCGCACACCATGTTGATGATCTCGCCCACCGCGTCGGCGAAGTCCGCGCTGTCCGCGTCGAACTTCTCGCCCGTGAACAGGGCGACGATCGACACCGCCGTCTCCGCGGGCATGGAGAGCACCACGGTCCCGGTGAACTCGCCGGACATCCCGATGATGCCCGACACGTCGTGCGAGCACTTGCTGCCCTCCTTGATCGTCGGCGTGCCGACCTCGACGGGCAGCTGGAACATCGTGCTGAACACGTGCTGGATGGAACTGACAAACGGTGTGATCAAGCCGGCGTCCATGCGTCGGACCTCCAAGTGTGTGCGGTCTATGCCGCCGTGTTTGCGTGCCCCTGCCGCGAGAGCCGCATCAGCTCGGCGACATCGATAATCAGACTCACGCCCCCGTCGTTGCGGACCGTGGCGCCCGAGATCGGGCCGCCGCGCTTCACGCCGTCCAGCGGCTTGATGACGATCTCCTGCTGCCCGATGACCCGCGCCACCCGCAGCCCGATGAGCTTCTGGTTGAACCCGATGAGAACCACGAACGGCTCGGCCCCGTCGCGCTCCCGGCAGTCGAACACCGCCGAGGCGCTCAGCAGCGGGTACACCTGGCCGCGCAGGTGGATCACCGGGGCCCCGCCGATGGTGGTCAGCATCTCCGGGGTCGGACGGACGATCTCGGTGATGTTCGTCAGCGGCACGGCGAAGATGTCCCCGCCCGCCGCGACCATCATCGCCGGCATGATGGCCACCGTGAGCGGGATGGCGATGGTCAGCGTCGTGCCCTTGCCCTGCTCGGAGTCGATCGTGATCGCGCCCTTGAGCTTGCGCTCGATGTTCGTGCGCACCACGTCCATCCCCACGCCGCGGCCCGACAGGTCGGACACCTGGTCCGCGGTCGAGAAGCCGGCCTCGAAGATGAAGCGGAAGACCTCCTCGTCCCGCAGCCCTTCGAGCTCCTCCTGCGTGCACAGCCCCCGCTCGACCGCCTTGCGGCCGATCTTCTCGCGGTTGAGCCCGCGCCCGTCGTCGATCACCTGCACCCGGACGTGCGAGCCCTCGTGGCCGGCGATCAGCCGGATGGTGCCCATCTCGGGCTTGCCTGCGGCGCGGCGGTCCTCCGGCTTCTCGACGCCGTGGTCGGCGCTGTTGCGCAGCAGGTGGATCAGCGGGTCGCCCAGCTCCTCGATGACCGACTTGTCCACCTCGGTCTCGCCGCCCTCGATCACCAGCTGGATCTGCTTGCCCGTCTTGGTCGCCAGGTCGCGGATCAGTCGCGGGTACTTGCCGAAGAGCTTCTCGAGCGGCTGCATCCGCGTGCGCATCACCGCCACCTGGATGTCCCCGGTCACGCGGTCGAGCGTGCTCGTGGCCATCTCCAGCTGCTCGATCAGCTCGGGGTCCACCCGCGTGCGGCCGACGTCCTCGGCCAGCGCGCCGATGCGGTTCTTCTGCAGCACCAGCTCGCCGACCAGGTTCATCAGCGATTCGAGCCGCCCGACCTCGACGCGGATGGTCTGCTCGACGGCCACCTGCTGGCGCGACCCGCCGATGTCCGCCGGCGGCGGCGACGCCGTCTTGTTGATCAGTTCGGGCTTCTGCTCGGCGAAGCCGGCGGCCTCGGCCGGGCCCGCCCCCGCGCGGCCGCCCGCGCCGGACGCCGCGGTCGTCCCGTCGGCGACGTCGTCCTGCGGGGCCGCGGCGCGGCCGCCCGCGTTCGTCTGTCCGGTCACCCCGTCGAATCCGAGCACCGCGGCCTCGTCGGCGTCCGGGGCCAGGAAGTCCTCCGCGCCGAGGTTGCCCGTCGAAGCCAGCTGGAGCCGTTCCAGCAGGGCGCCCGTCGGCCGGGTCACCAGCCGCAGCGACGCCAGCTCGGCCGTCTGTTCGCCCAGGATTGCGCACACCGCCCGCGCCCGCAGGCGCACCTGGGCCAGCTGCTCCTCGCTGATCGACTCGATCCCGCCGAAGGCGTGCTCGAGGGCCCCGGCCAGCTCGAGGCATTCGCCGATCTCGAAGAAGTCGATGGCCTTGACCAGGTCGTCGGCCAGCTCGCTGAGCACCGTGCCCGCGGCGGACCGCGCCCCCGGCTCGCACAGCCGGTCCAGCTGCAGCCGCATCTGGGCCAGGTTCTGGTGCACGTCCGCCACGAGGTGCTCGATCAGGTCGGCCTTGGCCGGGTCGAACGACAGCGTCCGCACCCCCGCCTGCTCCGCCGCGTCGTCGGTTGCCGCCGGCGCGCCGTGCTCGTCGCCCGGGCCGGCAAGGTTGCCCTCGCCCAGCGCGGTCAGGTCCGCCACCAGGGTCTGGTCGGCCCGGGTCAGCTCCGTGCGTCCGGCGGTCAGTTCGGTGAACTGCTGCTTGAGCACGTCCACCGCGCCGAGCATCAGGTCCATCTCGGTGCGGCCGACCGCCACGGTGCCGTTGCGGGCCGCGTTCAGGGCCGTCTCGGCCGCGTGGGCGATCTCGACCAGGTTGGTCAGCGCCAGGAACGACGCGCTGCCCTTGATCGTGTGCAGGGCCCTGAAGATCTGGTTGAGCAGCTCGGGGTCCGCGGGGGAGGACTCCAGCTCCACGAGATCGCCCTCGAGCTGTTCGAGCAGTTCGCCGGACTCGGTCAGGAAGTCCTGCAGGATCTCGGGATCAAAGTTGCCCAGGCTCATCGTGTTGCCCTTCGTCTTCGTTTTTCAGGCGGCCAGCTTCATCGCCGGGGTGTTCTTGGTGTAGCAGAACCCCTGCGGGATGGGCATCTGCTCGAAGCGGTCGGAGATGTCCTTGATCCGCTCGGAATGCCCGATGAACAGCGTCCCGTCGTCGGCCAGCTGCTCGGAGAACATGTTGACGACCTGCTTCTTCATCGCGTCGTCGAAGTAGATCAGCACGTTGCGGCAGAAGATCACGTCCCAGGTGCCGTGACGCTTGGCCGCCAGCCGGTCCTTGAGGTTGTGCTTCTCGAACGACACCATCGAGCGGATCTCGGGCTTGAGGGTGTAGTTGCGTCCGTCGGTCGAGAAGTACTTGTCCAGCACCAGCTTGGGCGTCGTGCGGATCGAGTAGGAGGTGTACTTGCCCTCCATCGCGACGTTGAGCGCCCGCTCGGAGATGTCCGTGCCGAGGATCTCGATCTTCCAGTCCGGCAGCCGCACGCCCAGGGTTCGGTGGATCAGGATGGCGATGGTGAACGGCTCGTCGCCGGTCGAGCACGCCGCCGACCAGATCCGCAGCCGCTTCGTGCGGGCCCGCGCCTCGAGCAGCTCGGGGAGCACCCGCTTCTCGAACACGTCCAGCTGCGCGTCGTTGCGGAAGAAGCTCGTCTCGTTGATCGTGATCCGGTTGAACATCTCCTGGAACTCGTCCTGCTGGTACGGCCCCATGGAGAGCAGCGCGATGTACTGGTCGAAGTTGTCCAGCTCCAGCTCGCCCAGCCGGTGCGAGAGCCGCGACTCGAGGATGTATTTCTTGGCGTCCGGGAAATGGATGCCGGAGCGGTCGTAGATGATCCTGGCCAGCTGCGTGAACTGGGCCTGCGACATTTCCAGGCGGGTCGGTGGCATCGGGGTCTCCCCTGTCGGTGCGGCGCCGGGCGTGAGGCCGGGCCGGCTGGGTTGCTCTCGGGCGTGGGGCGGAGCGGGCGGCGGCCGTCGGGCCGGGCCGGGAGTTCGGGCGTCAGGCCGCCATGCGGACGGTCTGGCTCGACGCCTGCTCGCCGAGCAGCGCGTCCAGGTCCAGCAGGATGATCAGCCGGTTCTCCAGCTTCGCCACGCCCTGGATGTACCGCGACTCGACCGTGCTCGACATCGCCGGCGCCGCGTCGACCGTCGAGCGCCCGATGCGCAGCACCTCGTGCACCTTGTCCACGATGAACCCCACGATCGCGCCCCCGGCCTCGACCACGACGATGCGGCTCTCGTCCGTCCGCTCGCCCTTGGGCATGCCGAACCGCACGCGCAGGTCCATGATCGGGATGATCCGCCCCCTCAGGTTGATCACGCCCTCGACGCCCGCCGGAGACTGCGGCACCTGCGTGATGGTCATCATCCGGTTGATCTCCTGCACCCGCAGGATGTCGACCGCGTACTGCTCGTTGTTGACACAGAAGGTCACGAGCTGGAGCTGCTCGCCCTGGCCGATCTGGGCTTCCTTCGCGGAGGTCTGGGACGCGTTCATGGTGGTGTTCTCCTGGGTGGACAGAGGACAATCTCGACCGGATCTCCCTGCGCCTTCATCCAACGGGACCGATTCGGCTCACGCGGTTCTCCGGTATGAATCCCGCAGGGATCCGTCCCCGGTTCCGGGCTCTGCCTTTGACCCGAGCGAACGCAGCAGGCCGGCGATCTGGCCTGGGGTCATGACCGCATCGGCCAGCCCCGCGTCGACGATCACCCGCGGCATGCCGTACACGACGCAGCTCGCCTCGTCCTGGGCCACGATCCGACCGCCGCGCTGCCGCAGCAGCCGGGCGCCGCGCAGCCCGTCGTCGCCCATCCCGGTCAGCTGCACCGCCAGCACCCGCCCCTGAAAGGCCGCCGAACCGCTGTCGAAGAGCACGTTGACGCTCGGCCGGAACACCGCGTCCGCCGGCTCGGGCGACATCGTGGCCACCGGCCGGCCGCGGCGCCCGGCCGAGATGTGCATGTGGCGGCCTCCTTCGGCCACGTAGATCCCCGGCCGCTCGATCACCGTCTCGGCCGTCACGAGTTCCACCGGGCACGCGCAGTGCTGCGCGAGGCGGCCCGACAGGCTCTTGGTGAACACCGCGGGCATGTGCTGGGCCACGAAGATCGGCACCCGCAGGCCCGAGGGCACCAGCGAGAACACGTCCTCGAGCGCCGGCGGACCGCCGGTCGAGGACCCGACCAGCACCGCCTCGACCTGGTCCAGCCGCAGCTCCTCGGCGCTGGCCGGCCGCACCACCCCCGACCCGCCGCCGGCGACCGCCCCGCCCCGCCCGTCGGTCGCCGTCGCGGGCGATCCGTCGGCCGCCCGCCGGCACCGGGCGCGTTCACCGCCGATGACCCGCAGCTTGCCGATCAGTTCCTCGCGGAACGACTGGTCGTTCTGGCCGACGGTGGCCGGGTCCTTGGCGATCACGTCGGCCGCCCCGAGCCGCAGCGCCTTGAGCGCCTCGGTGCTGCCCTCCGTGGTCAGGCTCGAGCACATCAGCACGCCCGGGGCCTGGTCGCGGCACTTGAGCCGGATCTGCCGCAGGGCCCCCAGCCCGTCCAGTTCGGGCATCTCGATGTCCAGCGTGATCAGGTCGGGCAGCAGCTTCTGGGCCATCTCGACCCCTTCGCGGCCGTTGCGGGCCGTGCCGACGACCTCCATCCCCCGCTCGCCGGCGATCATCTGCGAGATCATCTTGCGCATGAACGCCGAATCGTCGACAACAAGCACTCGCACGGGCAGCCCTCCTGACCACGGGGTCGTGAGGGGGGCATCGGTCCGAGAGCCGCGCTGCTTGACGGGGCCTTGCCGGATCATCCCCGCGGCCGTTCCCGCCCGCAGCACGACCCGCCACCGCCCGGGGGCGGGCCCCAAAAAACAACGCCGGCGTCGGTCAGCCCGACGCCGGTCGCCCGTCCTGCAATGCCCAGAAGAGGATTCGAACCTCCACTCCCGTTAAGGAACCACCACCTCAAGGTGGCGCGTCTGCCAGTTCCGCCATCTGGGCCAGAAATCACCCCCGCCGGGCCGGTCGAACAGGGACCGGAGGGGCAGGGGGCAACAGTATACGCGTCCACCGATCCGGTCGAGCCGTCCCGCACCCCGCCGACCGGGTCCCGCCGGGGTACGATCACGCCGCAGGAAACCGCGTGCATAAGGGAGGTCCGAGGAGCGATGGCGATGGGAACCGACACCACGGCGATGCTTGAGCAGATCCAGGCCAACGCCCGGCGGGCCGGGGTCTTCGGGCCGACCCGCATCGAGTCCGGCCGTCTGGTCTGCCCCGCCGCGGCCTCCGCGGAGCCCGCCGATTATCGGGTCTGGGCCGAACCGTCCGGCCGGGTCTGGGTCGAGCTGGTCACCGCCAACCGGTGGCTCAGCGAGTCGATCGAGACCGACCTGGTCCACACCGGCGACAAGCTCAACGAGCTGCTCGACGAGGAACTCGCCGACCTGGGCTGGACCGGCGCCCCCGCCACCTTCGAGCACTTCCGCTCCGACGACCTGCTCTTTACCTTCCGATCCGCCGTGCCCGACCCCTCGCCCGAGTCGGTGACCACCTGGCTGCTCGCCTATGAGCAGTGCTTCCGCCAGCTCGGCGACATGGACGACACGGGCGAGGACGACTGACACACACCCACAGAAAGACCAGGCTGCCCCGGCCAGAGGGATGCCGGTGGGGCACACGGGGAGCCGTTCGATGCGCATCTTCATGCTGGGCTGGGAGTTCCCGCCGTTCCTCGCAGGGGGGCTCGGGACGGCGTGCCACGGGCTGACCAAGGGCCTGGTCAACCACGGGCACGAGGTCCTGTTCGTCCTGCCCCAGGCCGCCCCCGACCACCTGCGCACCCACGTGCAGCTGCTCGGCCCGCACACCCTCAAGGCCCGCGCCCAGGAGGTCCGCCGACGGGCCGCCGTCGGCGCCCCGGCGCCCGCCCCGCTCGGATCGCCCGACCCGGCCCAGGGATCGCCCGCATCGGCCCAGGCCCTCGTGCCCGCAGCGGCCGTCGCCGGCGAGCCCGGGACGGCGGTGACGAGCCATCCATACCCGGGGGTGGACCTGGGCGACACCCTGACCAAGGTGGTCAACCGGCTGCACGCCGCCGCCGGCCGCGGCGCCTGGTCGGGCGGCGGCTCCATGACCCGGGCCGACCGCTTCGCCGCCCTGCGCAGCTCGTCCGCGGCCGATCTGGCCGCCGCGATGGACGAGGTCATCGGTTCGCTCGACGCCATGGGCGCCCGCGACGGCGGCTACGGCGGCGATCTGTTCGGCGACGCCCAGCGGTACGCCGGCCTCGTGGCCGCCCTGGGCGTCCACGAGCGGTTCGACGTGATCCACGCCCATGACTGGCTGGCCTATCCCGCGGGCCTGACCCTGCGGGCCCTGACCGGCAAGCCCCTGGTCTGCCACATCCACGCCACCGAGTTCGACCGCTCCGGCGAGCACGTCAACCGCCAGGTCTACGACATCGAGCGCGCCGGGCTCAACGGCGCCGACCGCATCATCGCGGTGTCGCGTCTGACCAAGTCGATCGTCCACCGCCGCTACGGCGTCCCCGAGAACCGCATCGACGTGGTCTACAACGGCGTCGACCAGGACAGCGTCCAGCCCCAGCAGGGCATGGCCATCGAGCGCGACGAGAAGATCGTGCTGTTCCTCGGGCGCATCACCATGCAGAAGGGGCCGGAGTACTTCATCCGGGCCGCCAAGCGGGTCCTCGAGAAGGAGGACAAGGTCAAGTTCGTCGTCGCCGGCTCGGGCGACATGGCCGTCAAGATGATCGAGGAGGCCGCCGCCCTGGGCATCGGCCACAAGGTGCTGTTCACCGGCTTCCTGCGCGGCCGCGACGTGGACCGCGTGTTCCGGATGGCCGACTGCTACGTCATGCCCAGCGTGTCCGAGCCGTTCGGCATCGCCCCGCTCGAGGCCATGCGCAACGACGTGCCCGTCATCGTCTCCAAGCAGTCCGGCGTGTCGGAGGTCCTGACCCACTGCCTCAAGGTCGACTTCTGGGACACGGACGAGATGGCCAACAAGATCGTCGCCGTGCTCCGCTACCCGCCCCTGGGCGCCACCCTGACCGAGCACGGCCGCTTCGAACTCCGCGGCCTGAACTGGGACGGCGCGGCCGAGAAGTGCGTGAAGAGCTACGCCCGCGCCATCGCCAGCAAGGCCTGACCGGTTTCCACAAGCCTCGTCTCGACGAGCCGCGACTGCAAAGGAGCGGCCGAGCGACGTTCATCATCGTTCCATCGGGCAGTCCACAGGAAGCCGCAAATCTCCGACCGGGCGGGTCGGACCCCGCTCACCCCACGTCCCGCCCCTGGAACAGCAGCACCGCCGCCGCCAGGAACACCGCGATCTGGCACACGCCGTACAGCAGCACCAGCACCACGTGCGATGCCGGGATCGGCTGGGCCTGCGTGATGGCGTCCACCAGCCAGAACGACTGCATGTTCGGGATCAGCCCCCACGCGCCCATCACCACCGGGTTGACGCGCGTGGGCGCCAGGAACACCGAGTCACGGGCCAGCGGCGGCCGGCTGACCATCAGCGGCACATCGCCCGCCTGACGCACGATCAGCGTCAGGTCGCTGACCTCCTGGACCACCAGCGCGCCCCGCTCCACCGGCCGGTCCGAGGCGAACTCCTCGGGCGTCAGCGGCTCGAAGCGCGGCGTCACGAGCCCCACCCCGTTGGGCGACGCGCCGTAATAGAAGGGGTCCCCCGGGCGGACGGGCACGCGCGGCGGGCTGAGCAGGTCGATCCGGTACGTCCCCCCGGGCTCGATGAACATCACCTCCCGCCACACCGGGTCCTCGTCCAGCCGCGGCATCCGCAGCACGTCCCGCGGGGTGATGTAGTCCTCGATCCGGAACCGCTGGTCGACGAACTCCTGCGGCGTGACCCCCGCCGCCGCCGCCGCCATCGGGATCGTCACGTCCGTGTGGAAATCGAACAGATCGGCCTCGGTCATCGGCCACGCGTTGGCGATCTGCCCCACGCGGTCGTTGGAATACACGAACCGACCCACGAAGAAGTTGCTCAGCAGGCCGAGCATGAAGAACACCAGGCAGACCACGATGGTCATCACCTGGCCCAGCCGCGTCGACGCCGCGACCGCGATGGAGGTCATCACCAGCAGCGCGCCCCCGATGCACAGGCACGCCAGCATGATCTGCGGCTTGAAATCGGTCCCGATCGGCTGCCACTGCCACTTCTTGCCCACCAGCAGAATCATGAGGTAGCCGGCCCAGATCAGCGGCAGCATCAGCAGCGCCGCCGTCTGCGGGAACGACCACCCGTACAGGAAGTTCGCCACCGCCGCGAGCACCAGCGCCAGGAAAAATCCCCCCACGCCGAAGACGATCACCGGCTGATCGATGTAGTCCGCCGCCGTCGTCAGCACCCCGTGCCGGATGGCGATCATCAGCATGCCCATCATGATGGCGATGGCCACGGTCATCGCCGCCGCGACCCCCAGGAACTTGCCCACGATCACGGTGGTGCGCCCGATCGGCTTGGACACCACCGTCAGGATGGTCTTGTTGTCGATCTCGCGCGAGATCGAGGCCGTCGCGATAAACGCCGCCAGCACCATCCCGCACACGAACACCGTGGCCAGGGACACGTCGAAGAGCAGCTTGTTGTCCGCCGTCACCTCGCCCGGGACGTTCTTGTAGCCCATCGTGAAGCCCGACACCCAGGTGTTGAGCACCTGCAGCAGGGCGGCGGCGAGCAGCATCACCAGAAACACCGGCTGGCGGACGCTCTCGATGAAGGCGTTGCGGGCGATGGGCAGAAGGGCTTGGTTCATGGGGCGGGTCGATGGTAGGGGGCCGCGGCGGACGCACGGCAGGACGGGGAACGCCCGGGTCCGGCCCGGCGCGTGGGCGGTGGGCCGCGCCGATCGGCCGGCTGTTCATCCGATCAACCAGGCCGGTCGAACCAACGCCGACCGGGCCTCGTAGGGGGGCCGGTGGACACCCGCCCCGAACGCGGGCACAATACTCCCCCCGACCCCGCCCGGTTCGCCGAACCGGCCATCCGATCCAAGAACGACCGCCACCGGCGCCACGGGGCGCCCCGGAGGACAGGCCGACCCATGACCAAGGGCGATCACCTCGCGTACCGCAGAGCCGCACGCGTCGCCGTGCTCGGGCTCGTCATCCAGACGGTTCTGACCGTTGTCTTCTTCGTCTACGCCCGCTTCACCGGCGACCACGGCGTGGGCACCGCCGTCTGGCTGCTCGGCTCGGGCATCATCGTGTGGGCCACGCTCATCCTTGTGTACGACCAGATGCGCCGCGAACGGCTCGAGGCCATCGAGGCCGAGCAGTTGGCCGCCTCCTCGGCCGCGACCAGCGCCTTCGACACCGCCAGCGACGACCTGCGCGTCGCGGCCCGCCGGCTGGCCACCATCCAGAAGTGGGTTGTTCCCCTCGCGGGTCTGGTCGTCGCGTCGATCAACATCGTCGGGGGCGTGCTCCGCTTCCGCGCCTGGTCGGAGGTGCCCGACAAGGTGATCGAGGTGCCCCCCGCCACGGGCGTGTCCCTGGCGCTGGGCCTCTCCGTGGCGGTCGTCATGTTCGTCTTCGCCCGCTTCGTGTCCGGCATGGGCACGCTGCGGCCCTGGTCGAACCTGCGTGCCGGCGCCGCCCAGGCGGTGGGCATCGCCCTGATCGGCCTGCTGATCGGCGCCACCTCGTTCCTCGACCTGGCGCTGTCGCAGGACTGGCTGGGCGTGATCGCCCCGTTCATCATCGCCGGCATGCTCGTCGTGCTCGGCGCCGAGACGGTGCTGCACCTGGTGTTCGATCTCTACCGCCCGCGCACCGCCGGCGAGGATCCCCGCCCCGCGTTCGATTCGCGCCTGCTCGGGCTGGTCGCCGCCCCCGACCGCATCGCCGAATCCGTCGGCGAGGCGGTCAACTACCAGTTCGGCGTGGACATCTCCGGCTCCTGGTTCTATCAGCTGCTCTCCCGCTGGCTGGCCGGGCTCGTGGCGATGGGCGTGATCATCGCCTGGCTGCTGACCAGCATCGTCGTCGTGCAGCCCCACCAGCGCGGGCTGGTCCTGACCTTCGGCAGCGTCTCCCCGCCGGTGATCAGCATGGGCGATCGCGGCGAGGCGGGCGACATCGGCCCCGGCCTGCACATCAAGTGGCCCTGGCCGATCTCCACCTTCGAGATCCCCACCGTCGGCGACCCCAACGTCGAAGGGCCCGAGGGCGAGCAGTACGCCAGCGCGGGCGTGCGCGTTCTGCACCTGGCCAGTGCGCCGCCGGACGATCCGTCCAAGCCCGTGCTCTGGGGCGAGACCCACGCCACGCGCGAGATGCTCAACATCGTCCAGCCCGGTCTGGAGACCGCCCTGTCCCGCGACGGCGGCACGCGGTCCAACGCCGGCCTGTCCCTGCTGGCCATCGAGGTGCCCGTCCACTACATCGTCCGTGACGTCAAGCTGTTCGACCAGTTCGCCAGCCCCGCCGCCCGGGAGCGCCTCCTGACCTCGGTCGGCCGGCGCGTCGTCACCCAGCACATCGGCCAGCTCTCGATCGATCAGATCCTCGCCGGCCAGCGGTCCGACCTCTCGCTCGAGCTCAAGCGACGCCTCGAAGCGGCCTACGCCGAGTTCAACAACGGCCGCGGCGCGGGCATCGAGATCCTCTTCGTCGGGGCCCACGGCGTGCACCCGCCCGTCAAGGTCGCCCCCAACTTCGAGCGCGTCGTCCAGGCCCGCCAGAACCGCGAAGCCCTGATCGAGGACGCCCTGAAGACCAAGACCGCCACCCTCACCGAGGCCGCCGGCTCCGTTGATCTGGCCGACCAGATCGTCGCGCTGCTCAACCGCCTCGACCGCGTCCGCGGGTCGGGCACCGACGAGGAGACCGAGCTCGAGCTCGAGGTCCAGCGCCTGCTCGAGCAGACCGGCGGCCAGGCCGGCGTCGCGCTGCTCGAGGCCGGGGCCCAGCGCTGGAACCGGCACATGGCCGAGCGCGGCCGCTCCGCCCTGCTCCAGGGCCAGAACATCGCCTACACCGCCGCCCCCGCCCTGTTCCAATCCAAAATGTACTTCGACGCCCTCCGCGAGGCCATGGCCGGCGCCCGCGTGTTCGTGACCCCCGAGTCCCTGCCCGGCCTGCATATCCGCCTCGAGCTCCAGGACGGCGCCGCCGGCCGGGACGTGCTCGACGAGACCGCCGGCGCCCCCCTCGCCCAGTGAAGACGACCAACCCGCCACGCCCGTCGCAGCGGGCCATGGAGCCGTGACCGTGACCAAGAACCTCTTCAGCCTCCCCGCGATCGTGATGTACGTCGTCGTCATCGCACTCGTGCTGTTCAGCTCGACCTACACCGTCCGCTTCACGGAGGTGGCCGTGCTGACCACCTTCGGCAAGGCCGGCGAGGGGTCGATCAAGACCGAGCCGGGCCTCAAGTTCAAGCTGCCCTATCCCATCCAGCAGGTCACCAAGTACGACAGCCGCATCCGCCTGGTGCAGGGCCAGTCCGAGACCCAGCAGACCGCCGACGACTTCCAGATCATCATGGAGGCGTTCCTGACCTACAAGGTCACGGACCCGCTGGAGTTCTTCCGCAGCTTCTCCAACGCCGGCGACCGCGCCACCGACCACTTCTCCAGCGCCGAGAACAACGTCCTCCGCGACCTGCTCCGCTCCGCCATGGGCGAGACGAGCAAGTTCCGCATGGACGAGCTGTTCACCCCCACCCAGGGCGGCTCGCGCCTGCCCGAGCTCGAGGCCCGCATCGCCTCGCTGCTCGAACGCGGCGGCGAGGCCGGCAAGGCCCTGAACAGCTACGGCATCGAGATCGTCTCCGTCGGCATCGACCGCATCATCCTCCCCGAGGAGACCACCGAGTCCGTCATCACCCGGATGGGCGCCAACCGCGACCGTCTGGCCGAGCGTTTCGAGTCCGAGGGCCGCTCCCAGGCCCAGGCCATCCGCGCCGAGGCCAGCGCCAACCGCGACAAGATCCTCGCCTTCGCCAACCGCCGCGCCGACGAGATCCTCGCCCGCGGCGAGGCCGAGGCCGCACCCTACCTCGCCGAGCAGAACATCAACCCCGACCTGGCCGTGTTCATCCAGAACATCAACCTGATGCGCGAGGCCATGGCCAAGAAGTTCACGCTCATCTTCTCCACCTCCGACTTCGGCATCCAGCTCTGGGATCCCGAGGTCATCCGCAGCACGGGCGCCGAGCTGCCCGTGCCCGCGGCGCGCAACCCCGCCTCCCCCGCCAACGGCACGCCCGGATCGGAGAACTGATCCATGGCCGACACCGACCCCACCATCCCGGGCCTGCCCGAAGACGACGCCCCCCGCGCCGTCGAGACGCCCCCCGCCCGCGGCGCCTCCGTCCGCCTCCGCCAGACCGTCCCGGGCTCGCCGGGCGCGGGCCCGCGCCTGGACCCCGCCAACCAGTCGCTCGCCGACGCCTTGCGGTTCACCTACGGCCTGCTCAAGTTCGTCATGGTGGTCCTGGTCGCGCTGTTCTTCATCTCCGGCGTCAAGACCATCCAGGAGGGCGAGCGGGGCATCCGCGTGTTCCTGGGCAAGCCCACCAGCTTCAACCTGACGCCCGGCATCCATCCCAACCTGCCCTTCCCCATGGGCGAGATGATCCGCATCGGCGAGGGCAGCGTCGAGGTCAAGCTCGGCCAGGCCTTCATGCCCTACGCGGCCAACATCAACAACGACGACATCGCCATGTCCGCCACCGTCCAGCAGTTCTCCAGCGAGGGCAAGCTGAACCCGGCGCGGTCGTTCTCGAACATCACCAGCGACCTGAACGTCGCCCACACGCAGTGGACGGTCACCTACCGCCGCACCGACCACCGGCTGTACGCCGAGAACGTCATCCCCGAGCAGGAAGAGCGCCTGATCCGCCTGGCCGTCCAGCGCGGCGTCGTGCAGACCATCGCCTCGGTGACCATCGACGACCTGCTCAAGCAGTCCGGCGACTCCTCCTCAGCCGCCCGCGTCCGCGAGATCGCCCAGCGCCAGCTCGACGAGATCCGCAGCGGCATCACCATCGACCGCGTCACCCTCAGCCGCAAGATCCCGCCGGTCTTCCTGGTCGACCGCTTCGCCTCGGTGCAGGCCGCCGCCCAGCGCGCCGGCAAGGCCCGCGAGGACGCCCTGCTCGAGCGGGACCAGCAGCTCAACGAGGTCGCCGGCGCCGCCGCGCCGGTCCTCATCGACGCCATCAACGAGTACGAGCGCCTCATCGAGCTCGGCCAGCACGAGCAGGCCTCGGCCCTGCTCGCCCAGATCGACGCCCTGCTCGAGGGCCGCCCCGCCGACATCCTCGGCACCGTCCACGCCGCCGGCCTGGTCTCCGGCCGCGTCTCCGAGCTGCTCGAGTTCGTCCGCGGCCAGACCTCCACCCGCGTCACCCAGGCCATCGCCGACCGCGACCTCTTCCGCGCCAAGCTCGCCCAGTACGAGTCCAACCCGCGCCTGATGATCGCCCGCGACTGGTCCGACGCCATGAGCGCGTTCCTCAACCGCCCGTTCGTCCAGGTCATGTCCCTGCCCCGCGGCCGCTCCACCGCCGAGCTGCTCATCAACCAGGACCCGTCCATCGTGCGTGACCTGGACCGCGCCCGCAAGCAGGCCGAGGTCGACCGCGCCAACGAGGAGCGGATGAACCGCTTCCGCCGAGACCTCTTCCGCACCCAGCGCGGCATCCAGGAACCCGAGGAACAATGACCGCCGCTCCCGCGTCCAGCAAGACCCCCGCCCCGCGGCCCGCCGCGTCCCCCGCCGGCGACCGCAAGCCCGTCGTCGCCTGCCAGCGGCTGACCAAGGTCTTCAAGGACTTCTGGATGCGCGACCGCGCCCGCGCCGTCGACGGCGTCGAGCTGCTCATCCACGAACGCGAGGTCTTCGGCCTGCTCGGGCCCAACGGCTCGGGCAAGTCGACCACCATCAAGCTGATCCTCGGCCTGCTCAAGCCCACCTCGGGCCGCGTCGCCGTCTTCGGCAAGCCGCCCACCGACGTCGCCACCAAGAAGCGCGTGGGCTACCTGCCCGAGGAGTCGTACCTCTACCCCTTCCTCAACGCCCGCGAGACCCTCGATTATTACGGCAAGCTCTTCGGCCTGGACCACAAGGTCCGCCAGCGGCGCATCGACGAGCTGCTCGACATGGTCGGTCTGGCCCACGCCCAGCACCGCCAGGTCCGCGAGTACTCCAAGGGCATGCAGCGCCGCATCGGCATCGCCCAGGCGCTGATCAACGACCCCGACCTGCTCATCCTCGACGAGCCCACCACCGGACTGGACCCGATCGGCACCCGCCAGGTCAAGGACCTGATCCTCGACCTGGGCCGCCGCGGCAAGACCATCATCCTCTCCAGCCACCTCCTGGCCGACGTCGAGGACGTCGTCGACCGCATGGTCATCCTCTACGGCGGCAAGATCCGCGGCGAGGGCACCTGCGAGCAGCTTCTGGCCTCCACCGAGCGCACCACCATCGAGGCCGACACCCTCGACGACGCCACGCTCGCGGAGATCGACGAGGTCATCCGCCGCCGCTCCGGCGGGCTCAAGTCCATCCGGCGCGTCGCCGCCCCCCGCCAGAAGCTCGAGGAGCTGTTCCTGGGCATCGTCGAGCGCGCCCGCGCCGAGAACACCGCCACCTCCGGCGCCCGGGAAGGCGGCGCGACCGCCGCGTTCCTGCGCCAGGCAGACGAGGCGCCGCCCGCCGAGTCCGACGAGCTCATCAGCCGCCTGATGTCCGACGAGCAGAGCCCGTCCATCCAGGACAACGCCGACGCGTCCGCCCGGGCCCCGTCCGCCCCCGCCCCCCCGCCCGCGGGCCCGGACGAGTCCATCATCGACACCCTGACCAGCGACGCCCCCACCCAGCAGGACGCGCCGGACCATCGTCCGTCGTCCGCCCGTCCCGGCCAGGCGCCGCCGTCCGACGACCAGATCGACGACGGCATCATCGGCTCCCTGCTCGATGAGCCCGACGACCACCCCGAGGACAAGCCGGGCAGCGGGGGGGGCGGACGGTGAGCTTCAGCGAACGCCTCGGCGCCGTCGACCGGGTGCAGAAGTCGCGCCTGTTCAGGATCGTGGCCACCGCCGTCATCGTCCTGCTGGCCGCCGGCGCCGTCGGCTGGGCCCACCTCGAGGCCGCCACCGACCCCACCGGCCTGCGCGATGTGCTGGCCGAGGTCCCCGAGTTCATCACCGACGCCGAAGGCCGCCAGATCACCAACCCCGAGGCCGTCCGCGTCCGCTCCCTCGCCGACGCCGCCGACGCCGCCCGCTCGCCCGCCTCGTTCACCATCGGCGTCCTGCTCGTCTCGGGGGTCATGCTCCTGTTCATCTGGCTGGGCCTGGGCCTGAGCTACCTGGCCATCACCGCCGGCGCCCTGGCCATCGGCCTGCCCCTGATCCTCTTCGAGCGCTCGGCCCCGTTCGGCTTCGTCGTGCTCGGCGGGGCGCAGCTGATGCTGGCCTTCATCGTCCTGCTGCGCGCCGCCGTCCTGCTCTTCACCCCCGCCCACCCCACGCTGGCCATCGCCCGCAACGTCCTGGCCGAGGCCATCCGCATGAAGATCTCCGTGATCTTCATCGCGATGCTGATCGTGATGCTCGCGGCCATGCCGCTGATCCTCAACGGCGAGCAGCCCCTGCGCTACCGCGTCCAGGCCTTCCTGCAGTACGCCAACCAGTTCGCCTTCTGGGTCATCGCCCTGCTCGTGCTGTTCTTCGGGGCCGCCACCGTCGCCTTCGAGCAGCGCGACAAGATCATCTGGCAGACGATGACCAAGCCGGTCTCCGCGGCCCAGTACGTCCTGGGCAAGTGGCTGGGGGTGGCCACGCTCGCCGCCGTCCTCCTGCTCGTCAGCGCGTCGGGCGTCTTCGGCTTCACCGAGTACCTCCGCCGCCTGCCCGCCGGCGGCGAGGTCCGCCCCTTCGAGCCCCGCGACGCCTCCCTGCTGATGACCGAGGACCGCCTCGTGCTCGAGACGCGGATCCTCACCGCCCGCCGCGCCGTGCTGCCCCGCACCCCCTTCGAGATCACCGACCCCATGTTCGACGCCGCCGTCGAGCAGCGCATCGAGGGCATCCAGCGCCTCGGCCCCTTCACGCCCACACCCGCCGACCGCGCCCGCTTCCGCGAGGAGGCCTTCCGCGAGGCCATCACCGCCTTCCGCTCCATCGACCCGGTCGCCGAGCGGTCCCAGGAATACGTGTTCGAGGGGCTCGAGGACGCCAAGCGCCGCGGCGTCCCGCTGACGCTGCGCTACAAGATCGACGCCGAGGGCAACCGCCCGGACGTCTTCTACGCCATCACCTTCCTGTTCTCCGACGGCCCCATCTTCCGCGAGCGCACCGCCCTGGGCTTCTCCCACACCCTGATCCTGGGCCCGGAGAAGATCAACGATGACGGGACGCTGCGCTTCGAACTGTTCAACGGCAACTTCGCCCTGGATGACCAGGGCGCCATCCGCTTCTTCCCCAACACCAACTCCATCACCATGCCCGCCGACGGCCTGGAGATCTCCTACCAGGTGGGCACCTTCCGCGGCAACTTCCTCCGCGTCCAGGCCGTGCAGTGGGTCAAGCTGGCATTCCTTGGGATGCTGGCGGTCTGCGCCGCCACCTTCCTGAGCTTCCCGGTCGCCTGCCTCGTGGCCGTGGGCGTCTTCTTCATCGCCGAGTCCTCCGGCTGGGTGGCCTACGCCCTGCCCGGGTGGGGCACCACCGACACCGACGGCAACTTCGACCTGTACCGCTTCCTCACCTACCACTTCGCCGACAAGGTCTCGTCGGCCTTCATGATCTACAACGACCTCAAGCCGGCCGAACGCCTCGCCGACGGCCGCCTGCTCTCCTGGTCCAGCGTTGCCAGCAGCACCGGCGTCCTGCTCGCCGTGTCGCTGGTCATCTACCTCGTTGGGGTTTTCTCCTTCCGCTCCCGACAGCTGGCGATCTATTCGGGCCACTGAGGCGTACAGAACTCCACGGAGCAAGCCCATGGGAACCAACGCCCGCGTCCGCCTCATCGCCGTCCTCGTCATGGTCTGCGGCCTCGTGGGCTCGGGCGTGATGACCTCGGTCGTCGCCGCCTCGGTCGGACGCCACGAACTGGCCTACACCGACCGCGCCGAGGACGGCGACCCCTGGCAGGTCAGCGTCGGCATCGCCATGGGCGCCCTCCGTGGCCTGTTCGTCAACTACCTCTGGATCCGCGCCAACACCGCCAAGGAGGAAGGCCGCTACTTCGAGGCCGTCGAGCTGGCCCGCCAGATCACCCGCCTCCAGCCCCGCTTCCCCCGCGTCTGGTCCTTCCACGCCTGGAACCTTGCCTACAACATCTCCGTCACCACCCAGACCCCCGAGGAACGCTGGGAGTGGGTCAACGCCGGCATCCGCCTGCTCCGCGACGAGGGCCTGCGCGCCAACCCCTCCGACATGCTCATGCACCGCGAGCTGGGCTGGATTTTCCTGCACAAGGTCGGGGGCTACACCGACGACTCCAACCAGCACTACAAGCGCGAGCTGGCCTACGAGTGGCACAACATCATGGGCCCCAAGCCCGAGATCCCCCCCGACCAGCGCGACCGCGAGTCCGTCATCGAGATCTATGCCGCCTGGGTGCAGGCCGTCGTCGACGCCCCCGACACCCGCACCGCCCTGCGCGAGCGCAACCCCGCCGCCGCGGACATCCTCGACGCCTACGAGGAGGTCATGGGCGAGAAGGTCGGCTACGACTTCCTCCGCCGCATCCAGCTGCACCTCGAGCTGGAGCGCACCGGCCGCCTCGACTACATCATGCAGAACGCCGGGCCCAAGACCCGCGCCGTCACCGACCTCATGGAGCGCTTCCCCTCCAAGGAGGCCTGGGACCTGGCCGTCAACCACGTCCGCAAGCGCGTGCTCATCGACGAGTACAACATGGAGCCGGTCCGCATGCTCCAGGTCGTCCGCAAGTTCGGACCCGTCGACTGGCGCGTCCCCGCCGCCCACGCCCTCTACTGGGCCGCCCGCGGCACCGACGTGGGCCGCATGGAGGTCAACTTCCACAACTCCGACTCCTTCGACTTCCTCAACACCTACCGCATCGTCCTCCAGTCCGTCCAGGAGCTCTGGCGCTTCGGCGACATGTACTTCAACTACCTCGACACCCACGAGGGCCAGGCAGGCGTCTACTTCGTCGCCCCCAACCCCTACTTCGTCCCCACCTACGGCAACATGCTCGAGGAGGTCGTCGAGGCCTCCGGCCGCTTCGAGGCCGAGGGCCGCTCCTACCGCACCGTCGCCGCCGGCTACGAGAACTTCCTCCGCGACGCCATCCGCTACTTCTACCGCCGCGGCGACATCGCCCAGGCGGATTTCTGGTTCGACAAGCTGCGCAACTGGGGCAAGCACAACTTCAACGACCCGGCCCGCGAGATGGAGATGACCCTCTCCCTGCCCGACTTCGTCGACAAGCAGCTCAACGAGAGCTTCGGTTCGCCCCAGGTCGCGGTCTCCGAGGTCTACGGGGCCCTGCAGGGCGCCATCATCGAGGGCCTGCTCGCCGGCGATCCAGAGCGTTTCGAGGGCATGTTCAACTACGCCCGCCGCGCCCACGCGATCTTCATGCGTGAGCAGCTCCGCGACGTCGTCGCCGGCACCACCACGGCGCGCATGGAGTACATGGACCGCGACTTCTCCTTCGTCGCCGGCACCGCCCTGGCGAACATGATCGGCGTCTTCGGCCCCGACGAGGCCGAACGCGTCTACGACTACACCCCCGAAGACCTGCGCCGCTACGCCTACGAGGCCATCGACCAGCGGTTCCGCCAGGCCTACGAGCAGCTCGCCGCCGCCGAACTCAGCCGCCCCTTCGACGAGGTCTTCCCCGAGCCCGCCGGCATGGAAGCCCACCGTGCCATGATCCAGGCCAAGTTCCAGCAGCGCAACCAGCGCGGCGTCCAGAACCTCGGCCGCGACTGATCACACAATCCTCTCGTCGCTTCGTCGCTTCGTCGCTTCGTCGCTTCGTCGCTCCGTCGCTCCGTCGCTCCGTCGCTCCGTCCCTTCCTCCCTCACCCCACCAGCCGATCCCGCGCCGCCCGATACCGCGCCAGCGTCCCCGTCACCACGTCCCCCGGCAGTTCCGGCCCCGGGTCCGTCTTGTCCCACAGCCCCTTGTCCACCAGCCCCTGCAGATACTCCCGCACGAACTGCTTGTCGAAGCTCGCCTGCGCCTTCCCCGGCGCGTACGACCCCGCCTCCCAGAACCGGCTCGAATCGGGCGTGAGCGCCTCGTCGATCAGCACCGGCTCGGCGTCCAGATCCGGCCGGCCGTCCGTCCCCGGCGGCAGCCCGAACTCGAACTTCGTGTCCGCCAGGATGATCCCCCGCGCCGCCGCATACGCCGACGCCATCGCATAGATCCCCAGCGACCGCGCCCGCAGCGTCTCCATCAGCGGGCCCGCCCGGTCCGCCCCGACCATCCCGGCGATGTGCGCCACCGCCGCGTCGAACCCGATGTTCTCATCGTGCCCCGCCTCGGCCTTGGTCGCCGGCGTGAAGATCGGCTCGGGCAACTTCTCGCACTGCCGCAGCCCCGCCGGCAGGCCCACGCCGCACACCGCCCCCGTCCGCTGATAGTCCTTCCAGCCCGACCCTTCCAGATACCCCCGCACCACGCACTCCACCGGGATCACCGCGCACCGCGTCCCGATGGTCACCCGCCCCCGCAGATCCTCCCGCGTCGTCAGGCCGGTCAGCGCCGCGTCGGGCACCAGCGCGTCATCCGTCGAGATCAGGTGCGTCGGCCCGAGCCCCCGCGCCCCGATCATCTTCAGCCAGAACGCCGCGATCTCCGTCAGCAGCCGCCCCTTGCCCGGGATCGGCGTGGGCAGCACCACGTCGAACGCGCTCAGCCGGTCGCTGGCCACCATCAGAATGGCGTCCCGCCCGTCCGCCCCCTGACCCCCCGCCCCGGGCAGCGTGTAGGTGTCCCGCACCTTGCCCTGCCGCCGGTCCGGCAGGCGCAGATCCGTCGCAAACACCGCCGATCCGTTCTGCCCTGTGGTGTCCGTTGGCATGAAACGAGGGTATCCCTCCCCCGCCGACCCGGCATCGCCCGAGACCGCCCGCCCCTCGCCCCGGCCCGCCTCCCGCCGTAAGGTACGCATCCGCCCGAACGCGGCACCCCGCCGCCCGGGCCCAGATGCCCCGACCGGGCGGTGGTGCGTGGACCTGATGCTCGCCTTTGTCGTCACCCAGAGACTCGCCCCCGCTGCGTCCGGCCCGCTGCCCGGCGCGTCCATCGTCGGCCCCGACGCCGTTCCGGTCACCGGCGCCGCCATCGCCCAGCCCGGCCTGATCCGGTGCGAGAAGACCAGCCCCGAGGCCGCCGCTCTCTCGATCCAGGTCACGCTGGACGCCTCCGCCCTCGCCTCCCTCGGCCCCTGCCTGCTCCCCGACGGCACCGCCCTGCGGCCGCTGGGCCAGCTCGTGCTGCAGACCTGTCTGCTGCCCGACCGCGACCGGCCCTACCTGCTCAGCCTCGAACTGGCGCGCCACCGCGTCATGCTGATCCTCAACAAGCTCGAGGAGTGGCAGGCCTTTGAGTCGCTGGCGGCCGACCCCGTGATGCCCATCATCGAGAAGGCCCGCGAGGCGTTCACCCAGGCCCTGGTCGCCCTGCCCCGCCAGGACACCCCCGACGACGACGCCGACCGCCTCGCCCTCCGGGCCCTCTGGATCGCCCTGGAAGCCTCCGAGCGCCTCGCCCTGCGTCAGGCCCAGCTCGACTTCGGCGCCCCCGCCCGCGCCCGCATGCACGCCCAGGCCGCCGATGACCTGGGCGCCGGCCAGCCCGTCCTCCACCCCACCCGCGCCGGCCTGGTCCTCCACCAGCCGCCCGCGGTCGGCGTGGCCATCTCGCCGCTCGTCTTTTCGGAGCCCGCCAAGGACCTCGCCGCCCGGGCCGCCGACTTCATCACCATGCCCATGCGCTGGCTGGAGATGGAGCCGGCCGAGGGCGAGTACGCCTTCGCCCGCACCGACCGCTGGATCGAGTGGGCCGTCCGCCACGCCAAGCTCCCCGTCGTCGCCGGCCCCGTCATCGACTTCCGCCCCCACGCCGTCCCCGACTGGCTCTACATCTGGGAGAACGACTACGACACCCTGCGCGAGCTCGTCTACGAGCACATGAAGGCCGTCGTCACCCGCTACCGGCGCACCGTCAACCGCTGGACCGTCTGCTCCGGCCTGCACGCCAACCGCAACTTCGCCTTCACCTTCGAGCAGATGATCGACCTGACGCGCATCTGCGTGCTGGTCACCCGCAAGCTCCACCCCAAGGCCAAGGTGCAGGTCGAGATCGTCGAGCCCTGGGGCGAGCACCACTCCGCCGACCGCCGCTCGCTCCCGCCCACGCTGTACGCCGAGATGCTCGCCCAGGCCGGCATCCAGTTCGACACGCTGGCGCTGCGCATCCAGATGGGCGTCCCCGCCCCCGGCCTGGCCACGCGCGACCTCATGGCCTTCAGCGCGATGCTCGACCAGTACGCGGCGCTGGACCGGCCCATCGCCATCACCGCCGCCGGCGCGCCCGCCGCGCCGATCGATGTGACCGACGAGGAACACCAGGGCCTCTCCGGCGGCAGCTGGCGCCAGCCGTGGTCCAACCAGGCCCAGGCCGACTGGGCCAGCGCCTTCGGCGCCGTCGCGCTGGCCAAGCCCTTCGTCCAGTCCGTGTGCTGGCAGGAACTCGCCGACCCGTCCGCGTCCGCCGAGATGCCCCGCGGCGGCCTGGCCGACACCGCGTGCACCGCCCGGCCCGCCTTCGAACGCCTGACCGAACTCCGCGCCGCCCTGGCCAAAGGCGACATGCCCGAGCCCGCCCGCATCCTCCCCCGCCCCCGCGCGGCCGCCGTCTCCTGACCGTGGGGCCGACTTTCAGTCGGCCGTTCTTACCGTGGGGCCGACTTGTAGTCGGCCATCCGGCTCTTGGGCCGACTTCCAGTCGGCCATCCTCCCATCCCAGCCATCCACAACCCCTCACCATGCCCGCCCCCGCCCATCACCCTTCCTCCCCCGCGCGCTCC